>NZ_BAABGS010000013.1:0-44473 GCF_039541695.1 Chelativorans composti | reverse complement strand
CGTGACGATCTCGTCGGGCTTGTGTCGCTTGTTTGCCATTGTGGTCCTCCTTCAGGGTCAAAACCATACTTCAAGGTGGACCCGTTCAATGGGGGTGGATCACTTCTCTCACCCGCGCCTACACGCGGCTGAAGGACGTGCCACCGTTTGGATATTCGATGGAAAACATCGGCCTGGTCGTCGGCCTTAACGAGGACGGCACAGTGGCGAGTGTCTCGCCACTTTTCGAGGGGGAGGGGCGCAAGCGCAAGCCGCGCAAGATGCTTGTGCCGCAGCCCGCCAAGAAATCCTCCAACATCTCATCCAATTTCCTTTGGGAAAAGACGTCCTATGCGCTGGTGTGACCGCTGGCAAGGGAAAGCGCACGGACCGCGAGCACGCGGCTTTCCGGGAGCGCCATGAGCGGGAACTCGCCGGCGCGGACGATCCCGGCCTGCGGGCGCTTCTTTTATTTCTGCAGAAATGGACGCCGGACCAGTTCGCACCGCCCCTGTGGCAGGATGATTACAGGGACCAGAACGTGGTCTTTGCGCTGGAAAGCGAACGTCTCGATCAGGTTTATCTTCACGACAGGCCAGCATCCAAAGCCCTGTGGGCGAAAATCAACGCCCCGAAGGACGACAATCCCCAAATCTGTCTGGTGACTGGCGAACGTGGGCCTGTTGCGCGTCTGCATCCTTCGATCAAGGGTGTCTGGGGCGCCCAGTCGTCAGGCGCCTCCATCGTCTCCTTCAACCTCGACGCCTTCACGTCCTACGGCCACGAGAAGGGGAACAACGCGCCGGTCTCGGAATACGCGGCCTTTGCCTACACCACGGCGCTCAACCGCATGCTGTCGGATCGCGATCACCGCATTCAGATTGGCGATGCCTCGACGGTCTTCTGGGCGGATGCCGAGGATGCGGAAGCGGCCCTGCTGGCGGAGGCTACGCTTGCATCAATGCTGGGGCTGAACCCCGACCTGTCCAAATTGGAGGAGGATGCGCGGAAAGAAATTGGCATTCTCCTTGAGAAACTGTGCCGGGGCAGTATCGACATTGCTGCCGACTTGGCCCTTGAAGCCGGAGATCTTGCCAAGAGAATCGATCAAGGCGTGCGCATTCATGTGCTTGGCCTTGCGCCGAACGCGGCCCGCCTTTCCATCCGCTTTTACTACGAAAGCGATTTCAAGGACCTGGCCCGCAACTACCGCGACTATGTGAACGACATTCGCTTGGACATGGGCGCCGACGATCGCCCGGTTTCAATCAACCGGCTGGTGTTGCGGACAGCCCCGGCGAGAAGGGACCGCAACAACCGGATCCGCTACGACACCGAGCAGGTGTCACCGCTGCTTTCCGGCGAACTGTTCCGCTCGATCCTGACTGGCGATCGTTTCCCGCGTGCTCTTCTGGCGCAAACCCTTATGCGGATCCGGTCTGATCATCATCTGGACAGGATCCGCGTTGCGCTGATCAAGGCGGTTATCGTGCGCGACATGCGCAAGGAAGGCCGCCTGCCAAAGGAGGACTATCTCGTGCGTTCCGACCCTGATGATCCAAATCCCGCCCGCCGTTTGGGCAAGCTGTTCGCAATTATTGAACGGGCGCAGCGCGCTGCCCTCGGCGACGACATCAACACGAATGTAAGAGACAAGTATCTGGCCTCTGCTGCGGCGACACCTGCGCAGGTCATGTCGAAGCTCATCATGTATGCCGAGCAGCACCACATAAAGCGTCTTCGCAACGGCCATTCCGACGCCAAGTGGATCAAGGATAGCGAGCACGCCAAGCGCGTGGGCCGAGGGATCGGAGCCGATCTGGGAAGACTGGCCGCCTCGTTCCAGGAGGGTTTCCCTGCCCAGCATTCCGACGAGGAGCAGGGCCTGTTTCTGATCGGTTACTACCAGGAACGCTACGGCAAGCGTGTTCCGGATGACGAGGGCGATGTGCCGGATGACGAGGAAATTGCGGATGAGGGGGACGAATAACCATGGTCGCGATCAAGAACCGCTATGATTTTGTCTATCTGTTTGATGTCCGGAACGGCAATCCGAATGGCGATCCCGACAACGGCAACATGCCGCGCATCGAGCCGCAGACACAAAAGGGACTGGTGACCGACGTCGCCCTGAAGCGGAAGGTTCGCAACTACGTGGATCTGATGAAGGGCGGTCAGCCGCCCTATGCGATCTACATGCGGGAAAGGGCGATCCTGAATAACCTCCACCGGGAGGCCTACAAGGCGCTCGGCCTGCAGCCGGACACCAAGGGAAAGAAGCTGCCGAAGGAAGAAGCGCAGGCCCGCGCCATCACGCGCTGGATGTGCGACAACTTCTTTGACATCCGCGCGTTCGGTGCTGTCATGACGACCGAGGTGAATGCCGGTCAGGTCCGCGGCCCGATTCAGATGACCTTCGCAGAGTCGATCGATCCGATCGTTCCGCAGGAAATATCCATCACGCGGTCCTCGGTGACCAATGAGCGCGACATGGAGAAGGAGCGCACCATGGGGCGCAAGCACATTCTTCCCTACGCGCTCTATCGCAGCCATGGCTTCATTTCCGCCAGCCTCGCGGGCGATGAAACCAAGGACACGGGTTTTTCTGAGGAGGACCTCGCGCTCTTTTTCGAGGCCCTGCGCAGCATGTTTGACCATGACCGCTCGGCCGCCCGCGGCCAGATGAGCGCCTGCAAGCTGATCGTCTTCAAGCACGGCAATCATCTGGGTAATGCTCGCGCCCAGGATCTGTTCGATCGCGTGAAGGTGGAAAAGAAGGAGGGCGTTGTCTATCCGCGCTCCTTCTCCGACTACATCGTCCAGATTGACCGCGACGGGCTTCCTGATGGGGTGGAGGTCGATGAACTCCTCTAGTGGCGGCCGCTCCGCCTTCCCGCTTCTCGTCTGAGGAATACCGATGGAGCGCGAGGATTTCATCCCCATCTCCGCGCTCCAGCATGCGGTCTACTGCCTGCGGCAGGCAGCGCTGATACACCTCGAGCAGGCGTGGGAGGACAACCGCTTCACCGCGGAAGGGCATGTAATGCACGCCGTGGCCGACAAGGGCGGCGGACGCTGGGCGCGGGGCCTGCGCCGGGTGATGGCCCTGCCAGTCGCCTCGGCGCGGCTTCGCCTGACGGGCATCATCGACGTGGTCGAGTTCCATCCGCAGGCGGATGGGCCTGAGGTCCCCTATCCCATCGAGTACAAGCGCGGCAGGCCCAAGCTTCACCGCGCCGACGAGGTGCAGCTCTGCGCGCAGGCGATCTGCCTGGAGGAGATGACCGGCGTGCCGGTTCCGAGGGGCGCGCTGTTCTATGGCGAGACCAAACGGCGCCTCGAGGTTCCCTTCGATGCCGGGCTGCGCACGCTCACGGAAGAGACGGCGCAGGCCTTCGTCGAGGTGATGGCATCGGGCAGGACGCCGCCGCCCACGGTTCTCAGGCAGCGCTGCCGG
Source organism: Chelativorans composti (assembly GCF_039541695.1). Lineage (NCBI taxonomy): Bacteria > Pseudomonadati > Pseudomonadota > Alphaproteobacteria > Hyphomicrobiales > Phyllobacteriaceae > Chelativorans > Chelativorans composti. The sequence goes on along the minus strand of NZ_BAABGS010000013.1, from coordinate 41,037 downwards.
GCCTGCTCGCTGAAGGAGATCTGCCGGCCGGACGCCGTGGCACGGCCCGCAAGGGCCTGGCGCAGCCGCATGGTCGCGCAGCTTCTGGGGGAGGGCACGGCGGAGCCATGAAGAAGCTCCTCAACACGGTGTATATCACCACCGAGAACGCCTCCCTGCGCAAGGATGGCGAGAACCTCGTAGTTGAGGTGGAGGGTACGGAGCGCGGCCGCGTGCCCTTCCACATGCTGGCCTCGATCGTCGCTTTTGGTCCGGTGCTGCTGTCGCCGGCGCTGGTGGGCGCTTGCGCGGCAAGGGGCATCGCCGTCGCGCTGCTCGACCGCAACGGCCGTTTCCAGGCGCGGGTGGAGGGACCGGTGAGCGGCAATGTTCTGCTACGGCGGGCCCAGTACCGCATTGCCGACCGGCCGGATGAGATCGTGCGCTCGCTGGTCCTTGGCAAGGTTTCCAACCAGCGGTCCGTGCTCATGCGCGCGCTGCGTGACCATGACGGGGAAATGGACACTGCCGCACGCGATGCTCTTGCTGCCGCGACCGAGCGGCTTGCCCACATCATGCGCCGGGTGGAGCTGTCGGACGAGGACACGGACCGGCTGCGCGGCTCCGAGGGCGAGGCGGCCAACATATATTTCTCCGTGTTCGGTCACCTGATCCGCTCGCCCGACCCTGAGATGCGCTGGACCGGGCGTTCGCGACGGCCGCCGCTCGATCCCGTAAACGCGCTTCTTTCCTTCCTCTACACCCTGCTCGTGCACGACTGCCGCAGCGCCTGCGAAAGCGTGGGGCTGGACCCGGCGGTGGGCTTTCTCCATCGCGACCGGCCCGGACGGCCGAGCCTCGCGCTCGACCTGATGGAGGAGCTCAGGCCGGTGCTTGCCGACCGGCTGGCGCTGTCGCTCATCAACCGCCGCCAGCTGCGGGCCGGCGACTTCGAGCGGCAGGACAGTGGTGCTGTCTTTCTCACGGAAGAGGCGCGCAAGACCGTGCTTTCCGCCTGGCAGGAGCGCAAGCGCGAGCAGCGCCGCCATCCCTTCCTGGAGGAAAATGCGCCACTCGGGCTCGTGCCTTATCTTCAGGCGCAGCTTCTTGCGCGGCATCTGCGCGGCGATCTCGATGCCTATCCGCCCTGGTTCTGGAAGTGATCCATGCTGGTGCTGGTGACCAAGGGGGCCGCACGGCTGCGCCGCGTGGCGAAGGCCTGCCGCGACTTCGGCCAGCGTGTGCAGTATTCGGTCTTCGAGATCGAAGTGGATCCTGCCCAATGGACGAAGCTGAAGGCGCGGCTGGAGCAGATCATCGACCGTGAGACAGACAGCCTGCGCTATTACTATCTGGGCGCCAACTGGCGCGGAAAGATAGAGCACGTGGGAGCAAAGCCGGCCACCGATCTCGATGGCCCCTTGATCTTCTGAGGCAGCGCCAAGGGGTTCCGCCGTTCCTGTGCGAACCCCATGCGTGCCCGAAAGGGCCGGGAGATTCGCGCTTGGCCCAGCTCTTTGAAATCGTGAAGGAAATGTGCGATAGGATTTGTCGCCTGCGGCGACAAGGGCCCCTTTGAGACCTCTACTCGCGCTGCAGGCCCGATTTCCGCAATTGGTTCAAGCCATTGCGGCGCTAGCGTCACTTCCCGCGCGGAAGTGCGGGTAGAAACATTTATAAAATTATCTACTACGCGCGCGCGCGAGAGTCACTTCCCGCGCGGAAGTGCGGGTAGAAACATGTGCTCCGTTATCTGGATGCACTCAATACCGGGTCACTTCCCGCGCGGAAGTGCGGGTAGAAACTCCTTGAGCTCGCCCTCGATGTGCATCTCTGTCAGGGTCGTTCCCCACGCGGGAGTGCGGGTAGAAACGACCTCGATGCCCTAGGGCAGGACAAATCGCGCCGTCGCTCCCCACGCGGGAGCGCGGGTAGAAACTCGACGCAGAATGGCGAGTAGATCTGCGTACGGCGTCGCTCCCCACGCGGGAGCGCGGAAAGAATGCGCGGCCGAGCGGGTTCAGGCACCGGCATCGTTTCGACCGGCTGCGACGTTGGAGGTTCAGGACGTTTGATCAGGCTGGGCTTGCGCGGGTCGGCTGCGGAAGCGAGCCAAGCATCCGCACGGGCGCGATAGATCGTTTCCGCAGCAGCCTCCCGGTTAGCGACCGTGTCATCGAGGCCCACCTGAGCCATCCGGTGGAGGACATCGCGCATGAAGGACGTCCTGCCGGTTCCAGCCCGATCGGCAAGCATCTCCTTGCGCTCGCTCCGGAACATCTCGGCGATCCACGGGATGTCATCTTCGGTGGCTCCGGCGGCGAGCAGTTCGGCGTACACCTCACTGCCCGGATCGAAATCGAGGTCTTCCCAAGGGCCGTAGCGCTCCAGCACGCGGTAGGTCAGACCGGCCTGGCGGTCAGCCTGGCGATGTACCGGATCGCGCAAGCTCCGATTGCGCCTCGCCATGCGATCAAGGTTCTCGATCTCCTCGCGCATCGCCTCGATTTCGAGGGCGAAGATCCTGGCCAGCTGTTCCTTCGTTGCCATCCGCGCCTTGGGGACAAGTTCCAACTGCAAGAGCAGCGCGTTCAGGCGACGCGCCACCACAGACGCCTTCTTACGGTCAGACAGGCGAAGACTCAATGAGAGGCGAGCGTTCCTGCCCGCAGCATTGAAGCCTGCCGGAATGCGGGCCCGCCAGTAGAAGACCGGTCCGCGCAAGACGAGGTTCTCGACCTGGTGCCGTCGCAGTGCCATCCGCTCTTGTTCCCTCCAGCCCGGAGGCGATTGGGCATCACCTGTGGGCATCAGTTTTGGGCATCAGTTGCAGATGACGCGGCGGAGCCAAATCGGAAGCACGGAAAAGGTCAGCAATTTCAAGGAGATCGGAAGAGAAATGGCTGGGGAACCTGGATTCGAACCAGGACTAACGGAGTCAGAGTCCGCTGGTCTACCGTTAACCTATTCCCCAACAACATTTAGGGACGGTGCCGTGTCAGACGTTCCGACCAGACACCCTCAGCAGCAGCGCCGCCGGTTGATCCATCAGCAAATCAACGTGGCGCTTATGTAACGATGCGGCGGCTTTAGTCAACCCTCTCATCGCATCAAAATGACAAAATTAACATCGCGCGGCATCCGGGCGCGGATGATGTGCGGAAAAGGCTCTGAAAATCAAATGGTTGAGAGGGGTCGCCGCGGTGGTTGCTCGCATCGAGCCCGAGCTGCATTCACATTGGGGCGTTTGTTCGAAAGTATCGGGATGGTCCGGGACAGGAAGCATCGCTCTTGCGGCAGAATCAATTCCCGAGCGGCAGGCTTGCCTGATGAAGCGGTGTTTTGATGGTGCGGAAGCCTACGGCCGGATCCGGCGGTACGCTGGCGCTCTCGTTCAGGGTTGGGGCAGGAGAGCACCGGATAAGGGGAGGCAGAGGAGCGCGATGAGGGGCGTGGATCGGGAAGGCAGTGAGCCGATCTGATGATTTGCGGACACTCGTCTGGGTCTCTGTGAGGATGGGAGGCGTACCCCGATGCGGCGAGGGCGTGACGCAGGACTGGTGCAGGTGCACGGAACGGCTTGCGGCGAGGCGTTCCGGCGTCGGGTTCAGCGAACGGACCTGACGCAGGTCGCGCGGGCAGCATGGGAAGCCGCGCGGGCGCGCGATGGGCGCGGTGGTCGGGTTTGAAAGAAAGATGATGGTAGGGATTGAAAGAAACCGACCGGGCGTGGGCAGTCCGCGCAAGCGGGCTGGCGCGCCGACGGCCGCGGGCCATTAGAAGAGGCAACGCATCACATGATCAGCTTCCCAGCCCTCCGTGGTTAACTTCGTTCTTCAACGCGGTTAACTTTGTGGCCCGGTGCAGGAGCAAATGCGTTCGGGCCTCTTGGTCATTTCCTCAGAGACTGCTAATCTGAATTCAACGTGAGATAAGACGCCGCCCGCCGCGAGGCGGTTGCCCGGCGTGAAAGGATCAGCGGTGGACCACGAGCAACGTGACACACCGCCGGTCGCGAGTAAGGCTCGCGACAACTCCCCCGCCAGGGGTGGACGGACGCAGATGGCAGTCCGGCCAAAAGCGGCTCTCCCCGATTCGGGTGCGGAGCCGGTAAAACGCACGCGAAAGCGCCGGAGAAAGCGCAGCCGCAAACGCGTCTTTATGCGGGGTGGTGAGTCGTGTGTCCAGAAGGCGGCACCGGCGGACCAACTGAAGCCCAGGACCGGAGCGCCGCCAGCGGCGGCCGGGGGTGAAACTCCATCCGGCAAGGCAAGAGGCGATCGGCAGAACCTGGTCCGGTATTCTCTCAACCGGCCGGACGAACGCCTCTATGCCGCCCTCGACCTCGGAACCAACAACTGCCGGCTTCTGATCGCGGCGCCCACGCGGCCAGGCCGGTTCCGCGTGGTGGATGCGTTTTCGCGAATCGTGCGGCTGGGCGAGGGGCTTTCCTCCAGCGGAAAGCTGGGAGAGGCGGCCATGGAGCGTGCGCTGGCGGCGCTTGCCATCTGCGCGCAGAAGCTCGAGGGCAAGCGGTTCTCCGGCATGCAGCTCATCGCCACGGAGGCGTGCCGGGCGGCCTCCAACGGCGCGCAGTTTCTCGAGCGCGTTCGAAAGGAGACCGGCCTCAGGCTTACCATCATCGACCGCGAGACCGAGGCGCGGCTGGCGGTCGCCGGATGCAGCTCGCTGGTCGGGCGCGATACGGACGGCCTGGTGCTGTTCGATATCGGCGGGGGCTCGTCGGAGATCGCTCTGGTGGACCTCACCAAGAGGCGCAGCGGGCGGCTGTCGGACAATATCGTCGCCTGGACGTCGCTGCCGGTCGGTGTGGTTTCCATCGCCGAACGGTTCGGCGGAAGGGACGTCTCGCCGGAAAGCTTCGAGGCGATGGTAGAGGCGGTAAGCGAGCTGTTGCGCAATTTCGAGGGCGCTGACCGGCTCAAGCATGTGGCTTCCAGCGAGCGGTTCCATCTGCTCGGAACGTCGGGAACGGTGACGACGCTCGCCGGCGTGCATCTCGGGCTCAGGCGCTATGACCGGCGGCGGGTGGACGGGCTCTGGCTCGACCGGCAGCACGTCGACAGCATGATCCGGCGCATTCTCAGCTGGAACTTCGACCAGCGCAAAGCCAATCCCTGCATCGGCGAGGAGCGGGCCGACCTGGTGCTGGCGGGATGCGCGATCCTCGAGGCGATCCGCCGGCAGTGGCCGTCGGAGCGGCTCAGGGTCGCCGACAGGGGGCTGCGCGAGGGCATGCTCAGCGAGATGATGGCGCGCGACGGCGTGTGGCGCCGCAAGAGGTTCCATGCAGCAGCGAGAATAGCATGAAGGATGCGAAGGCAGGAGCGGGGATCAGGCAGCTCAAGACCCGCGTCAAGAAAAAGGGCAAGATCAAGAGCTCGTCCCGGCGCTGGCTCGAACGGCACCTGAACGATCCCTACGTGCACCGGGCGAATGCCGAGGGCATGCGCTCGCGCGCGGCCTACAAGCTCATCGAGATCAACGACAAGTACAAGATCCTGCAGCCGGGCATGAAGGTGGTGGACCTGGGTGCCGCCCCTGGCGGCTGGTGCCAGGTAGCGGTGAACATCGTGAAGTCCAAGCCTGAGGCGCCAAGCGTGGTGGGCATCGATTACCTGCCGGTCGATCCGATCCCGGGGGCGACGATCCTGCAGGCGAATTTCCTGGACGACGACGCGCCGGACCGGCTGATCGAGGCGCTGGGAGGCGCTCCCGACGTGGTGCTGTCGGACATGGCCGCGCCCACGACCGGGCACCGGCGGACCGACCACCTGCGCACCATGCACCTGTGCGAGACGGCAGCGGATTTCGCGGTCTCGGTGCTGAAGCCGGGAGGTCACTTCCTCGCCAAGACCTTCCAGGGCGGAGCCGAGGGAGAGGTGCTCACCATGCTCAAGCAGCATTTCGCCTCGGTGCACCACGTGAAGCCTCCCGCCTCGCGGGCCGAGTCCGTGGAGCTCTACATCCTGGCGCGGAACTTCAAGGGCAGGAAGGCGGCGCCCGGCGGGGAGGAGGCGGCAGGCGAGGGGCCTGAGGCGTGACGGCAGCAGGGCTGCCGCCCCCAAATCCTGTGACATTTCAACGCCAGACACACATTTTCCTGTGTCGCAAGGGTTTCCAAGCGGCATGGAAAGTGGTACGAACCGGCGCCAATCCTGAAAGGGAAGTCAACCGCAGCAGGCCCCTGCAACAGCAAGGTGGCCGGCTTTTTCTATTCCGAGGACAGGCAATGGCGAAAATCATAGAGACTGCGACAGGATTTGAGGCACTCACCTTCGATGACGTGCTGCTACAGCCGGGCCACTCGGAAGTCATGCCGGGGCAGGTCAGTATCGCTACGACCATTGCCGGCATCGAGCTCAACCTTCCCATCCTGTCGGCAGCCATGGACACGGTCACCGAGTCGAAGCTGGCGATCGCCATGGCGCAGGCGGGCGGCATGGGTGTCATCCACCGCAATCTCACGCCGGCGGAGCAGGCCGAGGAAGTCCGCCAGGTCAAGAAGTTCGAGTCGGGCATGGTGGTCAACCCGCTGACGATAGGCCCGGACGCGACCCTGGCCGACGCGATGGCGCTGATGGCCGAGTACCGCATTTCGGGCATTCCGGTGGTCGAGAACGGCGGCAAGGGCGGCCATACCACCGGCAAGCTGGTAGGCATCCTCACCAACCGCGACGTGCGCTTCGCCTCCAACCCGAACCAGCCGATCCGCGAGCTGATGACCCACGAGAACCTGGTGACGGTGAAGGAAAACGTCAGCCAGGAGGAAGCCAAGCGCCTGCTGCACCAGCACCGGATAGAGAAGCTGCTGGTGGTCGATGACGCCGGCAACTGCGTGGGCCTGATCACCGTCAAGGACATCGAGAAGTCGCAGCTCAACCCGTTCGCAGCGAAGGACGAGCAGGGTCGCCTGCGCGTCGCCGCCGCGACCAGCGTCGGCGACGATGGTTTCGAGCGCGCCGAGCGTCTGATCGACGCCGGGGTAGACGTGCTGGTGATCGACACGGCACATGGACATTCGCAGCGAGTGCTAGACGCGGTGGCGCGCGCCAAGAAGATCGCCGGCAGCGTGAAGATCGTCGCCGGCAACGTGGCGACGCCCGAGGGCACGCAGGCGCTGATCGATGCGGGCGCGGATGCGGTCAAGGTCGGCATCGGGCCGGGCTCGATCTGCACCACGCGCATCGTGGCGGGCGTGGGCGTGCCGCAGCTCGCGGCCATCCTCGGCGCAGTGGAAGTCGCCCGCAAGCATGGCATTTCCGTCATCGCCGACGGCGGCATCAAGTACTCGGGCGATCTCGCCAAGGCGATCGCAGCCGGGGCCGACGCCGCCATGGTCGGCTCGCTGCTCGCCGGCACGGACGAGACGCCGGGCGAGGTGTTCCTGTATCAGGGCCGTTCCTACAAGGCCTATCGCGGCATGGGCTCGGTCGGGGCGATGGCGCGCGGCTCCGCCGACCGCTACTTCCAGGCCGAAGTGCGCGATACGCTGAAGCTGGTGCCGGAGGGCGTCGAGGGCCAGGTGCCGTACAAGGGGCCGGTCGCGGGCGTGCTGCATCAGCTGGCAGGCGGCCTCAAGGCGGCCATGGGCTACGTTGGCGCGCCGGACATCAAGACCTTCCAGGAAAAGGCGCGGTTCGTGCGCATCTCCGGCGCGGGCCTGCGCGAAAGCCACGCCCATGACGTCATCATCACCCGCGAGAGCCCGAACTATCCGGGCGCGCGCTGAGCCGCCCTGCCGAACGGGATGCACGAGTTTGCGAGGCCCCGGTACCGGGGCCTCGCCATTTCGTGAGGCAGGTTGCGTTGACCGGCATTGCCCGTGACGGCTAACCCGTAGACTGTTCTTCGCAAGAGGTTTGCGGGGGGGGGGGGGGGATCAACAGCACGGACAAAGTCCATGTGGACAGGGCAGATTTCCAATTTCCGCGACCTCGGGGGCAGGATCACGTCCGACGGCGCACTGGTCGTTCCGGGACGGCTCTTCCGTTCAGCCCAGCTTACCGGACTGCCCGAGGAGGCCGCAAAGGAGCTGGAAGATCTGGGCATCCATGCCGTTTACGACTTCCGGACCGCCCAGGAGAGGAGTCGCTTTCCGGACACTCCGATAAACGGAGCGAAGAATATCTGGCTGAACGTCCTGAGCGACGATATGGGGTCGCTGGCCGCATCCCTGCAGCCCGTGTTCGAGGATCCGCGCAGGGCCAGTCACGAGCTGTCGACAGACAGGATCCGGGACCTATACCTGGGTGTCTACAGGAACTTGGTCAGCCTCCCGAGCGCGCTCGCCGCCTACGGTGCATTCTTCCGATCCCTGCTGGCGCAGCCGGAAACTCCCCGGCTGTTCCACTGCGTGGCCGGCAAGGACAGGACCGGCTGGGCGGCTGAGGTGTTCCTGTCGCTGCTGGGAGTGAGCAGGGAGGAGATCCTGGAGGATTATCTCCTCAGCAACAACCAGTTGATTGCGGCCTACAAGCCCATGGTCGAAGCTTTCGCCACGGCCGGAGGCGATCCCGAGATCATGGAGAACCTGCTTCTCGTTTATCCCGAGTATCTCGACAGCGCATTTTCGGAACTCTCCCGGGAGTATGGGTCCGTGCCAGCCTATTTTGCCGATGGACTGGGGATCGGCGAGGCGGAGCAGGCGGCCCTTATTACGGCCTACACCCTGAGGTGAGGGCGCAGCAGCGCCTCATGGGGTGAGGCGTCCGCCCGAACGTTGCGCGTCAGGGCAAGGCGGAAGACAGGCTGGCAACCAGCGTCCGGTGCGCTTTCCGCACGCTTTCTGCAAGTGCTTCGAAGTCCTTGTGGCGGGGATTGGTCTTGCGCCAGGCCAGGCAAATGTCCCGGTAGGGTACCGGCTGGGCGAAGGGCAGGATGCTGATGCCGGGCAGCTGTTCTGCCGAGTTGCGCGCGATTTCCGGAATGAGCGTAACCCCCAGGCCGTGGGAGACCATCTGCAGCAGTGTGGCGAGACTTGTGGCGCCGAAGCTCTGCATCGCGACGGGTTGGACCTTGCTGCAGATCGCCAGCGCCTGCGCGCGCATGCAATGACCTTCCTCCAGCAACATCAGGCGCTCGAGGCTCATGGACTCATGGGCGACCGGCGGGGCAATCCGGGCCACTTCCTCACGGGAAACAGCGAGCAGAAAAGGATCGCGGAACAGGGCGAGCTGGTCCACATCCGATCGCTCCAGGGGCTCGGCTGCAATGATCGCATCGAGATGGCCGTTGCGCAGCTCCTCCAGAAGCGTGTCGGTGATGGCCTCACGCAATTCCAGCTGCAGCCCCGGATGGGATTCCTTCAGACGGGGCAGAAGGTGCGGCAGGAGGTAGGGGGCGACGGTCGGAATGACGCCAAGGCCGAAGCGGCCCTGCAGGATGTCGCGTCCGCGCCTTGCCGCATGCTCCAGATCTTCCACTTCCGCGAGGATGCGCTGGATGCGGGGGCGCAACTCGATCGCTTCCGCCGTGAGCCTGATCGCGCCGCGGCCGCGCTCGAACAGCCGCACGCCGAGCTGGCCCTCCAATTCAGCGATCTGGGCCGACAGTGCGGGCTGGGTCACGCCTGCGAGCTGGGCTGCCCGCCCGAAATGGAGCACTTCCGCCAGATGTTCGAAATAGGCCAGCTGTCTCAGTGATACGCGCATAATAAGAAAACCTTATCAAGGAACACAGGATTTTCAATTGGCAATTATGGATCTGCGGTGGTTAGTTAGAACTGTTCCAAATTTCCGATGGTTCAGCAACGCGCGCCGCGCGTTCCAAGTGGTGAGGTTACAGCATGGTCGACAAGCCAACGATGACAACGACGGCTGGTGCTCCGATTCCGGACAACCAGAACAGTCTGACCGCGGGTGAGCGCGGCCCGGTCCTGCTGCAGGACTATCAGCTCATCGAAAAGCTCGCCCACCAGAACCGCGAGCGTATTCCGGAGCGCGTGGTGCATGCCAAGGGCTGGGGCGCCTACGGTACGCTCAAGATCACCGGCGACATTTCCAAGTACACCAAGGCGAAGGTTCTGCAGCCCGGCGCCGAGACGCCGCTGCTCATCCGCTTCTCGACGGTGGCCGGCGAGCTGGGAGCGGCCGATGCCGAGCGTGACGTGCGCGGCTTCGCCATCAAGTTCTACACGCCCGAGGGCAACTGGGACCTGGTCGGCAACAATACGCCGGTCTTCTTCGTGCGCGATCCGCTGAAGTTCCCGGACTTCATCCACACGCAGAAGCGCCATCCGCGCACCAACCTGCGCTCGGCCACCGCGATGTGGGATTTCTGGTCGCTGTCGCCGGAGAGCCTGCACCAGGTGACGATCCTGTTCTCCGACCGCGGCATCCCGGTCGCGCCGATGTTCATGAACGGCTACGGCTCTCACACCTATTCGTTCTGGAACGATGCGGGCGAGCGCTACTGGGTGAAGTTCCACTTCAAGACGCAGCAGGGCCACAAGTTCTATACGAACGAAGAGGCCGAGCAGGTCATCGGCAAGTCGCGTGAGAGTTACCAGGAGGCCCTGTTCCACGCGATCGAGCGCGGCGAGTATCCGAAATGGACCGTCCAGGTTCAGATCATGCCGGAGCTCGATGCGGAGAAGACCCCGTACAATCCGTTCGACCTGACTAAGGTTTGGCCGCACGCCGACTACCCGCCGATCACGATCGGCGAGATCGAGCTCAACCGAAACCCGGACAACTACTTCGCGGAGATCGAGCAGGCAGCCTTCTCGCCGTCGAACATCGTGCCGGGCATCGGCTTCTCCCCGGACAAGATGCTGCAGGCCCGCATCTTCTCCTACGCGGATGCACACCGCTACCGCCTCGGCACGCATTACGAGTCCATTCCGGTCAACCAGCCGCGCTGCCCTGTCCATCACTACCATCGGGATGGCCAGATGAACGTTTACGGCGGTATCAGGACCGGCAACCCGGACGCGTTCTACGAGCCCAATTCCTTCAACGGTCCGGTCGAGAATCCGGTCGCGAAGGAACCGCCGCTGCGCATCTCCGGCGATGCCGACCGCTACAACCACCGCATCGGCAACGACGACTACTCGCAGCCGCGCGCGCTGTTCCTGCTGTTCGACGATGGTCAGCGGGAGCGTCTGTTCAAGAACATCGCCGCGGCGATGAAGGGCGTTCCGGGCTTCATCATCGAGCGCCAGCTCGGCCACTTCAAGCTGGTTCATCCGGAGTACGAGGCGGGTGTCCGTCGCGCGCTCAAGGAAATGCACGGGTACGAGGCAACTGCCACGTCCGCCGCTGCCGAGTGATCCGGCCTGATATTTTCCCCTGGGGGCCAGGGGGCGGAGGGGTGCGGGTATCCGCACCCCTTTTCCATTTGAGGCGGCGTCTCCGTTTTTCTTTCGGATGAGGGTTGTCGCACGTCCGGACGGGTTGCCTAAACTCGCTTCAGCGCTTAGCTAGACACCGGATCGGGTCAACCGGAAAGGATACGCCATGCGCCTCGGGGGCAGGCTTGGAGCCGCCATTGAAGTTCTAGACGACATCGAGACACGCCATCGACCGGCCGCAGACGCCATGCGGGACTGGGGTCTGTCACATCGCTTTGCCGGTTCGGGTGATCGCGCGGCCGTTGGAAATCTCGTCTACGATGCGCTGAGACGGCGGCACGCCGCGGCCTGGCTGCTGGACGACGATTCGCCCCGGGCGCTCATACTGGGATCCTTCCTGCTCGAGAACGGACTGAATGTGGCCGCGCTGGAAGAGGCGCTGGCGGGGGATCCGTTCGCGCCCGCACAGCTTAGCGAGCGTGAGCGGGAAGCGCTGGCCGGCCGCAAGGACAGCCCCATGCCCGACACCGTGCGCGCCAACGTTCCGGAATGGTGCTTGCCGCTGCTGAAACAGGTCTTCGGCGAGGCATGGGTGGAGGAATGCGCGGCACTCTGTGACCGGCCGCCGCTCGACCTGCGCGCCAACACGCTGAAGGGAACACGGGACAGGGTGGTGAAGGCGCTGGCGCGGCATGGCGCCGAGCCTACGCGCATCGCGCCGCAAGGCGTGCGCATCCCGCCGATCGAAGGTTACGGACGACACCCAAGCCTGCAGGGGACCGAGGCCTTCCAACGGGGCTGGTTCGAGGTGCAGGACGAGGGATCGCAGATTGTCGCGGAACTCGCCGGCGCGGAGCCCGGCATGCAGGTGCTCGACTACTGCGCGGGCGCGGGCGGCAAGACGCTCGCCTGTTCGGCGCGCATGCAGAACCGCGGACAGATCTTCGCCTTTGACGCGGACCCGCAGAGGCTTATGCCGATCCACGAGCGCATCCGGCGCGCGGGTTGCCGCAACGTGCAGATCGTCTTCAGCCAGGAGCGGCTCGTCGGGATGGAGGGCCAGTTCGACCTGGTCCTGGTCGATGCGCCCTGCACGGGATCGGGAACCTGGCGCCGCCGGCCGGATGCCAAATGGCGGCTTTCTGCACAGCGGCTCGAGACGCGCGTGGCCGACCAGTCGGCCATCCTCGACGCCGTCTCGCCGCTCGTGAAGCCCGGCGGCGTGATCGCCTACATCACCTGTTCGATCTTCGAGGAGGAGAATGGCAGGCAGGTGGAGGCGTTCCTGCGGAGGAACCCCGCTTTCGAGCTTGCCGACCATGACGCCCTGTGGCGTGCGCGTTTCCCGCACGCGAGCGTGCCGGTGCGCATCAGCGCGAACGGCATCACGCTCACGCCAGCAACAACCGACACCGACGGATTCTTCTTCGCCATGCTCGGGAGGCGTGGACACTGATGCCGGAAAGCCCATATAGCACGAGAAAATCGCTCGAACCGGTGCAATCCGGTGCAGAAAACGCCGCAATGCTGGCTTATGGCGTTGCACTTGCGGCCCACCTCCATTAAAGCCTCGCCATGAGCATCTCACACCATCCAGAAACCGTTCTCATCGTCGACTTCGGAAGCCAGGTCACCCAGCTGATCGCGCGGCGCGTCCGCGAGGCGGGCGTCTATTCCGAGATCGCACCGTTCCAATCCGCTGAAGAGGCGTTCCGGCGCCTCCAGCCCAAGGCCATCATCCTGTCGGGCAGCCCGGCTTCGACTGTTGAAACGGGGAGCCCCCGGGCACCGAAGGTTCTCTTCGAGTCCGGCCTGCCGATCCTCGGCATCTGCTACGGCCAGCAGCTGCTGTGCGCGCAGCTTGGCGGCAAGGTCGAATCCAGCGACCATCGCGAGTTCGGCCGCGCGTTCCTGGATATCGAGGACTCTTGCGCCCTGTTCGAGGGGCTTTGGGCTCCGGGTACGCGGCATCAGGTGTGGATGAGCCATGGCGACCGCGTCACGGCACTGCCGGAAGGCTTCCGCGTGGTGGGTACTTCGGCCGGCGCTCCCTTCGCGGCGATAGCCGACGACAGGCGCAAGTATTACGGCGTGCAGTTCCACCCCGAGGTTGTGCACACTCCGGACGGAGCCAAGCTCATCGCTAATTTCGTGCTCAAGATCGCCGGCCTCAAGGGCAACTGGACCATGGCCGCCTACCGCGAGCAGGCGGTGGAGGCGATCCGCAGGCAGGTGGGTTCCGGCCGCGTGATCTGCGCGCTTTCGGGCGGGGTGGATTCGTCCGTCGCCGCGCTGCTCACGCACGAGGCGGTCGGCGAGCAGCTCACCTGCATCCTGGTCGACCACGGGCTGATGCGGAAGGACGAGGCGGCTTCGGTCGTCAACATGTTCCGCGAGCACTACAACCTGCCGCTCATCCTGGTGGATGCTTCGGAGCGGTTCCTGCAGGCGCTGGACGGCGTCACGGATCCCGAGGTCAAGCGCAAGACGATCGGCCGCCTGTTCATCGAGGTGTTCGAGGAGGAGGCGAAGAAGCTCGGCGGCGCCGACTTCCTGGTGCAGGGCACGCTCTATCCGGATGTGATCGAGAGCGTTTCCTTCACGGGCGGACCTTCGGTTACGATCAAGTCGCACCACAATGTGGGCGGCCTGCCCGAGCGCATGAACATGAAGCTCGTGGAGCCGCTTCGCGAGCTCTTCAAGGACGAGGTGCGCGAGCTCGGTCGCGAGCTTGGCCTGCCGGAGCACTTCATCGGACGGCATCCGTTCCCCGGTCCTGGGCTCGCCATCCGCTGCCCCGGCGTGGTGACGCGCGAGAAGCTCGACATCCTGCGCCAGGCGGACGCGATCTACCTCGAGGAGATCCGCAAGGCCGGCCTCTATGACGCGATCTGGCAAGCTTTCGCGGTGCTGCTGCCGGTGCAGACGGTGGGCGTGATGGGCGATGGTCGCACCTACGAGTATGTCTGCGCGCTGCGCGCGGTGACATCCGTCGACGGCATGACTGCGGACTTCTACCACTACGACATGGACTTCCTTGGCCGCACCGCCACTCGCATCATAAACGAGGTGCGCGGCATCAACCGCGTCGTCTACGACATCACCTCCAAGCCCCCGGGGACGATCGAGTGGGAGTGATTCCGCGTCCGGCAGCGGCCGGCAGGATCAGGCACCAGACACACCTAAGCCCGCGTCACTGCGGGCTTTTTTGTGCTTTCAACCTGGCACGGACTGGCAACCTGGGGTATGGCCAAGCACGAATTTTTCATGGCATAGTCGATGGCACGAAACCGGCCCTGTGCCATGCCTTGCCGCCGATGCCATGCGCCTCGTTCCCAGGTGGCCATGGTATTGGAATCGTGTAAGTGGTTGCTGTAAAACGATTTTTTGTCGTTCCACATGGGGTCTTCCAGGCATGGTATTGATGGCCGGTGAAGCGTGTGCGTCACGATGGCTGTGCCATGGGTGCGTCCCCGTAAGCTGTTGACTTGTAAGGGGTTCTCTTTGGTTCAAGCAGGGCGCACGACGCATGGTGTTGCAAGGGAGCGTGTGTGTCATGTTGACCGATACCAAGCTGCGGAACCTCAAGCCGACGGGCAAGCTGTACAAGGTGGCGGACAGGGACGGCCTGTATGTGGCCGTCACCCCCTCAGGGACCATTTCGTTCCGCTACAACTACGCCCTCAACGGGCGCCAGGAGACCATCACCTTCGGCCGGTACGGGCCGGGCGGGATCACGTTGGCCGAGGCCCGGGAACGCCTGGCCGAAGCCAAGAAGATGATCGCGGCGGGGAAGTCTCCGGCCCGGGAAAAAGCCAGGGAGAAGGCCCGGGTGCGC
This sequence comes from Chelativorans composti, assembly GCF_039541695.1. Taxonomy (NCBI): domain Bacteria; kingdom Pseudomonadati; phylum Pseudomonadota; class Alphaproteobacteria; order Hyphomicrobiales; family Phyllobacteriaceae; genus Chelativorans; species Chelativorans composti. The sequence continues at coordinate 25,906 of NZ_BAABGS010000013.1, read as the reverse complement.
GACGCCGAGACGTTTGGTGCCTGGGCGGAAAAGTGGCTTCGAAGCTACCCGATGGCCGATTCCACCCGCGACATGCGGCGCTCGGTCTATGAGCGCGACCTGAAGGTCAAGTTCGGCAACCTCAAGCTGACCGAGATCACCCACGAAGACCTGCGGGCCCTGACCGACGCCATCGTCGAGCGGGGCGCGCCGGCCACCGCCGTCCATGCGCGCGAGATCGTGTACCAGGTCTTTCGGTGGGCCATCGAGCGTGGGCAGAAGGTCGAGAATCCCGCCGAGCTGGTCCGCCCGGCCAGCATCGCGAAGTTCGCGCCGCGCGACCGCGCCCTGACGCCGGAAGAGATCGGCCTCATGTACCAGTACCTGGAGCGGGTCGGCACGTCGCCGTCGATCCGCGCCGCCGTGAAGCTGCTCCTGCTGACGATGGTGCGCAAGAGCGAGCTGACCAACGCCAGGTGGAGCGAGATCAACTTCAGCGAGGCCTTGTGGACCATCCCGAAGGAAAGGATGAAGCGGCGCAACCCGCACCTGGTGTTCCTGTCGCGGCAGGCGATGGACCTGCTGGTCGCACTGAAAACCTTTGCCGGTGGTTCGGAATACGTCCTGCCGTCACGCTATGACCCCAGTGCGCCCATGAGCAGCGCCACGCTCAACCAGGTGATGAAGCTGACCTATCAACTGGCGCAGAAGGACGGCAAGCCGCTGGGCAAGTTCGGGCCGCACGACCTGCGCCGCACGGCCAGCACCCTGCTGCACGAAGCCGGGTACAACAGCGACTGGATCGAAAAGTGCCTCGCCCACGAACAGCGCGGCGTCAGGGCCATCTACAACAAGGCCGAGTACCGGGAACAGCGGCGGCAGATGTTGCAGGACTGGGCGGACATGATCGACCAGTGGACGAAGGCACCAAAGCCGTAACCGTGGCGGCGCTCAACGCGGCGCTGCGGGTTTTCGCGCCGCGCCTGACAGCAGGAACTCGGTGCTGTATTCGGGAAGGCTGGGTAGCTGCCAGAACACGCTGGGGATACTGGCGCTGGCCTTGGAGACGGCTTGCCGCTGAATGCCAAGGACGCTGGCGGCATCGGATTGGCTCATGCCGTACCGCAGCAGCATGACGATTTGCTTCTTGCGGTCGGTCAGCCGGGCGTCTGTCATCCGCCTGGCGTGATCGCGCAGTTCGGACGTATCGCCATACCGGAGGCGGTGCTTGAGCACGTAGTGGTGAAGGTAGCAGTCGACCAGCCAGTCGCCTGACCCGGCGCACGGTTCGCGCCAGTTACCTGCCTGGCGGGTGAGACGCTCCAGCTCCGCGTCGAACTGAGCGGCCGAACGCCTGGCCCTTTGGTGCTCAGGATTCCACCCACCATCCGGCAACTTTGGACGGTGCCGTGAACAGTACAGGCTGCTGAATTGCAGCGTCTCGTCAGGGTCACTTTCCAGGCGGCCGTTGGCGTAGGCCGCCAGTTCCGTTGGGGAGCCGCAGTAGCGGCAGAAGTCCTGGATGCGATCCCTGTCCACCTGCTTTCCATTCGCACGCGAGGTAAGCGGTGGCTTGCGCGCGCACGCTCGCGTGAGTGCGAGAAGGGTTTCCAGTGTGGCCACGAACCGTCGGCCCTGGTCAGTCTTTACGCCGTGGCTCGAAACGAACTGGCGAAGCAACTGGCGCTGAAGGCGTGCAGCGTCGTTCAGGCCAACCAGCCGGCAAATGTCGCTGAACGAGAGGCCTGAGCCTGCACCGGGCAGAAAGTGGAGCAGATCGGGCGGCAGCGTGGCTGCATAGGCTGCTACGGCCGGATCGATGACCTGCTGGATGAGCCGGTCGATGCGCTTGCTGCGCGACGCCATCGAGTACGGCCGCCACTCCTCCTGCAACTTGCGGACTGCAGCACCAATGCCTGGATCACAGTTCTCCCAGACAGGGATGACGGGAAAGTGCGGCATGTCAACCAATTCGACAAATCTTTGACTGTATCGATTTTGCACTGCCGGGCACCATCACGCAACGCTTCGCATTGACTTGGAGGTTGCTGCATGGAGCCAAGGCAGAAAGTGTTGATCAACCGGAAGAAGCTCCACTCGATGATCCCACTCAGTGAGCGGACCATCTTCAACATGGAGCAGCGGGGGGAGTTCCCCAGGCGCATCGCGTTGACCCGACGCAACGTTGCGTGGGATCTGGCTGAGGTCGAAGCCTGGATCGAGGCGAGGAAAGCGTCCTGCCAGCAGGCGGACCGTCCTGGAGGCGGGCAGTGACGATGACGGTCAACGTGCAGGCCGCGTTCGAAAACGATCCGCCTGCGCTCGACTTCGTCTGGCCCGGCTTTCTCGCCGGTACGGTCGGGGCGCTGGTGGCTCCCGGTGGCGCGGGCAAGAGCTTCTGGGCGCTGGAGGCGGCAATGGCTGTTGCAGGCGGGGATGCTCCCGGCAGTGATCTGCTCGGGCTTGAGCCGTCACGCGCCGGGCAGGTGGTCTACTTTGCCGGCGAGGATCCGGCCCCGATCCTTGATTGCCGCATCCATGCCATTGGCAGACATCTGAGCGACACAGCGCGCTCGGCCATTGCGGGCCGGATGACCGTCGAGCCGGTCGCAGGCAGCTCCATGAGTGTCACGGACAGGCACACGCTGCACCAGTTGGTGGAGAGGTGCTCGGGGGCGCGCCTCGTTGTGCTGGATACGTTGAGCCGCATGCATCGTCTTGACGAAAACAGCAACGGGGACATGGCGGCGGTGGTGGCCTGTCTGGAGCGCCTTGCACTGGAAACGGGAGCGTCCGTCTTGTTCCTGCACCACGTCAGCAAGGGCAGCGCACGAGAGGGGGCTACCGATCACCAGGGAGCCGCGCGAGGTGCGTCGGCGCTTGTCGACAATGCCCGGTGGTGCGGGTTCATTGCACCCATGACTTCGGAGGAGGCCGCACGCCTTGGGGAAGAACCCAAGGGTGTGCCACCTATCGGCGAGGCGCGCCGCAGGCATTTCGTCCGCTTTGGGGTCTCCAAGCAGAACTACGGAAGCGCGCCGCCGGACCGCTGGTATTCGCGGGACGGCCATGGCGTGCTCCTGCCGGCAGCGTTGTCGGCTTCGGAGCTGACCGGCCGCAGAAAGGGGGCGCATCGTGCACAAGCTTGAGCTGACGCACGCGCGCCACGACCCAATCCATTGCCTGGCACCGGGCCTGTTCCGGAGTCTCCAGAAGGGCGAGCGCAAGCGTGCCAAGCTGGATGTCGTCTATGACTTCGGCGACGGCAGGCGGGTGGAGTTCAGCGGTCCCGAACCGCTGGGAGCGGACGACCTGCGCATCTTGCAGGGCCTGGTGGCCATGGCGGGGCCGGCTGGGCTGGTGCTTTCACCCGAGCCGCAAACGGAGGCGGGCCGGCAGCTCCGGCTGTTCCTTGAGCCCAAATGGGATGCGATCCGGCAGGATGCGATGGTTGTCAGGGGAAGCTACCGGGCGCTGGCACGTGAAGTCGGCTACGCCAATGTGGATAACGCCAAGCCGATCCGTGACTGCATCGAGCGTCTCTGGAAGGTCTCGGTCATCGTGCAGGATGGGAAGCGGCGCCAAGGCTTCAGGCTTCTTTCGGAGTACGCCAGCGACGAGCACGACGGAAAACTCTACGTGGCGCTTAACCCCCTTCTGGCCCGTGCCGTGATGGGCGGTCAGCACGTGCGGATCAGCATGGGCGAGGTGCGGGCTCTGCGAACCGATGCTGCGCGCCTCATCCACCAGCGCCTGTGCGCCTGGATCGACCCAGGCAAGTCGGGCCGTGCGGACATCGACACTCTGTGCGGGTACGTTTGGCCCGACGCAGCGGTGAATGCCAACACGGTCAAGACCCGGCGTCAGACAGTCCGCCGCGCCCTGGCTGAGCTGGACGCGCTGGGCTGGAGAGTGGCGAGCTACACCAAGGACAAATGGGAAATCTCCAGGCCCCAAGCTTACCGAACCCCAGCTGGAGCGGCAAGCCTGCATGGGGCCCACTTTAACGCCACCCAATCCCCACTTTAACGCCACCCAATCCCCACTTTAACGCCACCCCGGTGATGTAAAAAAATTCAATAAATACAATGGTTTATGAGCGATCTGGAGATGCTTTCCAAGATTATCCAAGAGATAATCCACTAGGCGCGGCCCCTGGCCGCTGCGCGGCAGGGGCCTTGCCTTCCTTCAGGACACCAAAAGAAACAAGGGCCGGGAAGGGCACGTGTAATCTGTTAGCACCTCCCCCGAGGGGCGGCTCAACACCCGTGTCGCCGTTGACTGTCCGGCCCCTGGGTGGCGTGGCAGATGCATGTTTTGTCTGTGAATCGAGGGGCCGCTGGAATCTGCCGAACGGCCCCTTTCCTTTTGGTGCCCATCGCGACCGCGTGCAGGCCATGTTGCGCGAATATGTGCGATTCAATGCGACGAAGCGCGAACGTACGCGACGAAACGCGATGATGTGCGAAGACGTGCGATTGATCGTCGATTCGCGCGTTGATCGCGAAAGATCGCATAAGTTCGCAGTGAGTTTTGACGGCAAGATATGTGTTGTACCGGTACGCGCAAGCGCGCATCGGCCCAACACTGCCCCTTACTCGCCTGCGGCTCGACGGCATCGTGCTCTGCGAGGCGCACCGTCGCTGCCGCGACAAAGGACAGACGGTCATGACAGACGACACCAAGCATGGGGGAGGAACCCGACCACGAGGAAGCAGGATTGAGGTGTGGGTGACGCCGGATGAGCGGGCAGAAATTGCCGCCCGCGCCGAGCAGGCCGGCTTGTCCCTTTCGGCCTACATGCGGGCGGCAGGGCTGAACCACCCGGTCCCCTCTGTCCTTGACCTGAAGGCCGTGGCCGACCTGGGGCGGGTCAACGGCGACCTGGGGCGGGTTGCCGGGCTACTGAAGCTTTGGCTCGCCGAGAAGCGAGGGCAGGGCGCACGCCCGGTGGACGTGGAGGCGTTGATGCGTCGCTTCCAGGCTTTGCAGACAGAGCTGCACCAGATCATCGGGCGCGCAGTTCGGGGCGCTTGACAGGGAGGCCCCGGAGCCGACCGGCAGATAGCCGGGGCAGAGATGGTTTGAAGCAATGCTGTCGTTGTGATAAATTTGCTGTCATTGAAGGCATAGTGCGAGGTACTGCGTCATGGCTGTCCTGACGATCAGAAATGTGCCTGAAGACGTGCACCGGGCCTTGCGGGTGCGGGCGGCGCAGCATGGCCGCAGCACGGAGGCCGAGGTGCGCGAGATCCTGGCGGCGGCGGTCAAGCCCGAAAGCCGCGTGCGCATGGGCGATGCCCTGGCTGCCATCGGGCGGAAGATTGGCTTGACCGACGAAGACTTTGCCGATCTTGAGAGTGTCCGCGACAGGACGCCCGCCGAGCCGCCGAGGTTCGAATGATCGTCCTCGATACCAACGTCGTATCCGAGGCGATGAAGCCGGCGCCCAACGCAGTGGTCGTGGCGTGGCTGAATGACCAGGCGGCGGAGACTCTATACATCACCAGCGTCACGCTGGCTGAGCTGCTGTTCGGCATCCAGGCACTGCCGCAGGGCAGGCGCAGGGACCTGCTGGATGGCGCGCTCAACGCGCTGCTGGAGCTGTTCAGGGATCGCGTGCTGTCCTTCGACACGGAGGCAGCGCGGTGCTACGCAGAGCTGGCCGTGGCGGCCAGGAATGGAGGGCGTGGCTTCCCGACGCCGGATGGCTACATCGCCGCCATCGCTGCATCGCGGGGCTTCATCGTGGCGTCACGCGATACCGCGCCCTTCGAGGCGGCTGGGGTGGCGGTCATCAATCCGTGGGACGGATCGTAAGCCGAAATGCCTGCGACGCTGGATATCAGGCCAGGTCCTGCCAAGGGAACGAATGTGATTCACGCTGGATGCGTAAGCTTCCCCGATCCGCAGACACCCCATAAGTAGAACTTTCTGGCATGTTTTCCCCAGCCAGGAGGTTCCATGAAGAAGTCCCGTTTCACCGAGACCCAGATCGTCTCGATCCTCAAGCAGGCCGACGCCGGTGTGCCGGTCAAGGACATCTGCCGGCAAGCCGGCATCAGCGCGCCTACGTACTACAAGTGGAAGGCGAAGTACGGCGGCATGGAGGCGTCGGACCTGAAGCGGGTCAAGGAGCTGGAAGCCGAGAACGCCAGGCTCAAGCGGATGTACGCAGAGATGGCGCTCGACAACGCGGCGATGAAGGATCTGATCGCAAAAAAACTGTAGGGCCGGTGCAGAAGCGCGAGGCGGTGCGGTACCTGGTCGAGGTGCACGCGCGGCCCCTGCGCCGGTCCTGTGAGTGCGTGGGGCTGTCGCGGGCGGCGTGGTATCGGCCGCCCCTGGACTGGACGGTGCGCGACGCCGAGCTGATCGCCGCCCTGGCCGAGCTGGTCGAAGACCACCCCGGCTGGGGCTTCTGGAAGTGCTGCAAGTTCCTGCGTCGGCGCTGGCCAGAGTGGAACCACAAGAGGATCTACCGCGTGTACAAGGCGATGAACCTGCATCTGCGTCGCAAGGCCAAGCGCCGCCTGCCCAAGCGGGAGCGCGTGCCGCTGTACGTGCCGCAGCTGCCTGACACCGTGTGGTCGGCCGACTTCATGGCCGATGCGTTGGCCTGCAACCGGCGCTTCCGTACCTTCAACGTCGTCGACGACTTCAATCGTGAGGCCCTGCACATCGAGATCGACACCTCAATTTCGTCGCTGCGCCTGGTGCGGGTGTTCGAGCAGCTCAAGCAGGACCACGGCCTGCCACAGGTACTTCGGACGGACAACGGCCCGGAGTTCCTGGCGAAGCCTTCGTCCAGTGGGCCAAGGCCAACGGCATGGCGATCCAGTACATCCAGCCGGGCAAGCCCAACCAGAACGCCTACATCGAACGCTTCAACCGGACCTTGCGCGAAGAGGTCCTGGACCAGCATCTGTTCGCCACGCTCGACGACGTCCGCGAAGCCACGTGGCGATGGATGATCCAGTACAACGAGGAAAGACCCCCCATGACTCGCTCGGCGACCTCACACCGGCCGAGTACCGTCAACAAGCCGCCGGAAACTCTACTTTTACCGTGTCTACTTGACGGGGGAGCTTACGCCCCCTCCCGCCGCTTGGCTGTTCAAAGATGCAAAAGTTTGCCGTATCCTTGCCAAGATTACCATCATCACCGGCCGCAGTCCTGTTGCCGGGCGGGGAAGCGATGAAAGACGACACTGGAGAGATATTCACGCTCGACGAGGTGGCTGCCTACCTCAAGGTAGGCAAACGCACGGTCTATCGCTTGGCGGCGGGCAAGAAGATCCCCGCATTCAAAGTCGGTGGCACGTGGCGATTCCGGAGCCAGGAAATCGACCTGTGGATCAAGAAGCAGACGGCGGAAGCCCAGGGCGACGATGGTCCTGGCGGGGCTCATGGCGGCAATGGGTGAAGGGCTGCCGGATGCTCACACGACTGGACCGTCTCGTAGACGAAATCGCGGCCCTGCACAGCAAGCTGATCCTGCTTGTTGGGCGCCCTGGGTGCGGGAAGACCGCTCTTATGGCCGAGCTGGCCAATCGGCGTGGTGCGAAGGTAATGAATGTCGGGGCCACGCTGGGAAATCGCCTCGCGGCGCTGCCGCAGCGGCAACGGGCGCTCCAGGCCAACGTCGCCCTGCGAGAGCTGGCAGATGAATATGCAAGCGGCGATCTACTCCTGCTCGACAACATCGAGCTGCTGTTTGATCAGTCGCTCAAGCTCGATCCGCTGGATCTGCTCAAGCGCCACGCTCATGCCCGGCGTGTGGTGGCGGTGTGGCCGGGAGAGTTACGGGATGGCCGCCTGATCTATGCGGAGATAGGGCATCCGGAATATCAGGACTACGGCCTCGACGGCCTGGTCCCGTTCGAGATTGAAACGGTGGGGTAAAGAGGAAACGCATGCGCTACGGGGATCTCATTCAGTTCGAGCCGATCGAGTCGGTCATTCAGCTGCTCGACGCCAACCGGCCCGATGAGGCAAAGAAGCTCGTCGCCACCTACGTCATTTCCGACGACATGGCCGAGCGGATCACCAAGCAGATGATCCCGCAGCTCTCGTTCGACGAATCGGTCGACCACAAGGGTGTGCTCGTGGTCGGCAACTACGGCACCGGTAAGTCGCACTTGATGTCGGTGCTCTCGCTGATTGCCGAGGACGCTGCCTACGTCCCGATGATCCACCACCCCAAAGTCGCGGAGGCTGCCGGTTCGATCGCCGGCAAGTTCAAGGTGCACCGTATCGAGATCTCCAGCCAGATGTCCCTGCGCGACATCATCACGCAGGAGCTCGAGATCTTCCTGGAGAACCAGGGCGTCAGCTACGCATTCCCGCCGGCCGACAAAGTGGTCAACAACAAGGCCGCCTTCGAGGAGATGATGGCTGCCTTCGACGAGGTGCACCCCAACCATGGGGTCCTCCTCGTCGTTGACGAGTTCCTCGAATACCTGCGCTCCCGCAAGGACCATGATCTGGTGCTGGACCTGTCCTTCCTGCGCGAGATCGGGGAGGTCACCAAGCATCTGCGTTTCCGCTTTGTGGCCGGCGTGCAGGAAGCCATCTTCGACAGCAGCCGCTTCCAGCATGTCGCCGACAGCCTGCGTCGCGTGAACGAACGCTTCACCCAGGTCCTGCTTGCCCGCCAGGACGTGAGCTTTGTGGTGGCGGAGCGTCTGCTCAAGAAGTCGGCGGACCAGCAGCACAAGATCCGCACCTACCTCACGCCTTTCGCCAAGTTCTACAGCAACATGAACGAGCGGATGGATGAGTATGTCCGCCTGTTTCCCGTCCATCCGGACTACATCGGCACCTTCGAGCGGCTGATCTTCACCGAAAAGCGCGGCGCGCTGGTCACTTTGCGCGACCAGATCCAGGCTCTCCTGGATGAGGAGGTGCCGACCGATCGCCCCGGCTTGATCGGCTACGACAAGTTCTGGGACACGGTCACCTCCAACTCGGTGCTGCGATCAGACCCGAATATCGGCCCAGTATTGAAGGTGGCCGAGGTGCTCTCCGAGCGCGTACAAAAGGCCTTTACGCGTCCCGCTTACAAGGCGATGGCCATGCGGGTAATCAAGGGGCTGTCTGTCCACCGGCTGACGACCGGCGGCGACATCTACGTGCCGGTGGGCCCAACGGCCGAGGAACTGCGTGACACGCTTTGCCTGTACCAGCCCGGCATTGAGGATATGGGTGGTGAGCCCGCCGACGACCTGCTGACCGCCGTGCAGACGACCCTGCGTGAGATCGTCAAGACGGTCAACGGCCAGTTCATCTCCAAGGCACCGGACACCGAGCAGTACTACCTCGATCTCAAGAAGGACGTCGACTACGATGCCCAGATCGAGAAGCGCGCCGAAGCCCTGTCGGACGACGCGCTGGACCGCGCTTACTACAGCGCGCTCATGCAGCTCATGGAATGCACCGATGAGCATGCCTACGTCACCGGCTACAAGATCTGGCAACACCAGGTCGAATGGCAGGAACGCCGCGTGGAGCGCAACGGCTACCTGTTCCTCGGAGCGCCCAACGATCGGCCGACCGCCCAGCCCGAGCGCGACTTCTATATCTATTTCATCCAGCCGTTCGAGCCACCCCGTTTTCGCGACGAAGCCAAGCCGGACGAGGTGTTCTTCCGGTTGAAGGGTCTGGATGACGCGATCAAGCGTCATCTCTCGTTCTACGCCGCAGCCCAGGAACTGGCATCGACCGCTAGCGGTGCGGCGAAGGCCGTCTACCTGGACAAGGCCAAGGATGCCCTGCGCGACATGAGCAAGTGGCTGCAGGACAAGCAGATGACCGCCTTCGAAGTCACCTACCAGGGCAAAACCAAGACCCTGCAGGAATGGGCCAAGGGCGTGTCGATGCGCGACAAGCTCCGGTTGGGGCCGGATGAGCGCGCCAACTTCCGCGACATCGTCAACGTAACTGCCGGCCTTGCCCTCGGCACCCACTTCGCGGATCTGGCGCCGGAATATCCGACCTTCTCGGTGCTGGTCACCGAATCCAACCGCAAGCAGCTCATCACCAATGCTCTCAGGGCGCTGGCGGGCGGCACGCGCACCAAGGACGCCATCGCCATCCTCGATGCGTTGGAGATGCTGGACGGCGATCGCATCGAGCCCACGCGATCCAAGTACGCCCAAGAAGTGCTGAACCGGTTGAAAGCCAAAGGTCACGGCCAGGTGCTCAACCGCAGCGAGCTCATTAGCGGCGCCACTGATGTTGAATACTTTGCTCCCGCGCGTTGCCGTCTGGAGCCCGACCTGCTGGTGGTAGTGCTGGCGAGCCTGGTCTACTCAGGCGACATCGTGCTGGCCATCACCGGCGACAAGATCGACGCCGGCAAGCTGTCGCTCCTGGCCGAACGATCCTTGGACGATCTGATCCAGTTCAAGCACATCGAACCGCCCAAGGAAATCAATGTCGCCGTCTTGCGCTCGCTATTCGAGCTGCTGGGATTGCCCAGTGGCTTGGCTCAGATGGCGACTCAGGGCAAGGAGGAGCCCGTTAAGGAGCTGCTGGATGCGGTCGCCAAGTTGGTCAACCGCGTGCTGACCGTCGGCACCGACCTGCGGAATCGCCTCAGCTTCTGGGGTCAATCCCTGCTGCGCGAAGAAGAGCTGCGCGACAGACAACAGCGGCTGGAAGCACTCAAGGGCTTCCTGGAAGGGCTGTCGCCCTACAACACCGTTGGCAAGCTCAAGAATCTGCGCATCACCCAGGACGACATCGAGATTCAGAAGAAGAACCTCGATGCGCTCGCCGCAGTGGAGAGCCTGCGTGACCTGGTTGCCGAGCTGGGCAATGTTGCCGCCTACCTCTCCCAAGCCGAAATGGTGCTGCCTGGCAATCATTCCTGGGTGCAGCAGGCACAGGCTGCGCGCAAGGACATTCTCGACAAGCTCGCCGAGGATCGCAGTGCGCAGCAGGCCGCTGAATACCGGAAGCAGCTGGCCGCGCTCAAAAAAGACTACATCACCGCCTACGTGGCGCAACACAGTAAGGCCCGGCTTGGTGTGGCGGAGGACAAGACCAAGTCCGCTCTGCGCAAGGATCTGCGCATGGTGACCCTGCGCGCCTTGGCTGGCATCTCCCTCATGCCCACCGGCCAGCTCACCACCTTCGAAGACAGACTGGACAAGCTCAAGAGCTGCGCATCCCTGGTGGAAAGGGAGCTGGAAACAAGCCCGGTATGCCCGCACTGCGGTTTTCGCCCCGCCAACGAACAGGGCGACCTGCTGCCGGCCGCCAACGTGCTCAAGGCCCTGGACGACGAACTCGATCGTCTCCTGGAAGGGTGGCAGCGAACCTTGCTGAACAACCTCGACGACCCGATCATCCAGGCGAACTTCGAACTGCTGAGGCCTAAGCAGCGTGACCTGATCAAGGGCTTCCTTGCGTCGAAAGCCTTGCCGGATCCGGTCACGCCCGAGTTCGTCGCAGCGGTTCAGGAAGCGCTGTCCGGCCTCGAAAAGATCGTGGTCACCGGCGACGACATCAAGAAGGCGCTGCTCACCGGCGGCTCGCCGGCTACGCCTGACGAATTGCGCCGCCGCTTCGAGTCGTTCATGAACGAGCGTTGCAAGGGCAAGGACGCTGGCAAGCTGCGGTTTGTGATCGAGTGAGAAAGCTGGGACGTGACGCGCCGAGAAGAAGAACTTGAGGAATCGAACTGATGAATGATCTGTTGCAAAACCCAACAACCAGCACCGGCCCGGTCGAGTGCCTTGGGCAGACGTTTTCGAGTGACCAAGCGCGCCGTGAGCACTTTCTGAGGCTGCTCGCCGAGAAGCTGAAAGACCCGGAATTCCGCAAGCAGGAAGGTTTCCCGAAAGGAACGGACGAGGCCATCCTCGCCATGTCCGATCCGCCGTATTACACCGCCTGCCCGAATCCGTGGCTCGCGGACTTCGTCAAGCACTACGGCAAGCCCTACGACCCGAACGAACCGTACCGGCGCGAGCCGCTGGCCATCGACGTATCGGTGGGCAAGACCGACCCGATCTACAAGGCGCATTCCTATCACACCAAGGTGCCGCACCTGGCCATCGTGCCATCGATCCTGCACTACACCGAGCCGGGCGATATCGTGCTCGACGGCTTTGCGGGTTCGGGCATGACCGGCGTGGCGGCGCAGTGGTGCGCCTTTGCGCCGGCGGCGTATCGGCATGAGTTGGAGATGGAGTGGAAGAAGGAAGGCCGCCCGGTGCCCAAGTGGGGGGCACGCCGCGTCATCCTCAACGACCTGTCGCCCGCGGCCACCTTCATCGCCGCCAACTACACGATTCCGTTCGACGTCGAAGCCTTCGCCCGGGCGGGCCGGCAACTGCTCGATGAGCTGGAAGCCGAGATCGGCTGGATGTACGAGACCTTGCACACCGACGGCAAGACCAAGGGGCGCATCGAGTACACGGTGTGGAGCGAGGTCTTGACATGCGGATCTTGTGCAGGAGAGGTGGTATTCACTACGGCAGCCATGGATGATGAATCCATGCGTGTTAAGGATCTGTTGACATGCCCACATTGCGGTGCTCAAAGCTCGAAAGAGCAGATGGATTTGCGATTCGAGACTTTTATTGACCCAGTTAATAACAACATCGAAAAACGTCCAAAACGTATTCCCGTTTTGATTGCATATAGGGTTGGGAAGTCCAAGTTCGCCAAGAAGCCTGACAACGCGGACATGCTGTTACTGGATCGTGTAGCAAAGCTGCAATTGCCGTCTGCTCTTCCAACGGATCGGCTTCCAGACTGTCAGATGACGCGGGTAGGGCGGATGAAAACGACCAACACCGCGGCAATCCATTACATGTTTCTTCCCCGCGCCGCGCAGGCCATGGGTCGACTGTGGGAGAAGGCCAAGTTGCACCCCGACGTACGCATCCGGGCATTCTTGCTGTTCATGGTGGAGCAGGCGATTTGGGGATTGTCGGTGTTAAATCGACATCATTTTATTGGAAAGGCTAACGTCAATCAGTGGCTCAACGGCGTTTACTATGTGCCCTCGATCCATGAAGAAACTGCATACTGGAGAATTCTTGAAGGCAAGCTAGAACGATTGGTTAGAACGTTCAACGCACTGAGAAGCAGCAATAACAATACTGTTATCACCACCGGCACGGCGGCCCGGTTGCCGCTGCCCGACGATTCGGTGGATTACATCTTCACCGACCCGCCGTTTGGCGAGAACATCTACTACGCCGATCTCAACTTCCTGGTCGAGTCCTGGCATGGCGTGAAGACTGACGCTGAGCCTGAAGCGATTGTTGATCGCGTACGAAAGAAAGGGGTGCCAGAGTATCAGCACCTGATGCAGCGTTGTTTTTCTGAGTATTTCCGGGTTTTGAAGCCCGGTCGCTGGATGACCGTGGTGTTTTCCAATAGTCGAGCATCAGTGTGGAACGCCATTCAGGTTGCTCTTCAGCAAGTGGGATTCGTGGTGGCTGAAGTTACGACATTGGACAAGAAACAGGGAAGCTATCAGCAGGTCATGTCACCGAATGCCGTCAAGCAGGACCTGGTGATTTCCGCCTACAAGCCCAACGGCGGCTTGGAGCAGCGATTCCGCGAACGGGGCGCGTCGGAAGCCTCGGCCTGGGACTTCGTGCAGACGCACCTCAAGTATCTCCCGGTGGCCAAGACCAAGCACGGCGAATTGGAGTTCATCGTCGAGCGCGATCCTCGGCGTATCTACGATCGGATGGTGGCCTGGTTCGTGCGCCACGATGCGCCGGTGCCCCTGTCGTCGGACGAGTTCTTGAGTGGCCTGCGCAGCCGCTTTCCAGAGCGCGACGGCATGGTCTTCCTGCCCGAGCAGGTGGCCGAGTACGACAAGAAGCGCGCGCAAACCGTCCAGGCGCCGCAGATGGAGCTGTTCGTTTCCGACGAGCGCAGCGCCATCGACTGGCTGACTGACTTCCTGAAAAGACGTCCCTCGACTTACCAGGAGATTCACCCTGAGTTCACCACCCAACTCGGCGCCGGCTGGAAGAAGCATGAGGCCAAGCCGGAGCTGAGGGCGCTCTTGGAGGACAACTTCCTGAAGTACGACGGATCGGGGGAAGTCCCGAGCCAGATCCACGCTTACCTTTCGTCCAACTTCAAAGAGCTGCGCGGGCTGGAGAAGAGCGACCCACGCCTGATCACCAAGGCCAAGGATCGCTGGTACGTGCCGGATCCGAACAAGGCGCAGGATCTGGAGAAGAAGCGCGAAAAGGCACTGCTGAAGGAGTTCGAGCAGTACCAGCAACACAGCGGCCGCAAGCTCAAGGAGTTCCGACTGGAGGTGCTGCGCGCCGGCTTCAAGGACGCGTGGAGTAAGAAGGACTACCAGACCATCATCTCGGTGGCGAAGAAGATTCCGGACGAAGCGCTGCAGGAAGACGAAAAGTTGCTGCTCTGGTATGACCAGGCGCTGACGCGTACGGAGGCTGGTTCCTGATGGCGATTGAGGTGCCACGATGAACCAGGATGAGCTGCTCGCGCGCCTGAACGGCTTCGAGTGGAACGATTTCGAGTGCAAACGCGCGCAGCGCGGCGTGCCCGAGGACGCCTACAAGACCGTCTCGGCCTTCGCCAACACGGCCGGAGGCTGGCTGGTGTTCGGCGTGAGCGAGCGCGACGGGGAACTGGAAATCACCGGGGTCGAGGAGCCGGACAAGGTGCAGAACGATTTTCTGGCTGCGCTGCGTGGCGGTCAGAAGTTGAACCGCGTCATCGCCGTTGAGCCGCGGAAGTTCGAGATCGACGGCAAGCATATTTTCGCTTTCCACGTGCCCGAGTCATCCCGGGCCGACAAGCCGGTCTATCTCAAAGGTGATCCGCGCCAGAGCTACATCCGCCGAGGCGCGGGCGATGAACAATGCACCCCAAGCGAGCTCGAGCGTTTCCTGCGCGATGCCGCACAGGATCGCTATGACGGTATGGCGCTTCCGGACATCCCGGTGGATCGCTGCTTCGACCTGGAGACGGTCAAGTGGTATCAAGCGCAGTTCGCCCGTCGCAATCCGGAGCACCCGGAGATCGCAGACCCGATCGAGTTTCTGCTCAACTGGAATTTCATCGTCGAACAGAGCGGCAGCATGCTGCCCACCCGCGCAGGCGTATTGCTGTTTGGCGATGGGCGCTATGTGCGGCAGATTCTGCCGCGGCCGGTGCTGGACTATCAGCGCATCGACACGCCCTTCGACCAGTGGTCGGCGGATCAGCGCTGGCATGACCGCTACGTCTTCGAGGAGAACATATTCCAGACATGGCAGGGTCTGGTTGCCCGCTACATGCGGATCGCCGAGCACCCGTTTTCGCTCGACCCCGCGACACTTAGCCGCAATGACGATCCGCCCGACTATGTGGCCTTCCGGGAGGCTGCGATCAACCTGCTGATCCATCAGGACTACGGCGATCACGGACGTAAAGCATCCATTCGCCTGTTCGCCGATCGCACCATCTTCTGGAATCCCGGCGATGCCTTTGCGACCGAGGCGGAACTGTTGGACCCGACGGAGAAAGAAGTACGCAACCCGACCATTGTGAAGGCGTTCCGGCGAATCGGGTTGTCGGATCAGGCGGGAACAGGCATCCGCGCCATCTTCCGCAACTGGCACGACCTGGGGCGCGTACCGCCGCAATTGAAGAACGACAAGGCGCGTAAAGAGTTCAAGCTGGTGCTTATCAACAGGCCGCTGGTCACCGAGGCGATGCAGCGTTTCCGCCAGGCCATCGGGGTGAACCTGACCCGAGAGCAGGCGGACGTGCTGGCCCTCGGGCTCGGACGCTCAGCTGGTGAGCGTATCAGCCTGACCGATATTCGCGGGCTGGGTGTAAGCACGACGCAGCAGGCCAAGCAAATCGCCGATTTCCTGGTTCGTCAGCAGTTGCTTCAGCCTGTGAGCGAGACTCTGTTCGAGGTACGGGATGCGCTGCGGCAACGATTCGCCCGGGCGACTGAACAAGTCACCCCGCAAGTGACCCCCCATGTCACCCCCCAAGTTACCCCACAAGTTACCCCGCAAGTCCTCGCGCTATTGATGAAGGCTACGGGGGAGATGGCACGGCAGGAACTGATGGACGCCTTGGGTCTTAAGGACCGCAAGCACTTCGGGGATGCCTATCTCCATCCCGCCCTGGAGGCCGGTTTGCTGGAAATGACGATTCCCGACAAGCCCCAGAGCAGCAAGCAGCGGTACCGCTTGACCGAACAGGGACGGGCAGTGCTCAAGAAGGATGAGGCATGAGTGGTGGTTTCGCCGTCGGTGACTGGTGCTGGCATGCCCGGCAGGCGTCACCCTGCCGGGTGATCGACCGCCAGGACGTGTGGGGCGAGGTCGCCTATCGCGTCTGGCTGCCGGCCAAAGATGCCGTGGTGCGCGTCAGAGCCCAGGATCTGGGCGAACTGACCAGCGTGCGCCCGACCGTGGAGCAGGTCCTGCACACGGCGGCGGCCGCCAAGCTGCTCGACGCGCTGGAGGACAACCTGCTGCTGGCACCGATCCAGTCCAGCGTGGTGCCGCTGCCGCACCAGCTCTACGCGCTGAACCGGGCCATGAGCCGAGATCGCATCCGCTACCTGCTGGCGGACGAGGTGGGGCTTGGCAAGACCATCGAGGCGGGTTTGATCCTGCGCGAGTTGAAGCTGCGCGGCATGGTGCGGCGGGTGCTGGTGGTGGCACCGAAAGGTCTTGTGCGCCAGTGGCAGGCTGAAATGCGGCTGCACTTCGGCGAGGTCTTCCGCTTCGTCGAGCCTTCCGAGCTGGCCGCGTTCCGCCAGTGGCGTGACAACGGCGCACAGGGCGACGACAACCTCTGGCGCATGCACGACCAGGTGATCTGCTCCTTGGATTCAGTGAAACCCATCGAGGGCCGGCGCGGCTGGAGCCTGGAGCAACTCGCTACCTACAACCGGGAGCGCTTCGAGGATCTGATCTCGGCAGGCTGGGATTTGGTGATCATCGACGAGGCACACCGCCTCGGCGGCAGTACTGAGCAGGTTGCCCGCTACAAGCTCGGTGCCGCTTTGGCCGAGGCCGCTCCCTACTTGCTGTTGCTATCCGCGACGCCGCATCAGGGCAAGACCGACCAGTTCATGCGGTTGATGCAGTTGTTGGACCGAGAGGCGTTTCCGGACGAAGGCAGCATCGACCGCGATCGGGTGCGCCCATTCGTGATCCGCACAGAGAAGCGGGCCGCCATCGACGCCGATGGCCAGCCGCTGTTCAAGCCTCGGTCCACACGACTTCACCCGGTAGCTTGGCAAGAGCGGCATGCCGCTCAGCGAAGGCTCTATGAGGCCGTGACGGACTACGTCCGGCACGGCTACAACCAGGCGATGGCTGCCAAGCAGCGGCACATCAGCTTCCTCATGATTCTGATGCAGCGCCTGGTGACGTCCAGTACGGCCGCCATCCGCGCCACCCTGGAGAAGCGCCAGGCCGTGCTGGAGGCGCCTCAGGCGCAGGCGAACCTGTTCGAGGCAGTTGACCCGGATGAGTGGGCAGAACTCGACGGCCAGTCCCAGCTCGACATTGCCGTGCAGGCCAGCGGGTGGGAGCGGGAGAAGTCGGAAGTCGAGATGCTCCTGGATCTGGCTCGCGAAACCGAGCGACAGGGGACGGATGCCAAGGCGGAAGCGCTGCTCGAACTGATCTACAAGCTCCAGCAGGAGGAGAACGACCCGCAGCTCAAGGTGCTGGTCTTTACCGAGTTCGTTCCCACCCAGGCCATGCTCGCCGAGTTCCTGGAGAGCCGGGGCTTTTCGGTGGCGCTGCTCAATGGCGGGATGAGCCTGGATGAGAGAACGCGCGCCCAGCAAGCCTTCTCACGAGATGTCCGGATATTGATCTCCACCGATGCCGGCGGCGAGGGCCTGAACCTGCAGTTCTGCCATGTCATCGTCAACTTCGACATGCCGTGGAACCCGATGCGGCTGGAGCAGCGTATCGGCCGCGTGGACCGCATCGGCCAGCCCCATGTCGTGCGAGCGATCAACCTCGTGCTAGAAGACACGGTAGAGCACCGGGTGCGCGAGGTGCTGGAGGAGAAGCTCGCCGTCATCGCCCAGGAGTTCGGTGTCGACAAAGCGGCGGATGTGATGGACTCGGTGGAGGTGGAGCCGATCTTCGATGAACTGTTTGTGCATGGACTGCAAGACCCGTCCTCGATCGACAAGGAATGCGATGCGGTCATCAACCAGGTGCGGGAGAAGGTGGCGGCCAGCCGCAAAGACACCGATCTGTTGACGGAAGACCACGCGCTGGAAGCAGACGATGCCCGCAAGTGGCGAGATCATCCGGCGCAGTATTGGTTGGAGCGTGCGATCACCGCCGGGTTGCCTGCACGAGGTGGAGCCGCTGAGAAGGCAGGCGACGCTTGGCGCGTGAGGTGGGCGGACGGGAGCGAGTCTCCCCGCGTCTGCTTCGATGCGCGTACCGCCGAACAGAATCCTGAGATGGAGTGGATCACGCTGGAAGATCCGCGCGCCCGCGCAGTCATCAGCGAGCTGCCGCGCTGCGTGGCAGGTCAGCCCGTGCCGATTGCGGCAGTCAGCGGCTTGCCCGATACGGTGCACGGCGTGTGGTCGCTGTGGGAGATCAGCATTAGCGCGTCCAATCTCTCCGAGAGCTTCTCCCGGCGGCGATTCCTGCCCGTGTTTGTCACCGACGATGGCCGCACCTTCGTGCCGACCGCCAAGCGAATCTGGGATTTGCTGCTGACCGAGAACGTGACGCTTGCACCGAAGGTCGAGGTGGAGAACGCCTTGGCCTGCTTCGAAACGTCGCTGGCTGCGGCCAAGGCACAGGGGGAGCGGCTTTTTACCGAGCTGCTGGAGGAGCACCGTGCCTGGCTCGCCGAGGAGCGTGAACGGGCGCGCTACGCCTTCGAGGCGCGTTACCAGGCGATCGGTCGGATCGGCCTTCCCGCCGTCAGGGAGCACCGCCGCAAACGGCTCGTAGCTGAGCACGAGGCACGCATGGCAGCGCTGGCGGACGCGGAAGCCTGCACGCCGGATCTCAATGCGGTGCTGATGCTTCGCATTGGTCACCCGGGAGGTACGCCAGCATGACAGCCTGGGTTGACCGCATCCTGAAGGAGTTTCCCGTCGATCTGGCCCGGCTCTGGATCGTTGCCGACCCGGACGATGTGCTGCTGGATGAGCAGGTGTTGTCGGGATTGCGTGAGCACGGCTTTGAAGTACTGCCCTTCGAGGACAGCATCGCGTTCCGGGCAGAGTACGAGGAGCGCTATCGGGCGGCGTGGGATCGCGGCGAGCCAGGTCCCTCCCGTGCCTTGATCCTCCATCTGCGGGGAATGAACGTCGCCGACTTGCCTTGGGACTACCTGCGTCAGGCGCGCAAGCTCTCCTTGAGTCTCGCTGAGTTGTTCCCTAGGCTGAGCTATACCGTGGTGAGGCAGCTGGGTAGTGAGATGCTGCCCGCGCTGTTCGAGGCGCAGGCGAGGCACGCGCATCAGTCGCTGGGCGAAGCGGCGACCAAGGAGTTCGTGCTGACGCACATCTTCCGTATCAGCCCGCACCTCATCACACGGTCGGAGGACTTTTGGCGTGAGCTCCTTCGTCTCCATTACCGCGAGGCGGCCCTTCCGCCTGTGCTCGCGCAGCACGTGGAGCAAGTGGTCGGTGAGCATAACGCCTTCAAGGGCATACCCATCGCCGACTTGTTTGCGCACAAGAGCCTCACGCTGCGTGTCGTGCAGGAAGCCTGGTTTCGCTATCTCACCAAGCTGGGAGTCACTGGAACCCGCACTGGTGAACCCACGCCGCCGGATTACGTCGCAAAACTCGACCTGCCTTTCGACCACCATGACGTCCGGGTGATCGTCGACTCGATGTTCCTGGATGGCACGCTACACCCGCTGATGGTCCAGGGCGTGCCGGCCACCCTGCCTGAATGGGTCAAGGCGGGCGTGTTGCAGGACCCGGCGTCGATGCAGAACCTGGTGTTTGAAGGCGTCAAGAGCCTTAAGGCGGAAGTGCCAACCATCGAGTCACCACACCGCGACTGGACCCATTTCTCACGTCGCCTAGGCGAAGTCATCTCACGGTTTCACCGATTGGATGCGGCTCGGGCGGAGAGCCTCAGGGACGCGATGCAGGACCTTGTTGTCTCTGCTGACGATCGGCTGCGTGAATGGGTAGGCAAGCATTATGCGGACCTGCCGTCATTGCCCGCCGCCAAAGGGCCAATCATGGTCCACCATGTGCCGAGGTATCTGGCGATGCGCCGGGGCAACGGCGAGAAGAAGATCGCGCTGGTGGTATTTGACGGGCTGGCCGTAGATCAGTGGATACTGATCCGGGAGACCGTGGTCAGTCGGTCGCAGCGGCTGATGTTCGACGAGAGTGCCTGCTTTGCGTGGCTGCCAACCCTGACTTCAGTGTCCCGGCAGGCGTTGTTCTCCGGCTTGCGCCCACGTGAGTTCGCCGACAGCATCGAATCAACCTCTCAGGAACCGGCGCAATGGACACGGTTCTGGCAGGACCATGGTCTTCGCGCAAATGAGGTGCTGTACCGCAGGTCGATCAAACGCACCGATGACCTCCCCGCGCTTGAAGCAGCCCTGACCCATCCGTCTCTGAAAGTGGCTGGCCTTGTCGTGGACACCGTCGACGAGATCATCCATGGGGCAGTGCTTGGAAAGCGTGGCATTGCAGCCCAGATCGCAAGCTGGTGCGAGTCGGGCTTCGTGGATCGTCTGTTCTCGATGCTGCTGGACAACGGATTCCACGTCTACCTAACCGCAGACCACGGCAACGTCGAAGCGGTGGGCATTGGCCGCCCGAACGAAGGGGTCGCGTCTGAGCTGCGCGGGGAGCGTGTCAGGATTTATCGCAGCGAGGCTTTGATCGCGGAGACGGCGGCAGCCAATCCGAAGACCTTCCGTCTGGATGTCGCTGGACTTCCGGCGAGCTTCATGCCGCTATTCGCAGGAGGACGCGGAGCGTTCGTACCGAAGGATGACCAGGTCGTGGTTCATGGCGGTGTCTCTGTAGAGGAACTAATCGTGCCCTTCGTGAAAGTGAGCTACGCGAATTGAATCGAATGGCGTCGTCATCACCCCAGATTGGCTTTGATCGCTTTATAGCGATCGAATGGGCAGCTGCCGCGCTCAAGGTGCGCGCCGAACTCGGCACGCTCGATGAGCTGAATGCCCTGCTGGATGCTGCTGGACTGGGTGTAGCAGCACGAAAGAAGACACGGACCGTGCTGAATCGTTTGTGGCTTGCGCCACGCCCGGAACTCGCCGACTTCGCCGAGCGTGGCGTCGCGATCTTAAAGGCCGACCCGAGCGTCCCTATCGCCGCCCTGACCTGGGGCATGGCCATTGCCACCTATCCGTTCTTCGGCAAGGTGGCGGAGCTGGTGGGGCGCCTCTCGGCGCTGCAGGGTGATTGTGCTTCGGCGGAAGTCCATCGCCGAATGAGCGAAGCCTATGGCGAGCGTGAAGGCACGTACCGGATGACCAACATGGTGCTTCAGTCGCAGGCAAGCTGGGGCGCGATCGATCGCGTCGAGAAGGGCAAGCGCCTCGTGCGCATGAAGCCGATCGTGGTCAGCGACGAGCAGGCCGTAGCTTGGTTGGTCGAGGCCGCGCTGCGTTACGTCGGCAAAGCGGTGTCCGTCTCTGCCCTATCGTCTCAGGTCGTCCTCTATCCATTCGTGCTCGATCAGCCGCTGGGGTACCTCGTTTCGAAGAGCCCGAACCTGGCCGTCCATTCCCAAGGGTCAAGCAGCCAAGTGGTTTCCTTGAAAGCGAGTGAGTGAATGACTGCGCAGCGATGTGAGATCGCAGCATCGGAATCGGTCCATAACGGCCCCTGACAGGTTGACAAANCGCAGACACCCCATAAGTAGAACTTTCTGGCATGTTTTCCCCAGCCAGGAGGTTCCATGAAGAAGTCCCGTTTCACCGAGACCCAGATCGTCTCGATCCTCAAGCAGGCCGACGCCGGCGTGCCGGTCAAGGACATCTGCCGGCAGGCCGGCATCAGCGTTCCGACCTACTACAAGTGGAAGTCGAAGTACGGCGGCCTGGAGGCCTCCGAGCTGCGGCGTGTCAAGGACCTGGAAGCGGAGAACGCCAGGCTCAAGCGGATGTACGCCGAGCTGGCGCTCGACAACGCTGCGATGAAGGATCTGATCGCAAAAAAACTGTAGGGCCGGAGCAGAAGCGCGAGGCCGTGCGGTACCTGGTCGAGGTGCACACGCGGCCCCTGAGCCGGTCCTGTGATTGCGTTGGGTTGTCGCGGGCAGCGTGGTACCAGCCGCCGGTGCACTGGACGGTACGGGATGCCGAGATCATCGCGGCCCTGGCCGAGGTGGTCGAGAATCACCCGAGCCGCGGCTTCTGGAAGTGTTGCAGGGTCCTGCGCCGTGCGCGTCCGGACTGGAACCACAAGCGAATCTACCGAGTGTACAAGGCGATGAAGCTCAATCTGCGCCGCAAGGCCAAGCAGCGGCTGCCCAAGCGCGAACGCGTACCGCTCTACGTTCCCCTGCTGCCCGATGCCGTCTGGTCAGCGGATTTCATGGCCGACGCGCTGGCGTGTGGCCGCCGCTTCCGGACCTTCAACGTGGTCGACGACTTCAACCGCGAGGCGCTGCACATCGAGGTCGACACCTCGATCTCGTCCACGCGCCTGGTCCGCATCTTCGAGCAGCTCAAGCGCGACCACGGCCTGCCGCAGGTCCTGCGTACCGACATCGGCCCGGAGTTCCTGGGCGAGGCCTTCGTGCAGTGGGCCAAGCTCAACGGCATGGCCATCCGGTACATCCAGCCCGGCAAGCCCAACCAGAACGCCTACATCGAACGCTTCAATCGGACCTTCCGCGAGGAGGTCCTGGACCAGCACCTGTTCACCCGCCTCGACGACGTGCGCGAGGCCGCGTACTGGTGGATGCTCGAGTACAACGAGGAGCGTCCCCACGATTCGCTCGGCGATCTGACCCCGGCCGAGTACCGCCAACGCGTCGCCGGAAGTTCTACTTTTGAAATGCCTGCTTGACGGGGAAGCTTACGGGGGCTAATCAGGTATGCGAGTGCTTACGCCTGCTAGTATCCCTAGGCTTGGCATGGTATTTTTCGTGGCATTGTGATACTCGGTTATGATTAAGTAACTGAATACAAATGTGTTTTTGTTGCATTCGATAATTGAGTGGGAATGATTCCACGTCCGGCAGCCGCCGGCAGGATCAGGCGCCAGACACACCTAAGCCCGCGTCACAGCGGGCTTTTGTGTGGGGGCAGTGGGAAGGCGCGTCTCTTCAGAGCGACGCGGCCACAGCCCAACGCGGCCATGATGCTCCGGCTGATCGACCAGGTCCCGGAAGACCCTCTACATCTCCAGTGACACGCTGGCCGGATTGCTGTCGGTATCCGCGTTCTGCCACAGCTCAGGCGGAGGAGCTGCCGGACGTCATCCCTGACGACCTGCTGGAGGTGTTCCGGGATCGGGTGCAGCCCTTCAACACGGATGCGGTGCTGCACTACGCCGAACTGGCCGTCCGGGCCAAGACGGGGTTGGCCCACGCCGCACGGCCACATCGCGGCAATCCCGGCGTTACGAGGCTTTGTGGTGTCGTCAAAGCGACACGGCGCCCCTCGATGCGGCAGTGTGACGGTCATAATTTCGTGGACGGGTGCCGCGGATGCCAAAGGCCAAAGCAGTCTGACCGGCCGAAGCGAATTGCCGGGCAGGCGGGCAGGATCTCAGCGTCCCGGCGAGGCACCGGTTTCGCCTGGCAAGGCTCAGGCCGTTGCGATGACCCTGCTCTGACCGGCAAAGAAACCGGCGACGGCCTGCAGGATCGAACAGGCGGCCAGACCGGCAAGCGGGAGCATCCAGCCTCCGGAAAGATCGTGCGCCATGCCGAACAGGAGCGGACCGGAGGCGGCGAGCAGGTATCCCATCGACTGGGACATGAGCGATAGCGATGTCGCCTGGTGGTGGTCAGCCGTGCGCAGGCTGATCAAGGCAATCGCCAGTGGAAAGGACAGGCCGGCGGAGACGCCGGTCAGGACTGTCCAGAGGATCGTTCCGGCCGGATAGAGGAGAAAGCCCAGGATGCCGGCCGTCATGACCAGCGCTGACCCGATGGCGAGCGCGCTCTGGTCCGGGCGAAATGCCAGAAGACGGGGAAAGGCCAGGCCCGCGACCAGAGAGACAAGCTGGAAGCCGGTGATCAGCAGGCCGGCTGTCGCTTCGTCATAGCCGCTGTCGCGGATGACCGACGGAAGCCACGCGACCACGACATAAAAGCCCAGGGACTGAAACCCCATGAACGCCGTCACACACCAGGCGAGCGGCGAGCGCCAGACCGAGGCGGACGGGGCGATTTCGGGAAAGGAGGCGGAATGCGGCGCGCGCAACAGGGACCGCGCCCACAGAAGCGTGGCGGCTGCAGCCGGAATGGCCCAGACCGCCAGCGAAGCGCGCCATCCTCCGGACAGAGAGCGTTCAAGGGGCACCGCCAGTCCCGATCCAAGGGAAGCCGTTAGGGCAAGAACCAGGGCGTAGACCGTGGTCAGCATGCCGACGTGCTCGGAATAGTCGCGCTTGATTATGGCAGGCGCCAGCACGTTGCCGATCGCGATTCCGGCCGCCAGCACCAGCGTCCCTGCGAACAGGGCCCAAACCGGCCCGGCGGAGCGAAGCAGAATACCCACAAACAGGGTCGCCATGGCGAAGGCGAGCATTCTTTCGAGACCAAACCTGCGTCCCAAGTCCGCCAGCGAAGCGAATGCCGCGAAGGCGAGCAGGGGGAGGCTGTTCAGAAGCCCGACGGCCGTGCTGGACAGGCCGGTCGTGATCTGAATGTTTCCAACCAGCGGGCCAATCGCCGTAATTGCGGGGCGCAGGTTGAAAGCCAACAGAAAAAACGAAACGAAGGAAAGAATGTTCCTATGTAAAATCATGTCGGTCTCGGAATTGCTCTCGGGGTGTTGGACGCCAGGCCGAGGCCAGCGCTGGCACTTCTTTCCGGTTGCGGCAATGAAACTGTTCCTGAGCGTTCGCCTCTATAGTGGATAAGTCGCCTGCCCATCATCCTTGGGGAAGGGCGAAGAGGAACGGACGGACGGGCGCTTGAGGCCGGTGGAACCCGCATCCGGCCGCCTTCTTCTGGCCTGAAGGCGCGGGTGACGAGGCAGGCCATACGGCCGGAGCGCCACGGTTCAATATACCGTGATGCGATGGTGAATACCGGTTCCGCAATAGTACGGAACCGGCAGGATGCGTGCTCAGGCGGGGTTGCGCAGGATGTCAGTGACGTCGCCCATTGCCTGCGAGAGCTTCGACAGAGGAACGATGCGCGGAGCATCAAGGCCGCGGAGCGCGGACAGGTCGATGCGGATGAAGTTCAGGCTGCCATACTCGCGCACGAAGAAGAGCGTGCGGGCGAGGTCGCTCAAGCTCGTCCAGGAGGTGAACTCCGTCGCATAGGGGTTGTCGGAGGTCTCGGAGAGGCCGGGCACTTCCATGTGACCGCCGCCCTCGGTCGGGTAGTCGATGGAGACGCCGCGCGGCCGGTCGAAGTTGTTCATGATGTGGGCCAGCGTCACGATGGCGGCGTCGGGGTCATCCGCCTTTTCGGTGTACTCCGCATAATAGGCCGCGCGGACGAAACGCCCGACGGAGGTCGAGGACGAAGGCAGGCCAGCGGTAGCGATACCGGAATCCGGCTGCACGACCTTGAGCTTGCCAAAGGTGCCGCTCGAGCGGTCGACATTATTGAGGAAGGTGTAGTTGTTGAGGTTGGTCAGATGCCAGTCGAACGACGGGCCGTTGGTCATGATGATCGGCCCCCACGGACGGGTCCAATTTGATTGTTAGTGCAATGATGGTGGTGGCGCCAGCGCGGGCGGCATCGCTGGTTGGGGTTGCAGGGCCGCCCGCGCGA
>NZ_BAABGS010000012.1:0-284934 GCF_039541695.1 Chelativorans composti | reverse complement strand
GGCACGCGCCAGCTATTGGTAAGCGCGCGCGCCATGGCGCAGGCCACTGCCACCTGGCCTGGTTTTGCGCCGCCGCGTGGCCGGATTTTGCACCGCCGTTGACACGCAGGTTCAGCTCATAGGCGATGATCTTGTTGGCCTTGCCACGCCGCAGCGCGGTAATGACCTCCTGCTGGCGCTGGGTGAACATGCCCGCGAACGGTGTCGGCTGGTTCTCCAGGCTGTTTGCCAGCACCTTCTTCATGGAAAGCACGCTGGTCGCCGGCACGTAGATGCCGCCCGCCATGGCCAGGTTGATGGCCTCCGCGCAGACGCTGATGCGAGTGGTTTCCGGAATGTAACCCTTCGCGCCGCACTCCAGCGCCTTGATCACATGCACCAGCTCCTCGCTCTCGGCGAGAACAATGACCGGTGTCGGAGCGAACTCCTCAACCAGTCCAGTCAGCTCCTTCGAAACGGCCGGATCGGTCGTCTTGCGGCTTCCCAGGCAGTAGAGGATGACGTTGCGCCGTGCCTTGTCGATCTTGACGTTGCGCAGCTCGCTGATGGAACTGCACGGAACGGTCTCCATTTCAAGGCCGTGCGCCACCAAGCACTCGATGAGGCAATCCCTCTGCAGCGCCCTGTTGTCCAAAAGAAGCAATACGCCCGATGTTTCGCGCGCATTCTCCATGGATTTCGGACTATCCCCGCTTAAGTAGCCAACTACAGGAGGGAAATTCCCTCTGGCTTCTTTTCTCCACGCTCCCGTTTGCATTCTGACAATTCCTCGTTTGGATCATCACTCTTACGGCCGGAGAGCATTTGCCGTCTTCTTGGATCGAAGTAGGAAGATCCCAACTTTTCCTACCGCATTTTCGGCTGAAAGACATACCCCCCGCCTTACAACCGTATAGTACACAGCATCTTTGGAAACCGCGTTAATGTGGATTAGTGAAAAATGAATATGTTTGCCAATTAAGCATAGTACAAATGGGTTAAATTCATCACCTTTCGTCAGAACTTTGTGACCGTTCCTGCCAAAAAATTGCCCGAAAAATGCTATCATTTTCTCAGATAATGGTGGTTTGTGCATTTTGATATTTCGCCAAAAGCCAATCTTTCAGAATGCTCAACTTTCCCGCCGTCACTCCCGGACCGACGAGGCCAACGAGCCGGCCAATCACGTAAAAATGCCTCGTTTTCATGGCGTTACCAGTGCACGCAGATGCGTTGCCCGGGTGGGCGCATCGTCTGGTCAGCATGAAGAGCGCCGCTCCTGCGAAGGCAGCCATCCGGCAGAAACCGCGCCCCCGCAAATTTTCATATGCACATTTTCAAATAGTCAGGATCGAAACCGGCGACGCGCTCAAGCCCCGGTCGATCGAGGAACCGTACCGTCCTCTGGCGGAAATCAATCAGCCCTCGCTCGCGCAGTTCGCGCAGCATACGATTAACATGAATAGCAGTCAGCCCGAGGGCATCCGCGAGGTCGTACTGTGTGAGCGGACAGCGAAAGCCGTCGCGGCTCGCCGCCCCGGCCCGCTCGAGGCGCGCCCCCAGCTCAAGGAGCAGATGCGCCACACGCGACAGCGCCTTGCGGCGTCCGAGACTGTTCATGTGCTGGATGAGGATCGCCTTCTGACGAAGGGCGGCGCCCATCATGATGGATGTCAGTTTCGGAAAATTGGCAATGCCCTCGATCACGCCGCGAACGGGACCTTGCCAGACCATGATCTCCGTGAGCGCCATGAAAGTCTCGTCAACACCACGCGGAGTGCTACGGCTGACCAGGATCAAGTCGCCGTTGAGCGGAAAATCCAGGATTTGCCTGTCACCGTCGGAGACGTTGCTGTAGAGACAGCCCCATCCGGCATGGACCAGCACGAAGAGATCATCCTCTTCAGGTGTCAGAAGCGTATTACTGGGATAATACTTGAAGACGAGACCCAGCTGGTCGAGCTGTTTTTTTTCTTCTTCGTTCAACGAGGCTGATTTGAAAAGAGTTGCTTCGCGCAGGCTATTTGGCGTTTGCGGTGACATGCATATGGCCCCCATCACTCACGTTTCCAATCCCCGATCTCCCCAAGCTCCAGAGCCATCGACGATTGGGCGCCCTAGCTGAGGGAACGTTCTTCCGGCACCAGCGGTTCCCACCGCGGCCAGGAGAGGTCTCGTTCCGAAACTGTCGCCACCGGCAAGGGCCAGCGCACATTCAGGACGGGATCGTCATAGCGGATCCCGCGGGCATGTTCGGGCGCATAGAATTCCGAAATCAGATAATTCACCAGAACATTGTCCGTCAGTGCCTGAAATCCGTGCGCGACCCCCTTGGGGATGAACAGCTGGCGACCATTCTCACCCGACAGTTCCACCGACCAGGTCTCCATATACGTCGGAGAATCCGGCCGAAGATCGAAGATCACATCCAGAATTGCACCCGCGACGCAGGACACCAGTTTCTCCTCCGCGAAGGGAGGTGACTGGAAATGCAAACCGCGGATCGTGCCGGCCCGCCTCGTAAATGACCGGCTATGCTGCACGAAATGCGTCGGCAATCCGTGCTCTGCAAACTCGCGTTCGCAGAACGTGCGGGCGAACCATCCTCGCTCATCGGTTGCAGGATCAGGTTCGATTAGCCACGAACCACATATGCGCGCAGCATGGAATTGCATCCCCTCCCCTTTGCCTGCAGGGTTGCGTTCTTTGCATTAACCCTGATCAGTCTACGCCGCCAGCTGATCAAAAGGCGTAACACACGGAAAGATTGTCATGCCGCAAAAGACACCAATTTCCCGCGAACATTACAACCTAACGCCATGCTCAAATCAAGAGAAAAATCCATTACCGAAATGGGACACTACTCTCCATCATAAGCAAATTTAGCGTTCTCGTTTCGGGAATACATTAGTATTTACTATAATATATTGAAAACAATCCAAACTGATTTAACCATTTCTTATTGCGCGCCTCGTCTGCGCCAACCGACCGCGCGCACAGCCGCCGCAATCAAAAAATCCCTTCTCCGTATAGTCTCTCTCGATTGTGCCATTACGGTACCGAGTGCTCATTTGAATGTCACTTTGATCATTAAAGGGATGTATTTGAATTTTACCTAGAACGCTATTTCAATTTCAGATCCGACTTTTATATCATCATGATGCAACCACCCATACGCGACCTGGTTCATATGGAAACCGGCTGACATGAGGTTGACGATGAAGATCCTGTTTCCCACCATTGCCTTCAGCGCCGCGTTAATCCTGCCTGCCCACGCGTATCTCGACCCAGGCATGGGCAGCATGGTCCTGCAGGCAATCATTGGCGCGGTTGCCGTGGGCGGCGCCGCCATCTCGGTGTACTGGAACAAGCTCAAGTCTCTGTTCACGTCGAAGAAGAAGTAAGGAGGGCACGCTCCGGACGCGTCTCGCATTCGGAAACGCCGCAGAAGAATTCTGCCCTTTCCAGAACCCTGAACCGCTTCGCCTATCGACCGTTCAGGGTCTGGGAAGAATAACCGGCTCCCCGGCCTTTTCATGAACCGCTGGCCACGGGTCGCGGTCCGGGACGGAAAACCGTCTCCCGCCTTGCATGAGTCCTGACAAGAGAGATGGAGCCTGTCTGTGCTCGTTCGACAATCTGGATCCTTTCGCGACCCTGCCGGTCACGTGCACACACGGGATCAGCGAGTTTTTCGCACGGTCTCCCGTTCGGCGGCAGCAGATTTTGAAGCCGCCCGGCCTGTTCTTCGAGAGCTGGCGGCCGACGGCCGCCTGGTCGATTTCGTCGAGCTTCCTGCCAGTGAAGAGGATCCTGCCGATGCGGCCCTCATGCTGGAGCACCCCAGACTGCACCCCTGGACCTATCCGTATGAATGGTCCTTCTCACTATTGCAGAGGGCAGCCCTGTTCCACCTGGAATTGCATCTCGATCTGCTGGAGCGCGGTTTCACCCTTTCCGATGCTTCGGCCTACAATATCCAGTTCAGGGGGCCCAACCCGATCTTCATTGACCACCTGTCGATCCGGCCCTATCGCGAAGGAGAGTTCTGGCTCGGTCACCGCCAGTTCTGCGAACAGTTTCTCAACCCGCTTCTACTGCGCGCCTATCTGGATGTCGCGCCCAATGCCTGGTACCGCGGCAACCTCGAGGGCATCCCGACATCGGATCTCGCGCGGCTTCTCCCGATGCGCAGCCGGTTCAGCTGGCGGGTGATGACCAACATCGTGCTTCCCGCCTACGTCCAGCGCCGGTCCACCAGCGACCGGGATATTCGCTTCAACCCCGGCGACAAGCGGCTGCCACTTCCGGCCATGAAGGCGATGCTCCGGCAGCTGCACAAGTGGATCGCCTCCCTCCGGTCAGCCAATGTGTCCGCCACGACCTGGGCGAACTATGCCACTACCACGACCTATGACGACCAGGAGACCGCCCGCAAGAAGGACTTCGTTGCGCGGTTTGTCCGTGAAAGTGCCGTGCGCCATGTGGTGGATCTCGGCTGCAACACGGGTGAATACAGCAAGGTCGCCCTCGACAGCGGCGCAAATGCCGTCACCGGGTTCGACTTCGACCAGCAGTCGCTGGACAAGGCGTACAGCCGTGCCGTGAACGAGGAGCTTCACTTCCTGCCGCTCTATCTCGACGCCCGCAATCCCTCTCCGGACCAGGGATGGCGGCAATCGGAGCGGACGGGATTCCGCGAACGATTCCAGGCT
The DNA here is from genome assembly GCF_039541695.1 of Chelativorans composti. Lineage (NCBI taxonomy): Bacteria > Pseudomonadati > Pseudomonadota > Alphaproteobacteria > Hyphomicrobiales > Phyllobacteriaceae > Chelativorans > Chelativorans composti. The sequence continues at coordinate 280,240 of NZ_BAABGS010000012.1, read as the reverse complement.
GACGCGGTGCTCGCGCTCGCCTTCGAGCATCATCTGGCGATCGCGCACAACGTGCCGCTGGCGGAAGTGGTGGAGTGGATCTCGTCAATCGCGCCGGCCGGCGTCATCGAGTTCGTGCCCAAGCAGGATCCAACCGTAAAGAAGATGCTTGCGCTCAGGGAAGACATTTTTCCGGACTACACGGAGGAGGTCTTCGGGGCGGCGCTCGAAGCTGTGGGAACAGTGACCGCACGGGAGCGCATCACGGAGACGGGCCGGACACTTTATGCCTTCAAACGAGGATAAGCAGCATGTTCGGAGGCTTTCTGTTCATCGTCTGGGCTTTCGCCCTGACGCTTCTTATCCCTTTCCTCTACCAGTTCGCCGTCGAGGCCACACGCGTCTCGCCGCTGCGGCCGCTCACGGTCGATTCCGTGGTCCAGACGGCCCTGGCAACCGCGCAGGTCATCGTGATTCCGGCGGTCGCCCTGGCCCTGCTTGTCGCGCTGGCAGGGTTGCTGTGGTCGGCGTTGCGTCCGGCAGCGGACGAGGGACCGGCGCCACGCCGGCTGGTCGCGGCCGCGGCCGTCGTGCTGCTAGCCATCGGCCTGCTACCGGCCATCGAAAACTTCTCCTACATCGTCATCGGATCAAGCCTGAAGACCTCCACGAGCCTCGAACGCAAGCTGGCGATGGCGCTCATTGCCCTGACACTGGCGGGGGCCTTCGTCCGCCCCCTGCTCTGGCTGGCCGAGCGGATGGGACGCTCGCACATCCTCGGGGCGCTGCTGATCGTGACCTGTGCCGCCGCATTCGGATCGACCGCGATCGCCATAGAGCGGCGCCTCGGAGACGGCGGCGTGGAGCATCTGACATCGCCCTACAACGTCCTCATACTCTCGTCCGACGGAGTCGATGCCAACCGGATGAGCGTGTACGGCTACAAGCGTCAGACCACGCCGTTCCTTGAAAAGATCGCTCCGGAACTCTGGATCTTCAGGAATGCCTTCACCAACAATGGCAACACCACCGGCTCCGTCACCTCCCTTCTCACCGGCCGCCTGCCGCTGCGGACGCGCGTGATCTACCCACCCGACCTTCTGATTGGAGAGGATTCACTTCTCCACCTGCCTGGCATTCTCGGCGCCCATGGATATTACCGGAGCAATTGGGGGGTTCCGCATTACGCGGATGTCACCAGCCAAAACTTCATCGACGCCATTGACGTCAATGCCGGCGTGAGCACAAGCGAGAACATCGCGAACGCGCTGCCCGTGAATGACCGAGGGCTGGGCGGCTGGTTTGTCCGCCGGACCGTGGCGGACATAGAAGCTCTCACGCTCGACATCCTTGGCATTCGCGAAGCGCCCAACCCCTATGACCAGATCGTGGGCAGCGGAGCATCCCTTACGGACGATCGGCGTCTCAACGGCGTGCTTGAAAACATCGCCCAGGACAGGCCCTTCTTCACCCATGTCCATTTCATGGGCACCCATGGCCCCTACTTCAAGCCGCGGAATCGGGTGTTCTCGGCAGGCACCGAGCAGTCCGTGAATTTCCAGAGCTCGTTCCTGGACGACGCGATCCTCGATTACGACCAAAGGATCCAGCGCGTCTACGAGGCGCTGGAACAGTCGGGGAAGCTCGAGAACACCATCCTCATCATCACGTCCGACCATGGGATGCTGTACATCCCCTCGACCCGGATTCCGCTGCTGATCCGGCTTCCTGGCAAGATGCGCACCGGAGAGGTTCACGAGAACGTGCAGCGCATGGACCTCGCGCCGACGATCCTCTCCCTGCTGCAACTGCCAATTCCCGACTGGATGGAAGGTCAGAACCTTCTGGAGCCCGTCCCGCCGGACCGCATCATTCTGGTGACCAATGTCGTCGTCGAAAAGCCGGACGAAAACGGCTGGCTGCCGCCCTTCGTGGAACGCAACCGTGTGACGGCGATCTATTGCGACGTGTTCCTGGGATATTCGCTGACAATGGAGCCGCAGGCATCCGGTCACATCGAAGGTTCGACCAGCCCCTGCACCGTGGAAAACCCGGAAGCGGTCCGCGGAATGGTGGGCGGATACCTGGCCAAGACCCTGGCGGAACTCGGGATTGGTTCCTGAAAGACACACACCCGGCAATTCGTGCGGTCGCAACCCGTCGGGGCACATAGACCGGGGCGAACCGGCCATGGCGCTCCGGCCGCGGCGCCGGAACAAAGGCGGCGGAGGACTCCGCCGCCTAACGAGTGCCTACTCAGACTTTCGCGGTATCGCGAGTAACGTGCAGACGGGCGTTCTCGAAGGGCAGGCCCTCGTCGTCGACACCGCGCCGCGACAACTCGCGGAAGCCGAGCGCCGCGTAGAAACGACAAGCCTGTTCGTTTGCCGTGTAGACCTCGAGCGTAAGCCCGTCCCTGGCAGAAAGCGTGTGGGCGATGAGCCGGCGCCCAATTCCCCTGCCCTGCTCGCGCGGCGAAACGAAGATTCCGCCGACAAATGTGTCGAGCAAGCTGATGAAGCCGACAGGCTCGCCGGCACGACAGGCCACCCAGGTTTCAGCCAGGGGCAGATATTTCTCCTCGATCAGCCGTTTCTGCTCCTTCAGCCGCGCCTCGCCAATGAAGGGATGGGCGAGAAGCGAAGCCTGAAACCAGATCTCGGAAAGCGTTTGAGTGTCCGCGGCCGCATCGAAGGGCCGGATCATGATTGTCTCGGATGTCATGAAAAATCCTGCAGAAAGATATGCGTAGAGCTTCGGCACATCCGTCTGTGCCGGCGAATGCCCGGAGGGCGGATCAGCTGTGGCCTCTGCGCATAAACCTCCTTCTGCGGTTGCGGATAACGGCTTGTGTGCCTCAAACGGTCAATGAACGCAAGCGCGGACTACATTTCGGCATGCAGAACACATGACCGGAAGGAACGCACACAACTGGGAGAGGAGCCTCAACTGGCAAGGGATGGTGCGGTCGAGAAGACTCGAACTTCCACGGGTTGCCCCACAGCGACCTCAACGCTGCGCGTCTACCAATTCCGCCACGACCGCCCGCGACGAATGGCCGGTTCCGACCGGCAGGGCGGCATGTAGCAAATCACCTGCCGCTGCACAAGCGTCATTCGCACGACATCACAATCGCACACATCAAAATGCGTGGATAGGCCGCGCAAGCACGATCAGGACAGGGCTCGCTGGCAGCGTCTGAGGCATGCAAAGCCCGGCCTTGACGGTGCGGAAGCGCAATGACCGGTGTCTGATTACGAAAGAAGAGCCCTGCCTCGGGGAGAGAATGGTGCGGTCGAGAAGACTCGAACTTCCACGGGTTGCCCCACAGCGACCTCAACGCTGCGCGTCTACCAATTCCGCCACGACCGCCCGCGACGAATACCGGTTCCGACCGGCAGGGCGGCATGTAGCAAATCGGTTTCCGGGGCACAAGCCACCCCGCCACAAAAAAATCATGGCTCTCAGGACAGCCTGTGCAAAGCCGCGCTGGACCTGTGCCTTGCAGGCGGTGCATAAGAACCCCACATCGGGCTGCGCCGGTGCGGCAGCGGCCCTCGCATCCGTCCCGGACGGCTGAAGCGAATGAATCACCTGGCGGCTTCCGATTCGCGACCGGACCGGAACCGCACCGAGACCGTGGAACCCATGACCGAGCGTCTTGCCGAACCGAATCTCTTCCTGCCAGCCCCTGGTTCTGAGCCCGTCGAGTGGCGTGTCGAGCCCGGCCTCACGGCCTACCCCGAGGCGCTTGCCTTCATGGAGGCGCGCGCCGAACAGATTCGCGCGGGCACGGCGCGCGAGATGGTGTGGCTGGTCGAGCATCCGCCGCTCTACACGGCCGGCACGAGTGCCAAGCCGTCCGATCTGATCGATCCGAACCGCTTCCCCGTCTATGATGCGGGCCGCGGCGGCGAATACACCTACCACGGCCCGGGCCAGCGCGTGGCCTACGTGATGCTGGACCTGAAACGCCGGCGCGAGGACGTGCGCGCGTTCGTGGCGGCGCTCGAAGAATGGATCATCCGCACGCTCGCCGCCTTCAACGTGAAGGGCGAGCGGCGCAGCGGCCGAGTCGGCGTGTGGGTGGTGCGGCCGGACAAGCCGCCGCTTCCCGACGGCAGTCCGATGGAGGACAAGATTGCCGCGATCGGCGTGCGCCTGCGCAAGTGGGTGAGCTTCCACGGCATCGCGCTCAACGTGGAGCCGGATCTTTCGCATTTCGGCGGCATCGTGCCCTGCGGCATCCGCAGCTATGGCGTCACCAGTCTGGTCGATCTCGGTCTGCCCGTCACAATGGACGACGCTGATGTCGCGCTGAAACAGGCTTTCGTGCAGGTGTTCGGGCCGGTGACGCCTGTGCTGCGGGATTGAGACCGGCCGCCACGGGTGCTTGCGCCATTTCGTTGCCGTATCCCGGACTTATGTGCCACCTTGACGTGAGGCTTACCAACCAGGGGACCGGACTTGCCGCGGATCAACATTGCCGATGAGGCGCTGATTGCGCTCGATACCATCGCCGATCGTGCAACCAACCTTCTGTCCCCGACGCTCCGCCTCGGCGTGACCGGGCTGTCGCGCGCAGGCAAGACCGTGTTCATCTCGGCGCTGGTGCACAACCTCATCCACGGCGGGCGGCTGCCGATGTTCGAGGCGCAGTCCTCGGGCCGCATTTCCCGCGCCTATCTGGAGCACCAGCCGGACGACGCCGTGCCGCGCTTCCAGTACGAGGACCACATCCGCGCCCTCGTAGAGGAACGCATCTGGCCCGAATCGACCCGCGCCATTTCCGAACTGCGGCTGACCATCGAATATGAGTCAGCTTCGGCCTGGGGGCGGATGCTGTCGCGCGGAAAACTGTCGCTCGACATCGTCGACTACCCCGGCGAATGGCTGCTCGACTTGCCGCTCATCTCGAAGGATTACGCGAGCTTCTCAAAGGAAGCCGTTGAGCTGGCTGAACTTCCCGTCCGCAAGGAGGTCGCCCGCGAATGGATCCGCCTCGCCGAATCCGTCGATCCGAACCAGGATGCGGACGAGCTGCTGGCCCGCCAGCTGTTCGAGGCCTTCACCGCTTACCTGAGAGCCTGCAAGGAGGATACGCGGGCGCTCTCGACGCTGCCGCCCGGCCGTTTCCTGATGCCGGGCGACCTCGACGGCTCGCCTGCGCTTACCTTCGGCCCGCTGGTTCGCCTGGCGGAAGGAAAGCCGCGCCCGAGCTCCATGCAGGCAATGATGGAGCGCCGCTACGAAGCCTATAAGTCTCACGTCGTGAAGCCCTTCTTCCGCGAACATATCGCCCGGCTCGACCGCCAGATCGTGCTGATCGACGCCATGCAGGCGATCAACGCGGGCCCCGAGGCCGTCGCGGACCTGGAACGGGCGCTCACCGAAATCCTCGAATGCTTCCGGCCGGGGCGAAACAGCTTCCTCACCAGCATCTTCTCCCGCCGGATCGACCGGATCCTCATCGCAGCGACCAAGGCTGACCAGATCCATCACGAGAGCCACGACCGGCTGCAGTCCATCGTCCGGCGCATCGCCGAGCGTGCAATCGCGCGGGCCGACTTCTCCGGTGCGACCGTGGACGTGGTGGCCATGGCTGCCGTGCGGGCGACGCGCGAGGGAACCGTCAACCGCGGACGCGAGACGCTGCCCGTCATCATCGGGACGCCGATGGCGGGCGAAACGATCGGGGGCGAGACATTCGACGGCAGGACCGAGACCGCCATCTTCCCCGGTGACCTGCCGGAGACGCCGGCTGCATTGTTCCGCAAAGGCGGCACCGATCCGGCGAGCGAGCCCAACATCCGCTTCGTCCGCTTCCGCCCGCCGCTTTTGGAGCGCACCGCAGAGGGAGTGACGCTCTCCCTGCCCCACATCCGGCTTGACCGGGCCCTGCAGTTCCTGCTCGGAGACCAGCTGGCATGAGCGATTCGCGCCGTCCGTCCGCATTTCCCGTCGACCCCTCGTCCGTCGAGGCGAGCGACCGCCCGGAGAAGAAGCCGCGCCCGCCGCGGGCCATTCCGCTCGACGAGCACGTCATCGTTGCCTCCGCACAGGTGGACGTGTTCGATGAGGAAGCTCTGGCCGACGAGATGCCGCCGCTGCCGGTTCGCCGCAGGCGTTCCTGGCTCGGCCGCATCCTTTGGAGCGCGCTAGGCATCCTGGTGTCACTCGCCATCGGGCTTTGGGTCGACCAGCTCATCCGCGATCTCTTTTCGCGATCCGACTGGCTGGGCTGGCTGGGGCTTGGGCTCGCGGCCGCAGCGGGTCTGGCATTCCTGGCAACTGTGCTGCGCGAGATGATCGCCGTCGCGCGCCTGGCCTCCGTGGAGAAGATCCGCACGCGGGCCGATGATGCCCATGCACGCGACGACGCGAAGCTCGCCCGCACGGTCGTTTCCGAACTCAAGGCGCTGTTCGCCACCCATCCGGACACAGCTGCCGCCCGCAAGAGGCTGGCCGAGCTGGAAGGGGACGTGATCGACGGCCGGGATCTGCTGAACATCGTCGAGCGCGAGCTATTGGGTCCGCTCGACCGGCGAGCGCAAAAGATGGTGCTGGACGCGGCCAAGCGCGTGTCGCTGGTGACAGCGGTAAGCCCGCGCGCGCTGGTCGATGTGGGCTACGTGCTGTTCGAGACCACGCGGCTGCTGCGCCGCCTTTCAGAACTCTACTGCGGCCGCCCCGGCTTCTTCGGCTTCCTGCGCCTGGTGCGCAGCGTCATGGCTCATCTGGCGGTGACCGGCTCGATGGCGCTGGGCGACGGGCTCGTGCAGCAGATCGTGGGCTACGGGCTTGCCGCCCGGCTTTCCGCCAAGCTCGGCGAAGGCGTGGTGAACGGGATGATGACCGCCCGCATCGGCATTGCCGCCATGGTTGCGATTCGTCCCCTCTCCTTCAACGCGGTGAAGCGGCCGGGCGCCGGGGAGTTCATGAAGGCGCTCACCCAGTTCGCGTCCAGTCAGGAGAAGAAGGGTTCGTCCTGATCGTTGTCATCGGGGATTGCAAAGCGCAGCGAATTTCACCATGCTCCCGTTTTCAGCGGATCACGATGAAGCAACGGTGAGAATGTGTTAACCAAAACACTCCATTGTAGAACTGTTGGCTTCAGCCTTGTCAGGTCGCTACCCATGTTCCGAAATGTAGCCGTATCTTCTCTTGTTGCTGTCATGACCCTCGGCTCGGTGTCGGTGGCTGCATCGTCGGATGAGCAATTCTTCCGCAGCGTGTCCGGCAAGTGGACCGGACCTGGCGAAATCGTGGCCGGAAAGTACAAGGGCACAAAGTTCGTCTGCACCTTCAACGGCGAGAATCCCGAGGGCCAGGTCGGCATGGCGCTCGATGGCGGATGCCGCGTCGGCATGCTGACGCAGGAGATGTCGGCCCGGGTGCAGCGGTCCGGCAAAGGCTACACCGGAACCTTCCTCGACGGCGCGGCCGGACAGGGTCTGGATGTGGTAGGCGGAAACATCCGCAACAACAAGGCTATCTTCAGGATCCTGCGCAACAAGCTATCGGGCGCCATGAGCGCGCACATGGTGGACCAGGACAAGATGAACGTCACCATCTCCGTCCAGGTCGACGACGAGCTCGTGCCGGTCATCGGCATGACGCTGAAGCGCGTGAACACCAAGATGGCGAGCGGGAACTGACGGCGCCCGTCAGCCCTGCCCGCAGACCCTTTCAGACTCGCCCTTCAGACCAATCGGTCCTGTACCAGCTGTCGCCCGCCGCCAGCTTCTCGATTCCCTGGTCGCCGACCGTTTCCGCATAGTCAGCAACCGGCTTGCCGCCGATGATCAGGTCCGGTGCGATTTCCAAGAGCGGCACCAGCACGAAGGCCCGGTCCGTCATGCGCGGATGCGGAATCTCCAGATCGCGCTCCCGGATCGTGTCATCGCCGTAGAGAAGAACGTCGATGTCGATGAGGCGCGGTCCCCACCGCTCGCGCCGCTCGCGTTTCAGAGCCCGTTCGATGTCGAGGCAGACGCCAAGAAGCTCGCGGGCCGGCAGGGCCGTGGTCACACAGGCCACCGCATTGAGAAAATCGGGCTGGTCGAGCTTGCCCCACGGTTTGGTGCGGTAGAGCGAGGAAACCCGTTCAACGGTGGTGTCATCGCGGCTGTCGAGCAACCTCAACGCTTGCGCCATATTGGCGGCTGGATCGCCGAGATTGCCGCCGAGACCGAGATAAGCCCGCATGCCGTTCGTTATGTGTCCAGACAATTGATCCCCCTGCCTGCCGTGCACGATGACATATATAGGCGGGATCCCTGTCAGTCACTGGTCAGCGGCTGAGATCCGGCCGCATTTCGGGGATATCGGCTCATCAACAGAAAGCGATCTCCAAGTGTTTGCCTTTGTCTGACCCTTGCCGCAAGGTGAATGTCTGGAGTCATCATGAAACGCATTCTGCTCGCCCTGTCCCTGCTTTCCGCAATGGCCATTCCCGGCGAGGCCGCCTCGCTGGTGCGCAGCTACAGCTATTACAATGTCCGCGGCACCACGATCGAAGACATCGAAAAGCAGATCAGCATGCACGGGCCGGCCATCGACAATTCCGGCGAACGGCATCCGGGTGCCACGACGATGGAGTTCTCCACGCGCGTCCGGTATCGGGAATACAATGACCGCTGTGTTGTGGACGATGCGCAGGTGACGGTGAGGGCCAAGGTCGTCCTGCCCCGCTGGCGCGACCGCCGCAGAGCGACGAAAGGGCTGCAGCTGATCTGGGATACGCTGGCGGCGGACATCAAGCGGCACGAGGAAAGCCACCTCGGCATTGCCAAGAATTATGCCCGCAAGCTGGAAGAGACGTTGCGGGCCCTTCCCCGCATGCGCTCCTGCAAGGATCTGTCGCAGAGGGTGGAGCAGGAAACGACCCGAGTTCTCGCCCAGCACGATGCGGAGCAGGATCACTTCGACGAGGTGGAATCAATCAACTTCGAAAGCCGGCTGGAGCGCCTGCTCAACTACCGGATGGAACAGATCGAAGCCGGCCGGCTCCGGTACTGAAGCCGGCCGCTCGCGCTCTTTGCGACCCGAGATGCAAAGCGCGAGCCCTACAGCGCCCGCGCCTCATCGCACCGTTCATGAAAAATGTGCCGGACGGGAAACCGTCCGGAGGAAACGCGGCAGCCGTCAGCCCTGGCGCTCGGGAATGCGCACGATCAGGCCATCCAGCGCGTCGGTGACGCGGATCTGGCAGGAAAGCCGGGAGTTCGGACGTACGTCATAGGCAAAGTCGAGCATGTCCTCCTCCATCACTTCCGGCTGGCCGACGGCGTCCATCCATTCCTCGTCGACATAGACGTGGCAGGTCGCGCAGGAGCAGGCACCGCCGCATTCCGCCTCGATACCGGGTACGTCGTTGCGGACCGCATTCTCCATCACCGTCGTGCCGGCGGCTGCCTCGACAACAAACTCCTGGCCATCGGGGGCTATGTAAGTGATCTTTGCCATTGATGTTTCCGGACATGAAGGCAGACGGGACGCGTCCGCCATCTTGAGGGCTTGGGTTCTTCTGCCACGCGGAGATAACGGCTGCCGCGCGCAAGTTCAACCTTTCTCGGATGACAATGCCCTGATGGCATCGACCGTCTCAATCACGCGGTCAATGAGATCCAGAACGCGGCCCGCCGCCTTCGGGTCGAATGGAGCATCCTGGAAAGCCTCGAGCGCGTCGGCCAATGAAAAGGCACCCACCGAGCGGGCCGCGCCGGTCAGGCTATGCGCCAGGTCCAGACGTTCCCGCCCGGTCGCGGCCGGGATCGCGCTCCGCGCGGATAGAAGTTGTTGATGAAACAGGCCCAGGACTTCGTTTTGCAGCGCTTTGTCGTACAGTGTCTGACGCTCCAGATGTTCCAGATCAATGGTCCGTTGGATAGAAGCATCGGGTGTTGGGGTCACGGCGCGTTCCGTGTCTGGTTTCACTCGGAGCATTATAACAAATTTTATGCCGCGCGCCCGGGTCGTTAACTTTATCTTTAAACTTTTGTAGATCGAGCGCGTAGCGTATTTCCATCTCACGTCTCTGACAGTACGGTATCCGGTAAAGTACGGTACAGTTGTCGCGTAATGGATACGGGCCGGATCGTGTTGCGTCTGGATGCGGCCCAGGTAGAGGGACGGCGTAATGGCGAGAAATACAAAAAGAATCAGCCAGCAGGATGAAGCGTTCGATCAACTCGAAGATGCGTTGACACTTGATGCTTCCGAACTGCTCGACGCCGAGGAAGAGCTGGAAATCCCGAGTTCGCTCGAGGATCTGGAGGCTCAAATCTCCCTCGCCGCAGAGGAGCTGGCACGCGAAAGCCGCGCAGCAGCCTCGGAAAATCCATCTGACGATCCTGAAAGCCAGGCGGCGGAGCTTGACGTCGCTGCGGATGAGGATTTCTCGATGGTCTTTGACGGCGACATGGCGCAACCAAAACCGGTGGACCTGTCCACCCTGAATCCGGCAACTGTCAAGCCGCGCGCGGCCACCCAGCAGGAAACGGCGGCGGCCGCGGCCAAGCCTTCCACTCCGCTCACGCTTGCGCCGGCAAACGACGATCAGCAGCGTCCCGATCGCCCGCGCCTGCTTGCCGAGCAGCGGCTGCCCCGCACCATCTACTGGGCAACCACCGCTCTTTCGACCATCTGGGTCGGCGGAACACTCTTCCTGGGCCAGAAACTGTTCGGCTCCGAGCTGTTCACCTCTTCGGCGGTTTTCAACGTTGCCGACAAGCCGCAGCTCATCGGCACCTGGCTGGCCGCGCTGCTTCCGGTGATCCCCTTCTGGGGTTTCGCGGTGATGATGCGCCGCGCGCAGGAAATGCGCCTCGCCAGCCAGCAGATCGCCGAGGCGGCCAGCCGCCTTCTGGAGCCGGACAACATCGCGCATGAACGCATCATGACCGTGGGCCAGGCAGTCCGCCGAGAGGTCCAGGCGATGGGCGAAGGCATCGAGCGCACGCTCGCGCGCGCCATCGAGCTGGAGACGCTGGTTCAGACCGAGGTCAACGAGCTGGAGCGCGCCTATTCGGAGAATGAATCGCGCATCCGCCTGCTCGTCGACAGTCTGGGCAGCGAGCGCGAGGGTATCATCAGCCACGCCGAACGGGTCCGCGCCTCCATCACCGATGCCCACGCCCTGCTGAAGGTGGAACTCGCAGCCGCTGGCGATCAGATCCGCAGCAGCGTCGATGCCGCGGCGCAGAAGCTCGCGGAAAGCCTCAGCAAGTCGGGCGAAGACATCGTCAGCCGCATCGGCAGCAAGGGCGAGGCTCTTCAGGAGTCGTTCCTGGCCAAGGCGTCGGCGTTCAGCGACGAGCTGTCGAACTCCACCGGCGAGATCGCCAATCTCCTGGACAGCCGCTTCTCCAACCTGTCGGAGACCGTGTCCGGTTTCCTGAACCGGATCGAAGGCGTCAGCGACACGCTCACGGGCGCCATGACCGAGACCGGAGAAAAGCTCGTCTCGCGCCTCGCCTCCACCGGCAGCAATCTCACCGAGCTTCTGGAGTCCCGTCTCGCGGACATCGGGGAAAACGCCGACAGCTTCCTTGCCCGGCTCGACGCGACCGCAAACGAGCTGGCGCGCTCCTTCCAGGACAAGACGTCGTCCCTCGCCGAGAACCTCAAGACGTCCGGCGAGGCTGTCGCCGCCCTGCTCGACAGCCGCATCGAGACCGTGAGCGAGCGGACGGAAAAGTTCCTGAGCAACGTCGATTCCGCAACCGGCTCGGTCACCGAAGCGCTTGACCGCAAGGCCGCGGCCCTCGAGCACCGCATTGCCGCTTCCGGCGCCGACGTGGCAAACCTGCTGGAATCGTCGCTGTCCTCGTTCGACGAGACGACCGACGGGTTCGTCCGCCGCATCGAAAGCTCGGTCAGCACCGTCTCGGCCATCCTTGACGACCGCACGGACGCCGTGGAGAAGCAACTGGTCGCGACGGCCGAGAACGTGTCGGGCATCCTGCGCGACAGCCTCTCGTCGCTGGACAGCCAGGCGGAACAGCTGGCAAGCCGCATCGAAACCGCCGCCGAGAGTGTCACGACCACACTCGACCAGCGCACCGTCGCGATCGAGAAGCGTCTTGCCACCTCCGGCATGGGACTGGCCCGCGCCCTGGAGGCCGGCCTGGCCAACCTGGATCAGCGGACGGAGGGCTTCGTCGACCGCGTGTCCAGCGCCACGAAGGAGCTTACCTCCAGTCTGGACCAGCATGCGAAGGCGGTCGAGGAGCGCCTGTCCAGCTCCGGCACGGGCGTGGTGCATGCGCTCGAAGCCGGCATTGCCGCGCTGGACGACCGGGCGGAAGGATTTGTCTCGCGCGTCGCCACCGCGACCGAGTCCATGGCCTCCGCTCTCGACAAGCACGCGAAGGCCGTCGAGGAGCGCCTTGCGGCCTCCGGCTCCGGCGTGGCCGGCGTGCTGGAAAACGGCCTCGCCACCTTCACCCAGCGCACCGAGGGCCTGATTGACCGCGTCTCCGCGACTGCGAAGACGCTCGCCGAGGCTCTGGACGAGCGTACCGAGACCATAGAGAAGCAGCTGCGGGCGTCCGGTGACGTCGTCACGGCCAAGTTCGACGAGCGCATCGCCGCCATGAGCGACAAGACCATGGAAATGGCCCATCGCCTTGGCGACACGGCGGATGCCGTCGCGCGCACCCTGCAGGAGCGTACGGAGGAGCTGGCCAACACCCTCTCCTCCTCCGGATCGGTGGTGGCCGAGATCATGGATTCGCGCATCAGGACGATCGCGTCCCAGGTCGACGGCGCAGCGCGCGTTCTCGACGATGTGCTCAGCAACCGCAGCTCCGAACTCGTGTCGTCGCTCGACAAGGCCACCGAAAATGTCGGCAAGGAGATCGACTCCCGCATCGGCGAGATCGAAACCCGGCTCACCGACCGCAGCGGCGCCCTGCTTGAGGGTCTCCATGCGCGCGCTGAAGCCCTCGATGCCGGCCTGCAGCGCCTCGACAGCGCCCTGGAGACGCGCGCCCGCGCGATCAATGAAGCGCTCGTCGCCCGGACGCGCGAAGTGGCGACCGCCTTCGCCCAGGGACAGGATCAGATTGCCCGGGTCATCGAAAGCGGCAAGGATGTCATCAGCCGCAGCGTCGCGAATCTGGCTTCCTCAACGTCGAGCCTGCTTGAAAACAAGGCTGCTGATTTCGCCAAGGCTATCGAGGAAGGTCATATCCGCCTCAGCGCCCGCCTCGACCAGGATCTGAACAAGTTCAGCGCGGTTCATGCCCGCGTCGAGACCGTGCTCAATGAGCAGCTCAACGCCCTTGGGGAGACGCACCAGAAGCTGTCCGAGGAGATCGACACCGGCCTCAACCGCCTGGGCCAGATGACGGCAACGGTTGGCTCGCGCATCTCCGAGGAGGTGCAGCGCCTGAACAGCGCCGGCGAACATCTGAGCACGGCCATCACAAGCGACCTGGCACGGCTGGATGCGGAGAAGGCCCGCCTGACGGAGGCCATCCGCACGGAGATCGGCGAGGTGAACGCCACCTTCGCGAGCCAGATCGACCAGATCGAGGGTCGCGCGCGAGAACTCGACGGCGCGCTGTCGGTGGGCGTCGAGCGCATTCGCCAGACGCTGGAAAACAGCGCCCTCAACGCGGCCGGCGCGCTGCGTGAGAAGATGCTCGAAGCCACCAGCACGCTCGGCGATGAGGCGGCGCGCGTCATGGACGTCGTCGACAACCGCTTTGCCGCCTCGGTGACCCAGTCCGCCACCACCCTCGGCGAAAAGGTCGGCGAGCTCGACCAGGTTCTCAACGCGGCCGCCATGCGCGTGGCCGAGCGGACCAACGAATTTGGCGAGCACTTCAACGATATCGACCGCCGCATTGTCGAACGCGTCGCGCAGGCCGCGCAGGCGCTCGAAAGCCGCGGAGAGGCCATCGCCCAGGTCTTCGCGGACGTGGACAAGGGTATCCGTGCCCGCACCCACGAGACCGTGAACGTCCTGTCCGCGCAGATCCAGAACTTCGAGCGCGCCTTCAACGAGATGGACGAGCGCATCATCGAGCGTGCGCGGATGACCACGAGCGAGCTGGATTCTCAGGCGGAAAACGCGATCGAGCGCTTCCAGCAGATCGAGGAGCGTGTCCGGACCACGGCCGGCGCCGTTTCCAGCGCCCTCGTCCACGCGAGCTTCGAGGCCGAGAACCATCTCGGCGAGACAATCAAGCGCACCGCCTCCCTCATCCGCGAGGGCCTCGGGGAGGTCGAGGAACAGCTGCGCAACAGCGCCGAACAGGCGGCAACCCAGGTTTCAGAGCAGCTTGCCCGCAGCCAGAACAACCTCATTTCGGCCGCGGACACAATCAGCCAGACCTTCACCGCCGTCAACGAGCACATCGCCAACCGTACGGGCGAAGCCGTCCGCACGCTGGAGCAGCGTACACTTGACCTCAACCAGGTGCTGGCCGAGCGCAGCCTCGAGATTTCCCGCATCCTGGACGAAACGGCACGTCCGCTGGTCGAGCGTTTCGAGGCTGGCGGCGCGGAGTTCCAGCGCGCGATCGAGGAAGTCACCGCCCGCAGTGCCGAGCGGCTCCAGCAGCAGAATGCCGCCCTCATCAGCGCACTGGCCGATCGCACGGCCGATACGCTGCACGCGGTCGAACGGGCGCGGGCCAGCATCACCGGCGACGTCGAGGCACTGCTGGAGAACCTCAGCGTTTCCGGCGACAAGCTGGCCGACATGGTGCGCACGGTCACCAGCAACATGACCCAGGTGGACCAGAAGCTGTCCACCACGGCCGTCACCTTTGCGGAGAACGCGCAGAAGGCTGCCGAGACCTTCTCCAACTCGGCCAGCCTCATCACCGCGAACTCGGGCCGTCTGGCCGACTTCTCGGAGCGCACGTTGCACGCCCTGTCGAACATCGCCAGCCGCTTCGAGAACCACAGCCGCATCCTCGAGAGCGCGTCTCAGTTGCTCGAGAAGGCTCAGAACGGCATTGTCAACAATATCGAAGGCCGCCAGGAAGCCCTGCGTTCCCTCGCGGACGGACTGGTCGAAAAGTCGGAGCAGCTTGAGCGCGTAATCAAGTCGTTCGACGGCCTCATCGACAACCTGGTCGAGCGGACCGCGCAGCGTTCACGCCAGTCGGCCGACGCAATCCGCAAGTCGATCGAGGATGTCTTCGAGAACGCAGCCAGCCGCTTCACCAGCGCGACCGAGGAAATCCGCCGCACGGCGTCCGAAGTGCGTGAGGAGCTCGAAAAGACGCGCGCCGACGTCAAGCGCAACATCGTCGAGCTGCCCGAGGAGGCGAAGCAGTCCACCTCCGCCATGCGCCGCGCCATCTCCGAGCAGATCAACGCCCTCAAGGAGCTGTCCAACATCGTCGCCAAGACCGGCCGTCTGCAGCCGGCGGCGGAACCCGCCCGGGCTCCTGCCATGCCGCGCGCGTCCGCCGCGCCGCTTGGAACGGCAGCACAGGTGCTCGACCGCCCTACTCCGCTGCGCACCGCCAGGACCGTCGAGCCGCAGCCGGCGGCCTCCCAGCGGTCCCAAGCCCAGGGCGGCGGCTGGATCCGTGACCTGCTGCGCAGCGCCTCGGATGACGATCTCGTCAACCCGTCGTCGGTGAAGGCTGCGGCCTCTCGCCAGGAGCCGCACATCTCCGACTCGCTGAACTCGCTGTCGCACGAGATCGCACGCGCGATCGACGCTGAGGCGGCCACGGAACTGTGGGACCGCTACCGCCGCGGCGAGCGGAACGTCTTCACCCGCCGGCTCTACACGCTCAAGGGCCAGCAGACCTTCGACAACATCCAGCAGAAGTACCGCCTGGATGCTTCCTTCCGCTCCGCCGTCGACCAGTTCTGCCGCGACTTCGAGCGACTGCTGAACGACGTGGAGCGCGATGACCGGGATGGTTCGGCCTGGCACTCCTACCTCACGTCCGATACGGGCAAGGTCTACACGATGCTCGCCCATGCGAGCGGCCGGCTGCGCTGAGCGGAGGCAGTCTGACCGAAATTGAAGGGCGGGGTTTTCCCCGCCCTTCTCGTTTCGGGATGCAGGATGGTCTCAGGAGCGTTTTGCGATTTCACACATGGGGCCAAGGACTTTGGCCCGATGATGATCGCTGAGACCCGCACCCGGTTCCCGGTCCAAGCAAGAGGGGCTGGGAAGCTTTTGCACTCATCCTTCGGCAAGCTCAGGATAGAGGCGAAGGGCGGCCATCGCTCCTCGATGCCATGAAGCGCCGATCCGCCTTGGCCCTACCGTGACAGTGTCCGACGAACAGAGTCACGCCAGCCAGCGAGCTTGTGCGCGCGAATATCCTCGGGCATCTGCGGGAGAAACCGCCGCTCAAGCGACCATTGCCGGGCAAACTCCTCCTGCCCCGGCCAGGCGCCGATAGCGGAGCCGGCCAGCCATGCAACCCCAAGCGCGGTGGTTTCGAGAATGGTCGGCCGGTCCACCGGGGCGGCCAGAATGTCGGCGATGCACTGCATGGTCCAGTCGCTGGCAACCATGCCGCCATCAACCCTAAGGACGGTTTCATGGGCCTTGCCCCCGTCGCGGCCCTGCCAGTCCTTCCGCATGGCATCGACGAGATCATGTGTCTGGAAGGCAACGGACTCGAGGGCAGCACGCGCAAGTTCGGCCGGACCGGTGTTGCGCGTGAGGCCGAAGATCGCCCCACGGGCCTCGGCATCCCAGTGCGGCGCGCCGAGTCCGACGAAGGCGGGCACGAGATAGATGGCTTGCGTGTTGTCCGCCTGCCCGGCGAGCCTGCCGGATTCGGAAGCTTCCCGGATGATCTTCAATCCGTCGCGCAGCCACTGCACGGCAGCGCCGGCCACGAAGATGGAGCCTTCCAGCGCATAGGTCGTCTCGCCATTGAGCCGGTAGGCGATGGTGGCAAGCAGCCGGTTATTGGAGGGAACCAGGGTGCTGCCGGTGTTCAGAACCGCAAAGGAGCCGGTGCCATAGGTGCATTTCATCATGCCCGGCTGAAAACAGGCCTGTCCGATGGTCGCCGCTTGCTGGTCGCCGGCCACGCCCCGGATGGGGATTTCCGCGCCGAATAGCGAACGGTCGCTGACGCCGTAATCGTCCGCACTGTCGCGCACCTCCGGCAGGAGCGAAAGCGGGATGCCGAGGAGTCTCGCCAGTTCCCCGTCCCAGGCGTTCTTGCGGATGTCATAGAGCAGCGTGCGGGAGGCGTTCGTGGCGTCGGTGGCATGCACCCTGCCACCCGTGAGCCTCCAGATGAGAAACGTGTCAATGGTGCCGGCGAGAACCTTGCCTGCCTCGGCGCGTTGCCGCGCGCCGTAGACGTTGTCGAGCAGCCAGGCGATCTTGGTGCCCGAGAAATAGGGATCGAGCAAAAGGCCCGTTCTCTCAGCAAAGATCCCCTCGTGGCCGGCAGCCCGCAGCCGCTCGCAAAGATCCGCCGTGCGCCGGTCCTGCCATACGATCGCACGGTGGATCGGCCTGCCCGTCTCCCTGTCCCACAGGATAACGGTTTCCCGCTGGTTGGTGATGCCGATGGCCGCGATGTCGCGCGCGCCGAGCCCCGCACCCGCAAGCGCCAGCCGCATGGTCTCCACGGTCGTGTCCCAGATGTCCTCCGGATCGTGTTCCACCCAGCCGGACCGCGGATAGTGCTGCGGGAACTCAAGCTGCCCGATGCCGGCAACCCGCATGTTGCCATCGAAGATAATTGAGCGGGTCGAGGTGGTTCCCTGATCGATCGCCAGGACAAACCGTGTCATGCGGCCTCCTTCTCCCTGTTGCCGGAGCTCGCGCCCCTTTTCCGATCGCGCGATGGTAGTGCGTCGCCGCAGGCTGACGCAATCAATATGGATTACGGATGGCGTGCCCGCGTTCTCCGGGCAGCGCCCGCTGGGCTTTCCCTTGAATCCGCGCGCAGGCTTTCCATGAAGCAGGCCACCTCCGCTTGCTCGCGAGCATCGAGCCGAAGCCCGAGCTTCGTGCGCCGCCACAACACGTCATCGGCCGTCCGAGCCCACTCCCGGGCCGCCAGATAGCGCAGTTCACATTCGTACAGACTGGCGCCGAAATGCCGGCCAAGGTCCTCAATCTGCCTGGCATTGCCGAGAACATCCTGCGCGAGCGTGCCGTACTGCCGGACGAGGCGGCGCGCGTGGGAGGACGAGAGAAACGGAAATTCCTCTCCGAGCGAGGCGACAAGCACCTCCCGCCGCACCGCGGGAAAATCGCCGCCCGGCAAGGGTGCGGCAGCGGTCCATGCCTCACCCCTGCTGCCGATCTCGCCGCCGACCAGGTCGAGCGCCGCTTCGGCAAGCCTGCGATAGGTCGTGATCTTGCCGCCGAATACGTTGAGCAGCGGCGCGGCCCGGTGTCGTTCTACCTTCAGGACGTAATCGCGCGTGGCATCCTGCGCCCGGCTGGACCCATCGTCGTAAAGCGGCCGAACGCCAGCAAACGACCAGACGATGTCGGACGGCACAACCGGCCTTGAGAAATAGGCGCTGGCGGTTTCGCAGAGATACCTGATTTCGCCGTCGCTGATCCCTGCCTCATGGGGATCGCCCGAAAAATCCTCGTCCGTGGTGCCGATCAGCGTGAAATCGTCCTCGAAGGGTATGGCAAAGACGATCCTCCGGTCCAGATTCTGGAAGACATAGGCCTGCCGTCCCTCGTATTTCCGGCGAATGACGATGTGGCTGCCCTTCACCAGCCTGAGCCTTTCCGGCGAGTTCGCCACGCCTGCGAGATCCCGCACGGTGCCGGCCCAGGGGCCTGCGGCATTTATGATCATCCGCGCCCGCACGGCGCGCGTTTCACCTGTCTCCACGTCTTCCAGCGTCGCAAGCCACTGGCCTGCGTCTGCCTCGGCGCACAGGAAGCGCGTGCGGGTCATGATCCGCGCGCCGCGCAGGGCGGCATCCATGGCGTTCAGCACCACGAGCCGCGCATCGTCGGTGTAACAGTCGGAATACTCGAAGCCGCGAACCAGATCCGCCTTCAACGGCCTGCCTGCCGGGCTCTCGCGCAGGCTGACCGAGCGGCAGCGGCCGAGCGTCGAACGTCCGCCGATGGTGTCGTAAAGAAACAGGCCGAGCCTGATCAGCCACGCCGGGCGCATTCCCTTGCGGACCGGGATCACGAAGCGAGCGGGACGGATGACCTGCGGCGCGATGTGAAGCAGTACCTCGCGCTCCCGCAACGCCTCCCGCACCAGCCGGAACTCGTGGTGCTCGAGATAGCGCAGTCCGCCGTGGATGAGCTTGCTGGATGTGGAAGACGTGCCGCTCGCGAGATCCCCCATTTCGGCCAGCACGACCGAATAGCCGCGCCCCGCGGCGTCGCGCGCGATCCCGCAGCCGTTGACGCCGCCTCCCACCACCAGAAGATCGACAGATTCACGAGCCATATCCGCTCCGGCAGCGATCGCGACCCCGGACGCCCCTGATTGTTATAGGGCGCCCGCAGCCGGCGCAAAAGTATGGATCAGAACTGTCTGGTCACGTGTGGTTACGGCAGGCGTAACGGGCTCAGTGGCCCGTATCCCTGCGACAGTCTCGGCTTCGTGCGCCCCCTTTCGACAAACCTACCTTCGACAAGCTCAGGGTAAGGAAAAGGGAAAACCGCCTCACACCGGCGGGAGATCGCCCCTCGCCCAGCCTTCCTGGATTTCCGCGGCACGGTCGGCGAAGCGGCCGGCTTCGATGGCATCGCGGATGTCCTGCATCAGCCGCTGATAGTAGGCGAGATTGTTCCAGGTCAGCAGCATCGCTCCAAGAAGCTCGTTCGACTTCACCAGGTGATGCAGATAGGCGCGGCTGTAATCCCGCGAGGCTGGGCAATCGCTCTCAGGATCGAGCGGACGCGGGTCGTCCGCATGGCGGGCGTTCTTGAGGTTGATCTTGCCGAAGCGGGTGAAGGCGAGGCCGTGCCGGCCGGCGCGGGTCGGCATCACGCAATCGAACATGTCGATGCCGCGCGCCACGGATTTCAGAATGTCGTCCGGCGTGCCGACGCCCATCAGGTAGCGCGGCTTGTCGGCGGGAAGAATCGGACAGGTGATCTCCAGCATTTCGAGCATCACCTCCTGCGGCTCGCCCACGGCAAGGCCGCCGACCGCATAGCCCTTGAGGTCAAGGGCCTTCAGCGCCTCCGCGGAACGCTCGCGCAGCTTGGGCTTATCTCCGCCCTGCACGATGCCGAACATGGCCTTGCCTGGCTGGTCACCGAAGGCCACCTTGCAACGCTCGGCCCAGCGCAGCGACAGTTCCATCGCCTGCTCGATCTTCCTGTCCTTGGCGGGCAGCTTCACGCATTCGTCGAGCTGCATCTGGATGTCGGAATCGAGCAGCCCCTGAATTTCGATGGAGCGCTCCGGGCTCATTTCGAAGACCTTGCCGTCGATGTGCGAGCGGAACTTCACGCCCTCCTCGGTGATCTTGCGCAGCGATGCCAGCGACATGACCTGGAAGCCGCCGGAATCGGTGAGGATCGGTCCCGGCCAGCGGGCAAACTCGTGCAGGCCGCCGAGCCGCGCCACGCGCTCCGCGCCCGGCCGCAGCATCAGGTGATAGGTGTTGCCGAGGATGATGTCGGCGCCCAGCTCGCGCACCTGGTCCATGTACATCGCTTTCACCGTGCCGCCGGTGCCCACCGGCATGAAAGCAGGCGTGCGAATGGTGCCGCGCGGCATGGTGATCTCGCCGCGACGGGCATTTCCGTCCGTCGCAAGGACGCGGAATTGAAACGTGTCAGTCGTCACTGGTCTTCCCGGAAAAGCAATGAGGCATCGCCATAGGAATAGAAGCGATACTGGTTGGCAATGGCATGCGCATAGGCCGCTTTCATGCGCTCCAGCCCGCAGAAGGCGGAGACCAGCATGAAGAGCGTCGAGCGCGGCAGGTGGAAATTGGTCACAAGCACGTCAACCGCCCGGAAGCGGTAGCCCGGCGTGATGAAGATGTCGGTGGCGCCGGACCATGGGGCGATCTCGCCGGTCTCGACCGCTGCACTTTCCAGCAGACGCAGCGACGTCGTGCCAACGGAGACGATACGCCCACCGCGCCGACGCACGGCGTTGAGCGCTTCAGCGGTCTCGCGGGTCACCACGCCGATCTCGGCGTGCATCCTGTGCTCGCTGGTGTCCTCCGCCTTCACCGGCAGGAAGGTGCCCGCCCCCACGTGCAGCGTCACGAAATGCCGCTCGATGCCCATGGCGTCCAGGCGCTCGAACAGTTCGGGCGTGAAATGAAGCCCCGCGGTGGGAGCCGCAACGGCTCCCTCTTCCCGCGCGTAGATGGTCTGGTAGTCGACGCGGTCGCGCTCGTCCTCCTCGCGCTTCGACGCGATATAGGGAGGAAGCGGGATATGACCGAGCGAGGCAATGGCCTCGTCAAGCACCGGACCGTGGAAGTCGAACACCAGCAGGGCCTCGCCGCCCTCGCCCTTCTCGGCGACGGTGGCAGCCAGCGTGCCGAGGAGGCAGACGCGCCCCTCATGGCCGAATTCGATGCGCTCGCCCACGTTCACCCGCTTGGCGGGACGCAGGAACGCCTTCCAGCGGTCGGGACCGGCGCGCATGTGCAGCGTGGCCTCGATTTGCGCGACAGCTTCGCCGCGGCGGCGGCGGCCGGTGAGCCGCGCCGGAATGACCTTGGTGTCGTTGAACACGAGGGCGTCGCCCGGACGCAGGAATTCCGGCAGGTCGCGCACGATCCTGTCCTCGAAGCGGTCTCCCCGCACCACCAGAAGCCGGGCGCTGTCGCGCGGGTTCGCCGGCCGCAGCGCAATGCGGTCCTCCGGCAGATCGAAGTCAAACAGATCGACGCGCACCTTTCCCTCGCAAGAACAAGTTTCACGGAACCTGACGGGTTCAGGGACCCGCTTCAGGACTGCCCGTGTTCAGAGACGAATTGTGGCGAGACTTGCAAAAGCCCGGCCGGTCACGGCCCGATGCACACGAGCGGATAGACGCCGACATCGGCAATTCTGAGAACGCCCGCCGTGGCGTGATCCCGACCCTCGTCAGCCGAGAACAGCCGCACCTCGGCGACGATCCTTTCAACATTCAGGTCGGTGAAGTCAATGCGAATTTCGTCGTCCGACCTGAAGGCCTGGCCCACGGCGATGGCGTTTTCGCCCTCGGTGGCCGTGATCCACTGCCGCTCGTCCGCCGATATCACCGCGCGGACGACAGCGAGGACCGGAACCGAGCCGAGCGTGAGTTCGAGCGAGGCGCGTCCTTCCGGATCGGTACAGTCGATGGCTCCGGTGGCATGGGCGCCACCGGAGGCTGTTAAAACAATGGCCAGAGCTGTCGTAACCCGGCTGAACATCAGGCCACGTCGGCAGCGACACGCATGGTGACAATGGAGTCCGGATCGCGCACGGGCTCGCCGCGCTTGATCTTGTCCACGTTCTCCATGCCCTCGATCACCTGACCCCAGACCGTATACTGGCGGTCGAGCCAAGGCGCCTTGTCGAAGCAGATGAAGAACTGCGAATTGGCCGAGTTCGGGTTCATCGCGCGCGCCATGGAACAGGTGCCGCGCACATGCGGTTTGGCATTGAACTCGGCCTTGAGGTTCGGAAGCTCGGAGCCTCCCATGCCGGTGCCGGTGGGGTCGCCCGTCTGCGCCATGAAGCCGTCGATGACGCGATGGAACACGATTCCATCATAGAAACCCTCGCGGGCCAGCGTCTTGATGCGTTCGACGTGAGCGGGCGCTACGTCGGGGAAGAGCTCGATCACCACGCGGCCCTTCGTGGTCTCCATGATGATCGTGTTCTCGGGATCTTTGATTTCCGCCATGGGAAGGTCCTTCCTATCCGGGCGCAATGCCCGACACTGTTGTTACTGTTCGTCTGCTGCAATGCGCACGCGCACCATGCGGTCCGGGTCGCTCACCGTGCCGTTCGGCCCCGAGCCGCGCTTGATCTTGTCCACGTTCTCCATGCCCTGCTCGACCTGTCCCACAACTGTATACTGGCCATTGAGGTGGGGGGCAGAGGCAAACATGATGAAGAACTGGGAATTGGCCGAGTTCGGATCCATGGCGCGCGCCATGCCCACGACACCGCGCTCGAACGGCTCCTTCGAGAATTCCGCCGGCAGGGTGCCCAGATCCGATCCGCCGGTGCCGACCCGCGCGGGATCATAACCCTTGGTGGTATTGCCAAATTGCACGTCGCCGGTCTGCGCCATGAAGCCGTCAATCACCCGGTGGAAGACGACATTGTCGTACGCCCCTTCGCGGACAAGGCGCTTGATGCGCTCCACATGCTTTGGCGCGAGGTCTGGACGCAGGGCGATGACCACCTCGCCGCCGCCCGACAGCTCGATAATCATGGTGTTTTCGGGGTCTGCCGCGCTGGCGGAGCCCGCGAAGGTTATGCTCGCGGCGATAAACGCGGAGGCCAGGAGGCTCACAAGTTTCATGGTCTGGTTCCTGCTCAGTTAGCGGTTGGAAAATTTCTCGCGCAGGGCGTCCGCGATATTTGCCGGAACGAACGGACCGATGTCGCCACCCATGGAAGCGATCTGCCGCACCAACGTCGCCGTGATCATGCGCACCGCCGGGCTTGCCGGGAGAAACACGGTCTGAACCTCCGGCACCATCGCCTGGTTCATACCCGCCATCTGCATCTCGTAGTCGAGGTCGGTGCCGTCGCGCAGCCCGCGAATCAGGATCGACGCGCCATGCGCACGCGCCGCATCCACCACCAGACCGTCGAAGGCGACCACGAAAATGCGTTTTCCCTCTTCGCCGAACTCCGCCTCAGCAGCCTTCTCGATGAGCCGAAGCCGCTCCTCGAAGCTGAACAGCGGCTTCTTTCCGGGATGAATGCCAATGGCGACAATGATCCGATCCGCCAGCGTAAGCGCTCCCCTGAGCACATCAAGGTGGCCGTTGGTGATGGGATCGAACGATCCTGCATAAAGGGCGATGCGCATAGTCATGCGTGGTTTAGTAGCTTCTGTGATGCTTCAACGCAATCGGAATAAGGCGGGGGAACATGGCAGATCTGCGGACGTCGCCGTCACGCCTCAGCGACACGCGCGTCCGGCAGGCGCAATCGCCCTGCCTCTCGCCTCGATACACAGGAACACGATGGTGGACAACCTTTGCGGGAATTAGCAGTTCTTTCACGGAACTGTGTGACATCAGGTGGCGAAGAGCAGGAACTAGAAATGGCCCCCGATGGTTATGGCCAGCCACCTATGGAGCTCCCGATGTTCATACTCGCCCTGGCCCTGACCATGACCGTCGTAATGATAGCCGTGACGATCAGCCGGCTTAACGCCGAAGCCGAGCACAAACGGATCAGCACGCAGTGGGACGATACACCTGCGGAGGGATCGCCAGCCCCTGCACACTGCCCTCCCGGCGGATGACCAAACTCACCGTTTGATAAGCCCCCCGATCAAAAGAGAAGCGGCCTGCCCGGCCATGTCCGGGCAGGCCGCTTGATTTCCGTCAGGCCCGAAATCCTCAGGCGTCGGTGGCTCCAGCGCTTTCCGGGCCGTCGCCGTCCGGCTCGCCGCCGTTGCCGTTCTGCTCTCCCTCGCCGTTCTGGGGCTCGGAAATGCGCTCGACGGATACGACGCGATCGCCATCGGCGATGTTGAAGATCTTCACGCCCTTGGTGGCGCGGCTGGCGATGCGGATACCGTGTACCGGCACGCGGATCACCTGCCCGCCGCTAGTCACAAGCATGATCTGATCGTCGTGGCCGACGGGGAAGGCGGCGACCAGCGGGCCGATCTCGGACCGCTTGGAGACGTCCGTCGCGCGGATGCCCTTGCCGCCGCGGCCGATGACGCGGAAGTCATAAGAGGAAGAGCGCTTGCCGTAGCCGTATTCGCTGACGGTAAGCACGAACTGTTCCCTCGCCTTGAGTTCCTCGTAGCGTTCCGCGGACAGCGCCATCTCCTCGCCGACATCCTCGTTGGTGAGCGAGATTTCCTCCGCCGCATCCGGATCCGAACCCGAGCGCAGCTCGGCAATCGCCTGGCGGAGGTAAGCGGCGCGTTCAGCCGGCGCTGCTTCCACATGGCTTAGGATCGCCATGGAAATCACGCGGTCGCCGGGCGCCAGATTGATGCCGCGCACGCCGATCGAGTTGCGGCCCGCGAACACGCGCACGTCGGTCACGGGGAAGCGGATGCACTGGCCACCCGCCGCCGTCAGCAGCACGTCGTCGTCTTCCGCACAGGTCGAAACCGCAAGGATTTCATCGCCTTCGTCGTCAAACTTCATGGCGATCTTGCCGTTGCGGTTCACCTGGACGAAGTCGGACAGCTTGTTGCGGCGGACGGTACCGCGCGTGGTGGCGAACATCACATCCAGCTCGCTCCAGGTGCTTTCATCCTCGGGCAGCGGCATGATGGTGGTGATGCGCTCGCCTTCCTCCAGCGGCAGGAGGTTGCGCAGGAACTTGCCGGTGGACTGGGGCGTGCCGAGCGGCAGGCGCCAGACCTTCTCCTTGTAGACTATGCCGCGCGAGGAGAAGAACAGGATCGGCGTGTGCGTGTTCGCCACGAACAGCTGCGTGACGAAATCCTCGTCCTTCGTGGACATCCCGGAGCGGCCCTTGCCGCCGCGCGCCTGCGCCCGGTAGACGGACAGCGGCACGCGCTTGATGTAACCCTTGTGGGTCACGGTCACGACCATGTCCTCGCGCTGGATGAGGTCCTCATCATCCACGTCGCCCAAGCCCTCGACGATCTCCGTGCGGCGCGGCGTGCCGAACTCGTCGCGGACGGCGATGAGCTCGTCCTTGACGATCTGCAGCACGCGCGGACGCGAGGACAGGATGTCGAGGTAGTCGCTGATCTCGGCGCCGATCTGGTTCAACTCGTCGGCGATCTCATCGCGGCCCAGTGCGGTCAGGCGCTGGAGGCGCAGGTCGAGGATCGCCCTCGCCTGCTCTTCCGACAGGTTATAGGTGCCGTCCTCGTTGATCGTGTGGCGCGGATCGGCGATAAGCAGGATCAGGGCTTCGACGTCCTTTGCCGGCCAGCGACGGGTCATCAACTGCTCGCGGGCCGTCTGCGGATCGGGCGCCGCGCGGATGAGCGCGATCACCTCGTCGATGTTGGCGACGGCGATGGCGAGGCCCACGAGCACGTGGGCGCGTTCGCGCGCCTTGCGCAGCAGATACTTGGTGCGCCGCGTGACCACTTCCTCGCGGAAGGACACGAAGGCGCGCAGCATGTCGAGCAGGCCCATCTGCTCGGGCTTGCCGCCGTTCAGCGCCACCATGTTGGCGCCGAAGGACGTCTGCAGCGGCGTAAAGCGGTAGAGCTGGTTGAGCACCACTTCCGCGTTGGCGTCGCGCTTCAGCTCGACCACCACGCGGTAACCCTGCTGGTCACTCTCGTCGCGGATATCGGAGATGCCCTCGACGCGCTTCTCGCGCACGAGCTCGGCCATCTTCTCGATCATCTGCGCCTTGTTGACCTGATACGGGATGTCGCTGATGACAATCGCCTCACGGTCGCCGCGGGTGTTCTCGATCGAGGTCTTGCCGCGCATGATGATCGAGCCGCGGCCCGTCTCATAGGCCGCGCGAATGCCGCCGCGCCCGAGGATGATGCCGCCAGTAGGGAAATCCGGGCCGGGAATGTGCTCCATCATCTCCGGCAGCGTGATCGCCGGATTATCGATCAGCGCCAGGCAGCCGTTGACAACCTCCGCCAGGTTGTGCGGCGGAATATTGGTGGCCATGCCCACGGCGATACCGCCGGAACCGTTGACAAGCAGGTTCGGGAAGCGCGCAGGCAGGACACGCGGCTCCTGGGTAGAGGCGTCGTAGTTCTCCTGCCAGTCGACCGTATCCTTGTCGATGTCCTCGAGGAGTTCGTGCGCGGCCTTGGTGAGGCGCGCCTCGGTATAACGCATGGCTGCGGGCGGGTCGCCGTCGATGGAGCCGAAGTTGCCCTGCCCGTCGATCAGCGGCAGGCGCATGGACCAGTCCTGCGCCATGCGCACGAGGGCGTCGTAGATCGCCGCGTCGCCGTGCGGGTGATACTTACCCATCACGTCGGCGACCGGGCGGGCCGACTTCACGTACTTGCGGTTCCAGTGATAGCCGCTCTCGTAGGAGGCATAGAGGATGCGCCGGTGAACGGGTTTCAGGCCGTCGCGGACGTCGGGCAGCGCACGACTGACGATCACGCTCATGGCGTAATCGAGATATGAGCGCCGCATCTCCTCGATGATGGATACAGGCTCGATGTCGTCGGGCTCGCCGGGCCCTCTCTCTGTGGTTTGATCGGTCAAAGCTGGATCACACTAATGTCAGAAGAATCATATGCTCTTATATAGGAGTTCCGGCCAAAACGCCAAACCTGATGACTCACAATAACCGGGGAAAACTTAATCATTTTCAATACAATATCGGTCTTTGCAAGGCTGCGGCAATTATGTTGCGGTCACGCCTTTCCTCCGCCTGCCCTTCCCCGGGCAAAAAGCAGCGCCGAGAGCCCGGAGACGGCCACCGTCCCGCCCCCGATACAGTACCGCTTCTGCGCGTCGCTCCCGCCGATAAGGCCTACCGGAGGAAGATCGCGATGCCGGACGCGCCTGTCATCAAGCAATGAACAAGCGGCTTTTCCAATGTCTATCGTCATGGCAACGGTTCTTGAAATATAGGATGAAGTCGTGAGAGTGGAGTGATATGAGCCTGTCTCTGGAATTCAACCAGGTTTTTTATCAATATTCATGACAGTCTTTTTTCGAGATTGCGTGCCCGATCAGTAGTGGAAAGCCATAATGCCCTCACTTGAACAACTCATAAATGCATTCGTTACCCTTCTCGTGACGCTCGACCCGCCTGGCCTCGCCCCGGTCTTCCTGGCCCTGACCACCGGCATGACGCGCCAGGAGCGAAATCAGGTGGCGGCGCGCGCGAGCGTCATCGCCTTTCTGATCCTGGTTATCTTCACGCTCTTCGGGAAATCCATTCTCACGACACTGGGCATTTCCGTGCCGGCGTTCCGCGTGGCCGGCGGGCTGCTGCTGTTCGTGATCGCCTTCGACATGATCTTCGAGCGCCGCACCGAGCGGAAGGAGAAGAGCGCCGAGATGGCCATCACCAAGGACATGATCCACAACATCGCGGCTTTCCCGCTCGCCATTCCGCTGATCGCGGGGCCCGGCGCCATCTCCGCAACGCTGCTGATTTCGGGCAGCATGCCCGGCGTGATGGGCCTCACCCTGCTCTGCCTGATCCTGCTGGCGCTGTGCGCGCTGACCTATCTGGTCTTCCTTCTGTCAGACGCCATCGACAGTTTTCTCGGATCCACCGGCCGCTCGATCCTCAGCCGCCTGCTGGGTCTGATCCTCGCCGCGCTCGCGGTTCAGTTCGTGGCTGACGGCGTGATCGAGATGTGGAGGGATGCAACGGCGGGGTGATTGCAGGGGCCTCATTCCTGGCCGCGCCTGATACCCCCCTTTCGCAAGAATCGGCACTTGGCTCAGCCAGGTGCCGATTTTCGTTTTACCCGCGGTGTGGGAAGATAACCGCGCACGCCGCGCTGGTGCCAGACAGCGGGACCTGAGACTTGCAAGAAGGGCTTCCAGTGCGGAGCAATTCTGGTGCCCTACTTCTTCTCTTCCAGCATTTCCTTGACGGTGGTCGCCAGTTGCTTGAGCGAGAAAGGTTTGGGCAGGAAACCGAAGACGGCGTCCTCGGGCAGGTTCCTGGCGAAAGCGTCCTCGGCGTAGCCCGAGACGAAGATGAAACGGATGTCGGGCTGAATCTCGCGAAGCTTCGTCAGCAGCGTCGGCCCGTCCATCTCCGGCATCACCACGTCGGAGACGACGATATCCACCTGGCCGTCGAGTTCCTTGAAGATTTCGAGCGCCTCGGTGCCCGAAGTCGCCTCGAACACCTCGTAGCCGCGCGAGGTGAGCGCCCGCACGCTGCCGAGGCGCACGGCGTCCTCATCTTCGACGACGAGCACGCGGGCGGAGCCGGAGAGATCGCGGTTGGCGGGTTTCGCCTGCTCTTTCGCCGCGGCGGCCCCCTGGGCAGCCACCTCGGCTTCGGCAGGAACGTGGCGCGGCAGGAAGATGCGGAAGGTCGTGCCCTTGCCCACCTCGGATTCGCAATGGATCGAGCCGCCCGTCTGCTTGACGATGCCGTAGACCATCGACAGGCCGAGACCGGTACCCTTGCCCACCTCCTTGGTGGTGAAGAAGGGCTCGAAGATCTTCTTCATCGTTTCGGGGTCGATGCCGGTGCCGGTGTCCTCCACCTCGATCAGCACGTA
The DNA here is from genome assembly GCF_039541695.1 of Chelativorans composti. Taxonomy (NCBI): domain Bacteria; kingdom Pseudomonadati; phylum Pseudomonadota; class Alphaproteobacteria; order Hyphomicrobiales; family Phyllobacteriaceae; genus Chelativorans; species Chelativorans composti. Next base: position 250,994 of record NZ_BAABGS010000012.1, on the reverse strand, counting down.
ATCGCCCGGCGCCAGCTCGCGGTAGTTGAAGCCGGGCACTTCCTCGGCCGAAACGTTGCGCGTGCGCACCGTGAGCGTGCCGCCCTCGGGCATGGCGTCGCGCGCGTTGACGGCGAGGTTGACGATCACCTGCTCGAACTGGCCGAGGTCGGCCTTCACCGGCCACAGGTCGCGCCCATGCTCGATCTTGAGCTCGACGCTGTTGTTCATCAGCCGCTGCAGCAACATGCGCAGGTCGGCGAGAACATCGGTGAGGTTGAGCACCTCCGGACGCAGCGTCTGACGGCGCGAGAAGGCAAGCAGCTGCCGCACCAGCGAGGCGGCGCGGTTGGCGTTCTGCTTGATGTTCATGATGTCCGGGAAGGACGGATCAGACGGCCGGTGGTTGGTCAGCAGCAGGTCCGACGCCATGATGATGGCGGTGAGCACGTTGTTGAAGTCGTGCGCGATGCCGCCGGCGAGCTGCCCAACCGCCTGCATCTTCTGGCTCTGCGCCATCTGGTTCTCGAGCGCCTTCTGCTCGGTGGTCTCCACGGCGTAGACGATGGCCGCCTCTTCAACTCCTTCCGAGTAATCGGCAACCGCATTGACGTAGAAGCGCATGTGGCGCTCCTCGTTGTCCGGGAGCACGGTGTCGATCGGAGGAATGGACGCCTGGCGCTGCTTGGCCTTCTCGAGCGCGGCCTCGAAGGCTTCGCGATCGCGCTCGTGGATTACGGTCTTGAGCGGGATACGGCGCTCGATGGCGCTGCTGTCCACCACGCTGCCGAACAGCGACAGGAACGGCGCGTTGGTGCTCAAGATCCGGCCCTCGCGATCGACGCTGGCGATCGCCATGGGTGTGGAGTTGAAGAAACGCGTGAAGCGTACCTCGGCAGCCCGCAGCGCGGCGGAGGCATCCTCGCCCACGGAGCGGTTGAGCACAATGGTGCGGCTGGGGCCGCGCTTGCCGTCGCGGCTCGCCGACACGCGGTGCATGAAGCGCACCGGCAGCGCCTCGCCCGTCACGGTGAGCATGTCGAGATCCATGACGCCCGTGCGCGTGGAGCCCTGCTCCGGCTTGAAGGAGTGGACGAGCGCCATGCCGTCGCCGGCGACGATCTCGGACAGAGCAACGGAGCCCGGCACGAACTTGGCGAGGTCAATGCCCAGCCAGTCGGCAAGCGTGGCGTTGATGTAGGTAAGGCGCCCCTCCGAATCGGCGGCAAAGAAGCCAACCGGCGCCTGGTCCAGATGGTCGATCGCCTTTTGCAGATCGAGGAAGAAGCGCTCCTGCTCAGCCCTCTCCTGCGAGATGTCCTTCAGCACCCAGGCCGTCACCGGCCGGCGCTGGCCGGGCAGCTTGAATACCCGTGCCCGCGCGCGATACCAGCGCGCACCCGGTTCGGCGCCTGCCCGGATGGAGCGGGACAAGCGGAACTCGCCGTCCGCCGGCTTCCCGTCCCGCACGGCGGCGGCCAGCCGCTCGATCGTGGGCGCGGCTTCGGGATTGTCGGAGAGCAGCGCCTCCACGGTCTTCACGTCGGCCGACGAGGTAGCCCCGGTCAGTGCCGCGTAGGCCTGGTTGGCGTAGAGGATGCGGCCTTTGGCGTCCGTGACCAGCAGACCCTCCGGCATGCTGTCGATGAAGGCCCGTGCGAGCTCGTCGCCCGTGGCGCGCGGCGCGATGTGGACGAAGCCGATCGTCGCGGCGAACAGGAAGCCGACGCCGACTGTGGCGAGGATAGCGAGGGCGATCAGAACGAAGGTTTCCCCGAGCGGCTCCTGGAACAGGAAAAAGAGCGCTGCCGCGGCTGTCAGGACGAGAATGAACAGGGTCAACCGGAAGATCACGCCCGGCCGCGCCGTCTGGTCCACGACCGGGAACATCTCCATTTCGCCGCTACTGTCCTTGGCCATACGTTTCCTGCCTGTCGCGGCCCAATAACTGAAGCCTGAGGGTTTTCCGCATATATCAAGCCGTTACACGGGCGCAAGCCGCCTTCCCGCGCACTTCGACGCGCCCGCCGAGTCACGGTGTTCCATGAATACTATCCAAGCAAATGCTTGGGTAGTCTTGAGCTTGTCGTTATAGCTGACTGTAATTCCGGCCTGTCCTACAGATGGCAGAACCCACCCAGCATGTGACGGGAAGGCTATCGTTGTCACACAGGCGTGCGCGGCCGGTGTGGCGATCCCCTCGCGGAGCGCCTGCCTCACAGTCCGCTCGACAGATTCGCCTCGTGCTTGCCGGCGCTCTCTACCCCGCCTACCTTAACCGAAGCCCGAAAGGTCCTGGACCGGCGCCCGCGCTGGCGAGGATTCGGGCATGGGAAGGCCAAGAGCATATCCATGTCGTATCGGGGAGATAACTGATGGCGGACATGCTGGAAACAGCCCTCGGCGCGAATGCCGTTTCGGCCATAGTGTGGATTGTCCTTGCGCTGCTGGCGCTGGTCGCGCTGCTCGTGGTGCTCCGTTTTGTCCGCAGCATTCGCTCCGGCCTTCCGGTTTCTGGCGGGCGGCACAGGGCGCCGCGGCTCGCCGTGGTGGACGCCGTGGCGGTGGACGCGCAGCGCCGCCTGGTCCTCGTGCGGCGGGACAATGTGGAGCACCTGATCCTCATCGGCGGTCCGTCCGACCTTGTCGTCGAACAGAACATCCTTGCCGGTGACGTCCACCGCGCCATCGCCGAACGCCAGATGCGCATGCCCGCAGCCACGCAGAAGCCCGCGCCGCGGCCACGGCCGGCGCCGGCTCCGGCCGCATCTCAGCCGCGGAACGCAGAGCCACGCGCGCCCGCAGTTACACCGGAGAAAACCGGACCGGAGGTAACACCACGGGCCCCTTCGCCCATTCCAGCCGACGGACGGGGCCAGACGGGTGGCGCGTCCGCGTCCACGCCGCCCCGCCGTCACGCGGTGGCCGTGACGCCCCCTGAAGCGGAGCCGGAAGCGCCTCACGCGGAGCCCGAGCCGGTCGTCCAGCTTCCCACTTCCCCGAAGAAGACAGAGCCCCGCTTCGAACCGCCTTTCGTGACGAAGCCTGCACCGGCGCCCGCACCTGCCGCCGAGCCCTCCGGCGAGCAGGCAGAGGAGGACTTGGGCGCCGCCGCCGAACTGTCCATGGAGGAGGAAATGGCGGGGCTTCTCGACGATATTGTTCCGGAGAAGGACAGGCGCACCCGCTGACCTTCGCCTGCCGAAATCGCCCCTTCAAATTCCGGCGGAGCTCGCGTAAGGGTCTGCCTCGGGCTTCATTGGAGAGACCTGCATGACACCCTCCAGGGACATTTCACGCCTCATCGAGATCATGGCCGCCCTGCGCGACAGGGAGACCGGCTGTCCCTGGGACGTGGAGCAGACCTTCGAGACCATCGCGCCCTACACGGTCGAGGAAGCCTACGAGGTCCGCGACGCCATCGACCGCAACGACATGGTGGACCTGCGCGAGGAGCTTGGCGACCTGTTGCTGCAGGTCGTCTTCCATTCGCGGATCGCCGAGGAGGAAGGCCATTTTTCGTTCGGCGACGTGGTCGAGGCGATCACCACCAAGATGATCCGCCGCCATCCGCATGTCTTCGGCGATAAGGAAGCGCGCCGCGCCGGCATGGCCAAGAGCATGTGGGAACGCATCAAGGCCGAGGAAAAGGCCGAGCGGCGCGCCGCCCGCGGCATTGACGACGAGCCGAAGGGCTATCTCGACGACATCGCGCTTTCACTGCCGGCGCTGACCCGTGCGCTCAAGCTGCAGGCCAAGGCCGCGCGCGTCGGCTTCGACTGGGGCGCGCCCGAACCGATCCTCGACAAGATCGAGGAGGAAATCGCCGAGCTGCGCGCCGAGATGGCAAGCGGCAGCACTGACCGTATCCGGGACGAGTTCGGAGACCTGCTCTTCGCGGTCGTCAATCTCGGCCGCCATCTGGGCATCGACCCGGAGCAGGCGCTGACGCAGACCAACCGCAAGTTCACCACCCGCTTCCACGCGATCGAAAGGGCGCTCGCCGCCCGGGACCGGACGCTCGATGAGGCCTCCCTCGACGAGATGGAAGAACTCTGGCAGCAAGCCAAGGAAGCCGAGAGGGGCTGAGGCGCCTGCCCCTTCCCCCCCTCATGCTGAGCCTCTCGAAGCGAGAGCCTGTCGAAGCGTGAGCCTGAGAATCCAGCCGATTCCGCGCCCGCGAGACCGGACTTATTTCAGCCGTCTCTCGAATTCCCGCCGCGCGGTTTCGGTGGCGCGGATGTGGATCGTGACGCTGCCGTCCTCGTGATCCTCGCGCGAGGTCACGCGGCCATTCCTGTAGATCCAGTCGAGATGCTGAAGCTGGTGCGGCCGGACATTGAGTACCACGTCCTGCAGCGCCCCCGAGATGCGCTCCTCGATGATGCGCAGCAGGTGGGGGATGCCCTCCCCCGTCACGGCGGAAATCGCCACCGGCGGCGTCTGCTGCGCCTCGTCACGCAACAGCCGTTCGCGGTCGGCGGGATCGAGCAGATCGATCTTGTTCCACACCTCCAGTACGCGCTCGCTGTCGGAAGGATCGACGCCCAGGCTCTGCAACACCTCCCTCACCTCGCGCGCATGGGCAGCCGTGTCCGGGTGCGAAATGTCCCTCAGGTGCAGGATCAGATCCGCTTCCACCACCTCCTCCAGCGTGGCGCGGAAGGCCGCGACCAGATGCGTCGGCAGGTCAGAGATGAAGCCCACCGTGTCGGAGAGAATGACGACCGTGCCGTGCGGGAGCACGAGACGGCGCAACGTCGGATCCAGCGTGGCGAAGAGCATGTCCTCCGCCATCACCTCCGCGCCGGTGAGACGATTGAACAGCGTGGACTTGCCGGCGTTCGTATAACCCACCAGCGCGACGATCGGGAACGGCACCTTGCGCCGCTTGGCCCGGTGCAGGTCGCGCGTGCGCCGCACCGTTTCAAGTTCGCGCTTGATTCGGGTGATGCGCTCCTGCAGAAGCCGGCGGTCCGCCTCGATCTGGGTTTCACCCGGGCCGCCCATGAAACCGCCGCCACCGCGCTGGCGCTCAAGGTGTGTCCAGCTGCGCACCAGACGGCCGCGCTGGTATTCGAGATGCGCGAGGTCGACCTGCAGGCGGCCTTCCTTGGTCCGCGCGCGGCGTCCGAAGATTTCGAGGATGAGACCGGTACGGTCGAGTACCTTCGCCTTGAGCTCGCGCTCGAGGTTGCGCTGCTGGACGGGCGTCAGCTGGTAATCGACAACGACGAGCTCCGCGCCCGTCTCCTGAACGATCCTTGCGAGCTCCTCGACCTTGCCTGCTCCGATGAGAGTTGCGGGTCTCGGGACGGAGAGATTGAAAAGGTCCCGATGCACGATGTCGAGATCAATGGCCTCGGCAAGACCCATGGCCTCTTCGAGCTTGGCCTGCGGTGCAAGACTCTGGCGCGGCGTGCCGGCATCCTCCCCTTGCCGCCGGTCACGCACCGTCAGAACCGGCACGACGACAATCGCTTTCGTCGGCTCCTCAGCCGTGGAGCCCTCCGTCACGCGCTTGTCGGTGTGTTCCTTGCCTGACTTTACCAATCAGCCTTCCTGACTGCCTTCATCGGCATCGTAAAGCTGTACGGGCTGGCTCGGCATGATGGTCGAGATCGCGTGTTTGTACACAAGCTGCGAATGGCCGTCCCGGCGCAACAGAACGCAGAAATTGTCAAACGACGTAACCACGCCCGTCAGCTTGACGCCGTTAATCAGAAAAATCGTTAGAGGATTCTTGCTCTTGCGAACGGTATTCAGGAAAAGATCCTGCAGATTTTGCGTGCGCTCCGCCATTTTTTCTTTTACCATCCCCTGCAATTGCGAGCAGCAGTCAGATCCAGTGCATACAGACGTAGCGGCTGCTCTTCAACTACGTCGCGCCTCCTCCTCTACCTGCCCTTCCGTGGTTAACAGGCACCAACCTTTTCCGCAATGTCAAAAAATTCGCGGCGCAACGCAAGAGCAATCGAGCCAGGTTCCCCGTTTGCAACAGGATGATCGTCGATTTCGATCACCGGCATGACAAGCGTGGTAGCAGCCGTGATGAAAGCTTCGCGGGCCGACTTGGCTTCCTCCACGGTGAAAGGCCGTTCCTCCACCTCGAGCCCGAGCCTGGCCGCCACGTCCATGACGGTGGTGCGGGTCACCCCGCGCAGAATGCCGAAATCGGCCGGACGGGTGACGAGCTTGCCTTCCCAGGTCACAATCCAGGCATTGGTGGAAGCCCCTTCCTTCACGGTGCCGTCCGGATCGACGAACCAGGCTTCCGCGGCGCCATGTTCCTTCGCCTTCTGTTTGGCGAGCACATTGGGCAGCAAACCAACCGTCTTGATGTCCACGCGCTCCCAACGGTTTTCCGGTACGGTGATCACGCGGACGCCCTGCTCGGCCTTCGCTTCATTCGCGGCGCGGTCGAGTCGTTTGGCCGTAACGACGAGGCTCGGGCGCGTCGGCGGATACGGGAACGCGTGCTCGCGCGGCGCCACCCCGCGGCTGATCTGGAGATAGACCATGCCGTTGGTGACGCGGTTGCGGCGCACCACCTCGCGGATGATGAATTCGAGCGCGCGTCGGCTTACCGGCCAGTCAATGCGCAGTTCGGAAAGCGAGCGCGCCAGCCGGTCGAGATGGCGCGTCTGGTCGATGATGTAGCCATGCGCCACCTCACAGACCTCGTACACGCCGTCGGCGAACTGATACCCGCGGTCCTCAATATGCACCACGGCATCCGCGTGCCTGACATACCGGCCGTTCACATAGGCGATGCGGGACATTTTTCCTTCCTTGTTCCATTTCCGCAGCCCGGGCACCGAGACTCGGGTTTGCGCCCACTGTAAAGGGCGATCCGGCGATTCCAAGGTTCCTGGCGCGAAAAATTCTCACCTGATGTCGAAGCGCCGCAGCGGGCGCGTGCATCTTGCCGACGGGTCGCCCAGCCCGAAATGCAAAGGCTCCCAGAGAGAACCGCCGGGAGCCAACCGATTTGCGCCTGATGCGCCCTGTCTCACAGGACGCACGGAATCTCCCACTCGGGCGGCTGCGGGCCCTGCTGGGAAGCCAGGAACCGCTGCCGGTCCTGCTCGGTCACGCAGGTCGGACGCACGAGCATCTGGAAGCCCTTCCTCCTCATGCACGCTTCGACCACGCGGTTGCGCAGGCCCTCGTTGGCGTCATAGGTCCGGGAACTTGGCGGGATGTTGACCGCGCCCACCGTGGCGCACGCAACCCCGTGATGCCCGGCGGGCCGGCAGTAGGTCGTGCCGGGCTGGTAATAGCCGGGAGTGTACTCGGTGGTCATGGCCCGCGGCACTTCCTGGATCCCTTCGACATTGCACGCGAGAAGCGCATCCTCGCGCTCCTGCGCGGTTGATCCGGTCTTGTGGACGATGGTTCTCGGCTCGGGCGCGCAGCTTGCCAAAAGCAGACAGCCCAAAAGCAAAATGCGGAATCCCATGTTCTCCCCCGCTGAAGTGTCACACGTGTGAGCGTTCAACCCTTCAAGCCCAGCGGGACAATGTTACGATTTATTAGTATTTTCAAGCATCCAGAGCGACGAGGAGCATCCGCCCCGGGGCAGCGACGCGATCAATGAAAGATGCAGCATTCCGGGAGCAACGATAGCCGATGGTCGGCGGGCGATCCCGATGCCGAAACGATCGCCGGCGAGGCCCGGCGGAACATCCGTTCGGCACCCCCGACCTTCCGGCGACGAACAGTCAGACGAAAAATTCCAGGCTCACACGGAACAGCTGCTCAACCTGCCTGACGGCATCGCGCAGCGCGAAGATCACCACCCGGTCCTTCGGCTTGATGCGCAATGATCCGCTCGGTGTGACCGGCTGGCCATCGCGATAGACAGCGCCGATGCGCATGCCCTCGGGCAGATCGAGCTCCCTGAGGCTTGCGCCCACCAGCGGGGACGTTTCCAGCGCCTCGGCTTCGAGGATTTCCGCCGCGCCGTTCTGCACGTTGTGAACGGCGCGGATGCGTCCGCGCCGCACATGCTGGAGAACCTTAGAAACGGTCACGGAGCGCGGGTTGACCTGCGCGTCTATCCCGAGGGTGCTGGCGAAATCATGATAGGTGGGGCTGTTGAGCAGCACCAGGTTCGCCTTGCAGCCAAGACGCTTGGCGATGACGGCGGACAAAATGTTGACCTGGTCGTCGTTGGTCAGCGTCACCATCAGGTCGGCCTGGTCGATGTCGGCCTCGTGCAGCAGCTTCTGGTCGAGTGCGCTGCCGTTCAGAACGACCGTCGAGGACAGCTCGTCGGCGATGTCGATCGCCCGCTCGCGATTGCTCTCGATGAGCTTCACGCGGGTCGCGCTACCCCGCTTCTCGAGCTGGCGGGCGACGTAGAGGCCGATGTTGCCGCCGCCGGCGATGACGATCCGGTTGGCCTCCTTCTTCTCATGGCCGAAGAGGACGAGGGTCCGGCGCACCTGATCCTTGGTGGTGACGACATAGGCCAGGTCGCCGGCGATCAGCTGGTCATCCGAATGCGGGATGAACAGGCGGTTGTTGCGGCTCACGCCCACCACGATGGAAGGCAGATTGGGGAACAGGTCGGTGAGCTGCGCGAGCGGCGTGTTGATGACCGGGCATTCCTCCAGGCATTCGATGGCCAGCATGATGATGTTGCCGTCGGCGAACGGCACCACGTCCATGGCGCCGGGAACGGCGATGCGCCGCAACACCATCTCCCCGACCTCGATCTCGGGCGAAATGATCACGTCGATCGGCAGGTGATCGCGGGAGAAGAGGTCCATGTAGTGCGGCTGCAGGTACATCTGCGAGCGCACGCGGGCGATCTTGGTGGGCACCTTGAACAGCGAATACGCCACCTGGCAAGCGATCATGTTGATCTCGTCATGGAGGGTGACGGCGATCAGCATGTCGGCTTCCTTCGCGCCCGCCTCCTCCAGAACGTCCGGGTAGGAGCCGTGACCCACGATTCCGCGCACGTCCAACGTGTCGCGGACACGCCGGATCAACTCGGGCTGGGTGTCGATCACGCACACATCGTTCTGCTCGGCGGCCAGACGCTCCGCAATGCCGAAACCCACCTGCCCCGCACCACAAATGACTATCTTCATATTCCGCTCCGTCGCGCGGCTCCGCAAGCATCGGCTCGGGAAGCGCGCCGTTTCAACAGCTTAGATCACATAGGGCCGTTTGTGAAAAGCCGCCTGCGCTGCCCGTGCCCACAGCCATCAAAGGACGGAAAAACGGCATGATGGTGGACGGCAGCCGGCCCTGCCGCGGCAGGCAGCACGGAGACTATCAGGGCGGGCAAAGGAGGTCTTCCGCCCTGCCCTTATTCCAGCCTCCCGAAATCGCGTCAGACGCCGAGCGACTTCAGCTTCCGGTGGAGGGCCGAACGTTCCATGCCAATGAACTCGGCGGTGCGCGAGATGTTGCCGCCGAACCGGTTGATCTGCGCCAGCAAATACTCCTTCTCGAACAGCTCGCGCGCCTCACGGAGCGGCAGCGCCATGATGTGCTGGTCGGCCTGCGTGGGCACCTTCGGCATCACGTCGCCGATTTCCGAAGGCAGCAGGTCGGCGGTGATCGGCTTGTCATCCTCGTCGTCGCGGGTGAGGATCAAGAGGCGCTCGATGTTGTTGCGAAGCTGGCGGATGTTGCCAGGCCAGTTGTGGGCCTGGAACACCGCCATAGCATCATCGCTCAAGCGCCGCGGCCGGATGCCGGTTTGCTCGCTGATCATCTTCATGAAGTGTTCGACGAGCAGCGGGATGTCCTCCCGGCGCGCCGAAAGCGGCGGTACATGGATCGGCACCACCGCCAGCCGGTGATAGAGATCCTCACGGAACTGGCCCTTTGCGATGAGTTCCTGGAGGTCGCAGGCCGTGGACGAGATGATGCGCACATCCACCTTGACGCGCTGGGTTCCGCCCACCCGCTCGAACTGCTGGTCCACCAGAACCCGCAGGATCTTGCTTTGGGTCTCGCGCGGCATGTCGGCCACCTCATCAAGGTAGAGCGTGCCGCGGTGCGCCTCCTCGAGGGCGCCGATCTTGCGGGTTCCGTTCTCGCCATTTTCCGTGCCGAACAGCTCGATCTCCATGCGCTCCGGCGTGATCGAAGCGGCATTGACGGTGACGAACGGCCCTTCCCGCCGCGCCGACCGCTCATGAATCGCGCGCGCGGCCAGTTCCTTGCCGGATCCGGATGGCCCGATCAGCATGACTCGGCTGTTGGTGGCCGCAACGCGCTCGATCGCCTGGCGCAACTGGTTAATGGCATGGGACATGCCCACCAGTTCGACGCTGTAGCCGGTGCGCTTCTTGAGATCCATGACCTCGCGCTTGAGCTTGGAGGTTTCAAGCGCCCGTTCGCAAACGAGGAGCAGCCGATCCGCCTTGAAGGGCTTTTCGATGAAGTCGTAGGCGCCACGGCGGATCGCGCTCACCGCCGTCTCGATGTTGCCGTGACCCGAAATCATCACCACCGGCAGATCAGGGTGCATGCTCTTGATCCGGTCCAGCAGCGCAAGTCCATCGAGCTTCGATCCTTGCAGCCAGATGTCGAGCAGCACCAGCCGCGGAACGCGCTGGGCGATGGCCGCCAGAGCGGAGTCGCTGTCGCTCGCCGTGCGCGTCTCGTGGCCCTCGTCACTGAGGATACCCGCGACCAGTTCGCGGATATCGGCCTCATCATCAACAACAAGAATATCAGATGCCATCTTGGACCTTTTCCGTCCCTTCTGCTTCCTGTGTCTCCCCTGCCTCAACGGCCGGGAAGACCATGCGGACCATGGCGCCGCCACCTCCGTAGAAATCCTCGGGGGCGTCAAGCAGCTCCAGCTGCCCGCCGTGTTCCTCGATAATCTTCTTCACAATCGCGAGCCCCAGGCCGGTGCCCTTCTCGCGTGTGGTCATGTAGGGCTCGAGCAGCCGCTGCCGGTTTTCCTGCGGCAGGCCCTTGCCCGTGTCGATGACCAGAACCTCGATCTGATTGCCAGCCTTGCGCGCCGTGATGCGAATGACCGGACTGGTCTCCCGGTCCGCCCTCGGCTCGATGGCTTCCGAGGCATTCTTGATGACGTTGCCGAACGCCTGGCTCAGAAGACGCGCGTCGAAGCGGCCCATGAGCGGCTCGTCGCCGAGCATCCGCTCGAGGCGGATGTCGGGGCGGCTTACCTCGATCAGGAATGAAGCCTCGCGCAGCGGCTCGCGCAGGTCCAGCACATGCATGTCGGGCTTGGGCATGCGCGCGAACGAGGAGAATTCGTTGACCATCCGGCCGATATCGCCCACCTGCCGGACAATGGTTTCGATACACTGGTCGAAGACCTCGCGATCCTCGCTGATGACCTTGCCGTAGCGGCGACGGATGCGCTCTGCCGAAAGCTGGATCGGCGTCAGCGGGTTCTTGATCTCGTGGGCGATGCGGCGCGCCACGTCCGCCCAGGCGGAGGACCGCTGCGCCTGCACCAGGTCGGTGATGTCATCGACCGTCACCACGTAGGAGCGCGATTCCTTGCGCCCCTTGCGCTCCTCGGTCGTGAGCTGGATGTTGAACGTGCGCTCCGCACCCGCCCGGAAGAACGTGACCTGGTCGCGATAGACGCGCCGGCCCGTCTTCACGCCCTGGGCAAACACCTCCGCGATCTGCGGGACGACGTCCGCCAGCGGCTTGCCCACGGCGTCCGCCGAGCGCAGGCCGAGCATGGTTTCCGCGGAACGGTTGACGATGGTGATGATACCCCTGTTGTCGACGCCGATGACCCCTGCTGTCACGCCGGCGAGCACGGCCTCGGTGAAGCGGCGGCGTTCGTCGATCGTGTCACGCGCCGAGATCAGCTGGTCTCGCTGGCTCTTGAGCTGGAAAGTCATCTTGTTGAACGTGTCGGCCAGCGCGGCCACGTCGCCATCGGACGAGCGCACGGGAACCTCCACGTCGAGGTCACCGCGCGACACGGCCGCTGCCGCGCCGATCAGCTGGCGGATGGGACGCACGATCCGGTCGGCCACGGCGATGCCGGTCCAGATGGCCGCCAGCACGATGGCGAGCGTCACGATCAGGTAGAGCAGCGCGAAGGCAACCTGCGTGTTCATGCGGTTGTCTTCGAGCGCGCGGTATTCGTCCGTGTTGGACGCCACGATCCGCTGCGCGCGGATAACCTGCGGGTCGAGCAGGCGCAGCGTGTAGAGATAGGCGTCCGGGATCTCGCGCAGCTTGAAGATTGCGCCGATCAGGTTGCCCGGTGCGAGCTCGAACAGGACCGGCCGCCCTTCCGAAGCCTTCTCGATTGCGCCTTCCGGAGGAACCGGAATCTCGAGCGGGTCGGGAATGTCGGCCGCCATGATGACCGACTGGTCCTCGCGGATCAGCACCGCATGGGCCAGCCCGCGGCCAATCGTGTTCTGGGTGAAAATCTGCCGGAAGGCATTGCGGTCGAGGTTGTAGAGAGAGCGGAAACGGTCCAGATCGACCGCCATGGACACGGTCGTGCCCTGGAGCGTGCTCGCGTTTTCCCGCACATAGGCCTCGGCGATCGACAGCGATGACTGCACGATCACCTTGGTGCGCAGCTCGAACCAGCGGTCAAGGCCGAGATCCAGCGTGATCGAGGCGACGATGGCCACGAGAATGGCCGGAATCGCCGCCACCAGCGAGAACATCGTGACGATGCGCACGTGCAGCCGCGCCGCGGCCTTCGCACCCTGGCGAACGGTGTAGATGCGGTGCGCCTCCCGCGCGATGAGCGTCAGCAGCAGAAGGATGAAGGCGGCGTTGATGCCAATGAGGGTGACGGTGGTGGGCGCATCCGGCGTCAGCGGCGTCAGGCCAAGCAGAACGGCAAAGGATACGGCCGCGGTGATCAGCGCCCCCACCACAGCCAGAATTCCCGGCAACGCCAGCAGCCTGCGACCGTCTCGCTGCGCAGGTTTGCCGGCGGCTGCATGCCCTGCCGCTGCTACGTCCATACCCATGAAAGACTCAACCCTAACCGCGTTGCAGTTCTGCAACGCATTGTGGCAACTTTACAACGCTTCGGCAAAGTAGTCACAAAAACTTTGCTTAGGGAATGGGCAAGGCAGGGATGCGTCCACAATCAGGATACGCCGGCCGTCGGGCCGGTCGCGCGATGCCTGATTGTCCCGGTGTCTGACGTGCCGGCGAGCTAGGCCGGCACGGAGGAATCCAGCTTGCTGACGCGATAGACGTCGATGCCGAGCTCGCGAATTTTCTTGCGCAACGTGTTGCGGTTGAGGCCCAGCAGCTCCGCCGCGCGGATCTGGTTGCCACGGCATGCCGCGAGCGCCTGCAGAATCAGCGGATATTCCACCTCCATCAGCACCCGGTCGTAGAGACCGGGCGGCGGCAGCTCCCCGCCGAGCTTGCTGAAGTGATGGTGCAGGTACTGCTCGACGAGCTGGGACAACGACATGCCCTCGATCGACGGCACGGCGCCCACCTTCGGCGTCTCGCCACGGTAGGGATCCGACAGCTCGTGGCGGATGATCTCGGCCGAAATCTCGTCCTGCGGATAGAGAGCTGCCAGACGGCGGACGAGATTCTCAAGCTCGCGCACGTTGCCTGGCCAGGGATAATTGACCATCACATCCATGCCGGCCTTGGAAATGCGCTTGGCCTGCAGACCCTCCTTCTCCGCCTGGGCGAAGAAATGGCGCACCAGGTCCGGAATGTCCTCGGCGCGCTCGCGCAGCGGAGGCAGGCGGATCGGCACCACATTGAGGCGATAGAACAGATCCTCGCGGAACAGGCCCTGGTTGATGAGGCTGCGCAGCTCCTTGTTGGTGGCAGCAATGATGCGCACGTCGGTCTTGATGGGCGTGCGGCCGCCAACGGTGGTGTACTCTCCCTGCTGCAGCACGCGCAGCAAACGGGTCTGCGCCTCCATCGGCATATCGCCGATCTCATCGAGAAACAGCGTACCGCCCTCGGCCTGCTCGAAGCGGCCGGAAGACCGGTGCTGCGCGCCGGTGAAGGCGCCCTTCTCGTGGCCAAACAGTTCCGACTCGATGAGGTCGCGCGGAATCGCGGCCATGTTGATGGCGACGAACGGCCCCTTCCGCCTACGTCCGAACTCATGCAGCGCCCGCGCCACGAGCTCCTTGCCGGTGCCGGACTCGCCGGTGATCATCACGGTGAGATCGGTCTGCATCAGGCGGGCGAGCGTCCGGTAGATTTCCTGCATCGCCGGCGACCGGCCGACGAGCGGCATGGTCTCGCTCTGCTCCTCAGGCTCCTCCTGCCTGATCCTGTTCTTGGGTTCGGCGAGCGCACGGCCGACAATCTGCAGGAGCTCGTTGAGGTCGAAAGGCTTCGGCAGATATTCGTAGGCCCCCGCCTCGGAAGCGCGGATCGCGGTCATGAACGTGTTCTGCGCGCTCATGACGATCACCGGCAGTTCCGGGCGGGACTTGCGGATGCGTGGCAGCAGGTTGAAGATGTTCTCGTCCGGCATCACCACGTCGGTAATGACCAGATCGCCTTCGCCAGACGACACCCACTTCCAGAGGGTAGCCACATTCGAGGTAACGCGCACCTGATGCCCCGCGCGCGACAGAGCCTGATTGAGGACGGTGCGGATCGCGGCGTCGTCATCGGCCACAAGAATTGTCGCTTGAGAATTCATGGCTTTACCTCATTTTCTTGCAGCGATTCCTGATCTTCTTCCTTCCACGCGGGCATCAGGATGCGGAAGGTCGTTCCCCTCGGGGAGGTGTCGGATTCGACGATCCCCCCGTGCGCGCCAACGATCTTGGCCACGAGCGGCAGGCCGAGGCCGGAGCCGTTGGTCTTGGTGGTGATGAACGGATCGAAAATGATCTGCTGGATATCGTCCGGAACGCCAGGACCATTGTCATGGACGCAGAATTCGAGGGGCAGCGAGACGCGCTCATTGGTGCCCGGCACCTGCAAACGGAACCCGGGACGGAAGGCGGTCGTCAGCCTGATCTTACCATTCTCTTTATTTCCAATGGCTTCCGCGGCGTTCTTTACAAGATTTAGAAAGACCTGAACGAATTGATCCCGATTTGCATAAATCGGCGGCAAGGACGGGTCGTACTCCTCTATAATTGTTATGTTTTTTGCAAATCCGTTGCGCGCGATGGCCTTCACGTGATCGAGCACGACGTGAATGTTGACGGGCTCCCGATCCACCGGCCGGTCGTCGGAGAACACCTCCATCTTGTCGACCAGCTTGACGATCCGGTCGGTTTCCTCAGTGATCAGTCGCGTCAGCGCCCGGTCGTCGTCAGACACCACGTCCTCGAGCAACTGCGCCGCACCCCGGATGCCGGAGAGCGGATTCTTGATCTCATGCGCCAGCATGGCCGCCAGCCCCGAGACGGAGCGAGCCGCACCGCGGTGGGTCATCTGGCGGTCGATCTTCTCCGCCATGGTCCGTTCCTGGAACATGATGACGACGGACCTGCTATCGCCCAGTGGCCCGACGTTGACATCGACGATCTTGTCCGCCCCGAGCCGCGGCGAGGAAATGTCGATCTTGTATTCGTTCATTGGCGCATGGCGCGCCTGTACCTGTTCGATGAGAGAAAGAAGCGGACTGCCGAAGGGCACGAAATCGGCCAACCTGTTGCGTGCGAGCATCGGGGCGCTCATGCGGAAGAAGTCCTCCGCCTGCGCATTGGCGAAGGTGATGTAGCCTTCTTCATTCACCACGATCACCGGATGCCCGATGGCGTCGATGACAAGCTGGGCCATGGGTGTGTCGCGATCAAGCAGCGTAGCACTCATGCTGCCTCCTTCCCTGCTGGAGTGGTGAAAACGCGCGGCAGCAAGGCCAGGACGGCCCTGTGGTCAGTCTCGGTCATGAGAGCATCGCGCCAGGAGAGCGCATCGCCGCCCCAGGTCTCGAGATACCAGCCAAGATGCTTGCGGGCGTGCCGGAGCCCCTGCCCGATGCCGTAATGGGACAGCATGTCCTCGTAATGGGCGGCGACGTAGCGCGCCATCTCGTCCGCCGTGCCCGGCACGCCCGGCGCGGCCGTACCGGCAGCGACATGCGCGAGCACCCCTGCCTTCCACGGCGCGCCATAATGGGCACGGCCGATCATGACCGCATCAGCGCCCGACTGTTCGAGCATGGCTTCGGCATCCTCCGGCCCGTCACCATCGCCGTTGGCGACCAGCGGCACCGAAATCCGTTCCCGGACGGCGCGGATGGCGCGCCAGTCGGCGCGATCCTTGTAGAACTGGCAGCGCGTGCGCCCGTGCACGGTGATCATCGCGACGCCCGCGGCTTCCGCCCGCGCGGCAATCTCCGGCGCGTTTATACTGTCATGATCCCAGCCGAGCCGCATCTTGAGCGTGACAGGCACGGAGACGGCCTTCACCACCGCCTCGATGAGGGACAGCGCGTGATTTGGATCGCGCATCAGCGCCGAGCCGCAATAGCCGCCCGTCACCTTCTTGGCCGGGCACCCCATGTTGATATCGATGATATCAGCCCCGCCCTCTTCAACCGCGATGCGGGCGGCCTCGGCCATCCACTGCGCCTCGCGGCCGGCGAGCTGAACCATATGCACGTCGATGTCGGGCCGGCGGATGCGCCGCGCGCTCTCCTGCCGCCCCTTCGCAAGCTCGCCGCTTGCCACCATCTCGGAAACGACGAGGCCTGCACCGTGCTCCCACGCGCGCATGCGAAACGGCAGGTCCGTCACACCGGACATGGGTGCAAGGAAGACGCAGTTGCGAAGTCTCACTCCGCGGAGGTCAAGCGGCTGCGCCAGCGATTTCAGAAGTGAACTGCCCAAGAATGATGCATCCTTAACTGATGCCTATAAAATAGACAAAACCCACACGATGTGCAATGCCGGATCGCGGCTGCTCAAAACAAATTCATTGGCTTTTCGGGCGCACATGATAGTTGGGCATCATGGAGAGAGATCTGCACAATAATCACGATTCCGGCGCGCGTGTGGCCGCCGTCATTGTCGCAGCCGGACGCGGTGAGCGCGCGGGCCAGAGTGCCGAGGGCCCCAAGCAATACCGCAGCATCGGCGGCCGGCCGGTGATCGCACATACACTCGACACCTTCCTGAGCCATCCGCGGATCAGCGACGTGGTAGTGGCGATCCATGCGGACGACGAGGATCTTTTCCGGGCAGCGGCGCCTGCGGCACCCAATCTTCGTGCGGTCCGCGGCGGCGCGAGCCGGCAGGACTCCGTCCGCCTCGCCCTCCAGGCACTGGAAGAAGCAGGGCCGGATATCGTGCTGATTCATGATGCGGTGCGCCCTTTCGCCGATCACGGGCTGATCGGCCGTGTCATCGCCGCGGCGGACGAGGGCCTGGGCGCCCTGCCCGCTCTCGCCGTCGCCGACACACTGAAGCGCGGCGCAAACGGACTGGTAAAGGGCACGGTTTCGCGCGACGGGCTGTTCGCCGCCCAGACACCGCAGGGTTTCCCTTTCCGGCCGATCCTGGAAGCGCACCGCAAGGCCGCCGCCGAGGGTCGCTCCGACTTCACCGACGATGCGGCGATAGCCGAATGGGCGGGCCTTCCCGTGCGGCTCGTCGAAGGCTCGCCCGACAACGTCAAGCTCACATGGGCGCGCGACATCGCGCTCGCCGACCAGAGGATGCAGCTGATGAGCACCACCTTCCCCGACGTGCGGACCGGTAACGGCTACGACGTCCACCGCTTCGGCGAGGGCAACCATGTCACGCTGTGCGGCGTGAAGATTCCGTTCGACAAAGGGCTTTCCGGCCATTCGGACGCCGACGTGGGCCTGCATGCGCTGACCGATGCGCTGCTCGCCACGAAGGGCCTCGGCGACATCGGCACCCATTTCCCGCCTTCGGATCCGCAGTGGAAGGGCGCGCCGTCGCGCATCTTCGTCGAGCATGCGGCGAAGCTCGTGCGCGAACACGGCGGTCGCATCGCCAACGTCGACGTGACGCTCATCTGCGAGGCGCCCAAGGTTGGACCTTACCGCGCTGCGATGACCGCCGCCCTGACCGAGATGCTTGGCATTTCCGGCGATCGCGTGTCTATTAAGGCAACAACCAACGAGAAGCTGGGCTTCCTGGGCCGTGGCGAAGGCATCGCGGCCATTGCGACGGCCACGGTGGTTTATCCCGGAAGCCTGCCCGAGTGAGCGCCATGAAGGAAATCGAAGACGCCGCACGACTGGTTTTCAACCTCTGCCTGGAGCGCCATCTCAAGGTCGCGACCGCCGAGTCCTGCACCGGCGGCCTGATCGCCGGGGCGCTCACCGAAATCGCAGGCAGCTCGGCCGTCTTCGAACGCGGCTTCGTCACCTATTCCAACGAAGCCAAGATGGAGATCCTTGGCGTTCGCGCGGAAACGCTGGACAAGTTCGGCGCGGTCTCCGAAGAGACGGTCCGCCAGATGACCGAGGGGGCACTCGCCCGCTCGCGCGCCGACATTGCGGTCTCCGTCAGCGGAATCGCGGGTCCATCGGGCGGCACGCCGGAAAAGCCGGTGGGGCTGGTCTGGTTCGGCCTGGCGGTGAAGGGGCGCGAAGCCCTGGCCGAGAGCCGTGTCTTCCCCGGCGGCCGATCGGACGTCCGCCGCGCAACGGTTCTCCATGCGCTGAAGATGGTGGCCGACGCTGCGCGGGGCTCGAACAGTTGAGCCTCCGGCTGTAGGCCTTCCGATCTCCCGCAGAAACGCATCCATCTCCCCGTGCGAATGCAGCAGCAGCACGGGTGTTTCGGGCGCGTGGGTACTGAGGCCCTCGAGCACGCGCGGGCGAACGTCACGGTTCCATGTCCAGACGTAGCGCAGGAACTCCGGATGGATGCGTTCCGGACAGCCGGGCGCCATCTCCGGCCTGGTGCGGCCGAGGTGGGTGATCCAGCGCCTGAGAACGCCCCACAGGCAGGCAAACCGCGGAAGATCCGGCCAGATGACGAGCTCGGCACGCGGCAGGCGCAGATGAAGCGTGGCAGGCGCGGTGCCGTCCATGATCCAGCGATCGCGCGCGGTAAGTTCCTCGGTCAGTCTCCGCTGTTCGGTCCGGTCGCGCAGGACCCAGCCGGGCCTCCACAGCACGTCGCGGTCGATCGAGATATAGGGAAGATCAAGGAGCGCGGCGGCCTTCTGCGCGTGCGTGGACTTGCCGCTGCCGGAACAGCCGATCACGACCATGCGGTTTGCCCTGCGGGCGATTTCCGCCGCTTCCCGGATGCCGACCACGCGAAGTGTCTCCGTGAAGCAGCCGCTTTTCGCAGGGAAAGCCACTCCCGTCAGGCCGCCTTGCCGTAGATGGCGTCGGCGCGGCTCTCGAAGGCTTCAGCGAACATCTTGAAGGCGCGGTCGAACATCGCGCCCATCAGCATGCCGAGCATCCTGCTCTTGAATTCATAGTCGATGAAGAAGTGGATGTCGGTCTGCCCCTCACCCGCCGGCTCGAAGCGCCAGCGGTTCTGCAGGTACTTGAACGGCCCGTCGATGTAGCGGACGTCGATCACCCGCTCCGCAGGCTTCAGCACCACCTGGCTGGTGAAGGTCTCGCGCAGCGCCTTGTAGCCGACGGTCATGTCGGCGATGAGAATTGTGACGCCGTCACGCTCCTTGCGTGAGCGCACGGTGAGCCCCTCGCACCAGGGCAAGAATTCGGGATACTGCTCCACCGCCGCGACCAGATCGAACATCTGCTCCGGCGTGTGGTTAACCCTGCGGGTGGTCTCGTACTTCGGCATTCGGTCTGCGGCTTATTTCGCGGCGGCGAGCTTTGCGGCGCGCGCAGCGCGCAGGCGCTCGAAATCCTCGCCGGCATGGTGCGACGAGCGCGTCAGCGGGCTCGCCGACACCATCAGGAAGCCCTTGGTATAGGCAATGGTCTCGTAGGCCTTGAACTCGTCGGGCGTGACGAAGCGCACCACCGGATGGTGCTTGCGCGTCGGCTGCAGGTACTGGCCGATGGTGAGGAAGTCCACATCCGCCGTGCGCAGGTCGTCCATAAGCTGCAGCACCTCGTTGCGCTCCTCGCCGAGGCCGACCATGATGCCGGACTTCGTGAAGATGGTTGGATCCAACTCCTTCACCCGCTGCAGCAGGCGGATCGAGTGGAAGTAGCGCGCGCCGGGGCGCACGGTCAGATACTTGGACGGAACCGTCTCGAGATTGTGGTTGAACACGTCCGGCCGGGCCGCCACCACCTTCTCCAGCGCGCCATCCTTGCGCAGGAAGTCCGGCGTCAGGATCTCAATCGTCGTACTGGGCGAAGACTCGCGGATCGCCTGGATCACCTCGACGAAGTGCTGCGCGCCGCCGTCCGGCAGGTCGTCGCGGTCCACGGAGGTGATGACCACATGGCTCAAGCCCATCTGGCGGACGGCCTTCGCCACGTTCTCAGGCTCATTGGGATCGAGGGGCGCGGGAATGCCCGTCGCCACGTTGCAGAAGGCGCAGGCGCGGGTGCAGATCTCGCCCATGATCATGAAGGTCGCGTGCTTCTTTTCCCAGCACTCACCGATGTTGGGGCAGCCCGCTTCCTCGCAGACGGTCACCAGCTTGTTGGTCTTCACGATCGCCCGCGTTTCCGCGTAGCCGCGCGAGGTGGGCGCCTTGACGCGGATCCACTCCGGCTTGCGCAGCACCTCCGTGTCGGGCCGGTGGGCCTTTTCCGGGTGGCGCGGGCGTGCCTTGCTGACGGTGTCGAGAACGGTAACCATCTGTTCCTCTGATCCTTTGTCCGCGGCCGGGCTCCAACTCTACATATGGGAACCCGGCTCGCGCGCGGGAATGGTCTTAGCCGATCCCGCGTCCTTCGTAAAACCCCCGGTTGCCCGGAAGGCCAGACACGTCGTCGCGTCAGGCGTTGAGGGCGCGACCGTAGGCGTCCAGCACACTCTCCTTCATCATCTCGGACAGCGTCGGATGCGGGAAGACCGTGTGCATCAGCTCTTCCTCGGTGGTCTCGAGATTCATCGCCACCACGAAGCCCTGGATGAGCTCGGTCACTTCCGCACCGACCATGTGGGCGCCAAGCAGCTCCCCGGTCTTCGCATCGAAGATAGTCTTGATGAGACCCTGGTCCTCGCCGAGCGCGATCGCCTTGCCGTTGGCGGCGAACTGGAAACGGCCGACGCGGATCTCGCGGCCGGTCGCCCTCGCCTTCTCCTCGGTGAGACCCACGGAGGCCACCTGCGGATTGCAGTAGGTGCAGCCCGGGATCTTGCCCTTGTCGAGCGGATGGACGTTCGGCAGTCCGGCGATCTTCTCCACGCAGATCACGCCCTCATGCTCGGCCTTGTGCGCCAGCATGGGCGGGCCGGCCACGTCGCCAATCGCGTAGATGCCCGGCACATTGGTGCGGCCGAAACCGTCCACCTGAATGATGCCGCGCTCCACCTTCACGCCAAGGGCCTCGAGGCCGAGGTTCTCGACGTTGCCCTGCACGCCCACGGCGGAGATCATGCGGTCGGCCGTGATCTTCTCGATCTTGCCGTCCTTGAGCTCGACATGGGCGGTGATGCTGTCGGCACCCTTCTCCACCTTGGCGACCTTGGCCTCGGTAAGGATGCGCATGCCCTGCTTCTCCATCTGCCTGCGCGCGAACTTGGAGATTTCGGCGTCCTCCACCGGCATGATCTGCGGCATAACCTCGACGACGGTCACCTCCGCGCCGAGCGTGCGGTAGAAGCTGGCGAACTCGATGCCGATCGCGCCGGAACCCATCACGACGAGCGACTTGGGCATTTCCTTCGGCACCATCGCCTCGAAATAGGTCCAGATCAGCTTGCCGTCCGGTTCGATGCCCGGCAGCACACGCGGGCGCGCGCCGGTGGCGACGATGATGTGTTTCGCCTTGTATGTGCCCTCGCCGAGCGTGCCCTTTGGCGCCGGGTGCTGCGGCTCCATGGCCTTCCTGGTCGGCTTGCCGACGACGATCTCGCCGGGTGCGTCACCCTTCGGGGCCTTCGAGAGCTTCGCCTCGCCCCAGATGACGTCCACCTTGCTCTTCTTCATCAGGAAGCCGACGCCGCCGTTGAGGCGGGCGGACACACCGCGCGATCGGCTGACGATCGCCCCGAGATCGGGGCTCACCGAACCGTTCAGCTTCAGGCCGTAGCTCTCGGGATGCTGGGCGTAGTGATACACCTCGGCGGAGCGCAGCAGCGCCTTGGTCGGGATGCACCCCCAGTTGAGGCAGATGCCGCCCAGATGCTCGCGCTCCACAATCGCCGTCTTGAACCCAAGCTGCGCGGCGCGCACCGCTGTGACATAGCCGCCAGGTCCCGAGCCAATGATGATGACGTCGTAAGTTTCAGCCACGGCCGAATTACTCCTCAAGTCTGCAGCGGAGGGTCATCCGACCGGACACCCCTCCGCCGATGGGTTCAAACTAGCCCCTCGTCAGGTTCCTGATCCCTAGCGCGACCAGCAGCAGGAAGAAGCCATTGGACAGCAGCTCGACGGCGAGCAGGATGCCGAGGGCGACCCCTGCGATCCACGGCATATCCGCCAGGATCATGAAGCCAAGAACGATGGAAACGATGCCGGACACCAGCACCCAGCCCCAGCCCCGGATCGGACGCAGGCCGAAGGCGTAGAAAAACTTCGCGAAACCCAGAACGATGAACATCACCGCGACCAGAATGGTGAGCGAGATGATGCCCTCGAGCGGGCGGAAGATGAGCGAGATGCCGAGCACGATCATCAGCACACCGATCAGCAGGTTCCAGAGGAACGTCGCGCCGCGTCCCTCCTGCCCGACGGCCTGAACGATCGTGAGGATGCCGAACAGCAGGAACGTCCAGGCGGCCAGCATGGCCGCCGTCAGCGTTGCCGCGAACGGATTGAACAGCGCAAGCACGCCGCCGATCAGCGAAATCACTCCCAGAAAGGCGAGCCAGCCCCAGCTGGGCTTGGTGTCGAATGCGGTTGCCATAGAAACTTCCCTCCACACAGGCTCGGTGGGCCTAGAGGCCCAGCGTTGCACGCACGCCAGCAACCAGACCCTCTCCGATTGCGCGCGTGTTGACGGCGTCCAGGTGGACGCCATCCGTCGGGTCTGTCCGCGCCACCTGCCCGGCATCGAAGAACCTGCATCCGCAGGTCTCCGCCACCTGCCGGTAGTACCCGGCAAGCTTGCGCGACTCCTCGACAGCACCCTCGAACATGCTTGCAAAATCTGAATTCTCCGTTTCGCACACCGGCGGCGGCGCCACGATGAGCACCTTGGGCGCCGGCTGCGGGAACGGATAATCGTGCCCGCGCACCATCCTGACCAGCCGCTCCATGCCCTGCTTCGCGCCGTGGGCGCGGCCGCAGATGCCGGGCTTCAGGTCGTTGGTGCCGAGCATGATGATGACGAGATCAAGCGGCGCATGCGTGCTGAGCAGCGTGGGAAGCGTGCGCGCCCCGTTGCGATCCGCACCGGAGGCGTAGTCGTCGAAGATGGTGGTCCGTCCGTTCAGGCCCTCGGCGATGACGAGCGCCTCGCCACCGAGACGGGCCTGCAGCACCGAGGGCCACCGGTCTTCATATGCGTGCCGGCCGAGCCGGCGCGCATCGTAGCCCCAGGTGAGAGAGTCGCCGTAGCAGAGGATCGTCTTCATGGGCTGCTTTCCACCCGGGCCACGCCAGCACTAGATCAGCATCGTCAGCGGCTGCTCGATGTAACGCTTGAATGCCGCCAGCAGCTCCGCGCCAAGCGCACCATCGACGGCGCGATGGTCGGTCGACAGCGTGACCGTCATGACATTGGCCGCGACGATCTGGCCGTTCTTCACCACGGCCCGCTCCTCACCCGCGCCCACCGCCAGGATGGTGGCGTGCGGCGGATTGATGACAGCGGCGAACTCACGGATGCCGAACATCCCAAGGTTGGAGACCGCGCCCGACCCGCCCTGGTATTCCTCGGGCTTGAGCTTGCGGTTGCGCGCCCGGGCTGCGAGATCCTTCATCTCGTTTGAGATGGCGGAGAGCGTCTTCTCCTCGGCCCTGCGGACGATCGGCGTGATCAGTCCACCGGGGATCGAGACTGCCACACCCACGTCGACGTGCTTGTGCTTCACCATGGCGCTTTCAGTCCAGGACACGTTGGCGTCCGGCACCGCCTTGAGCGCCAGCGCGTAGGCCTTGATGACGAAGTCGTTGACCGACAGCTTGAAGGCAGGAACCTCGCCCTTCTCCGTCTTCACCATCGGCGCGGAGTCGTTCATCTGCTTGCGCAGGGCGAGCAGCGCGTCGATCTGGCAGTCGACCGTGAGGTAGAAGTGCGGAATGGTGGCCTTTGCCTCGACCAGGCGGCGGGCGATCGTGCGACGCATGCTGTCATGCGGCACAAGCTCGTAGGAGCCTTCCTCGAAGAGGCGCAGCACCGCGTCGTCGGACATCGGCTGGACGGCCGGAGCAGCCGCAGCCGCAGGGGCGGCGGCCTGGGCGGCCGGCGCCGTCGCGGCAACCCCGCCGGCAAGCGCAGCTTCCACGTCGGCCTTCACGATCCTCCCGTGCGGGCCGGAACCCTTGACAGCGGAGAGGTCGATGCCCGCTTCGCTGGCGATGCGGCGCGCCAGCGGCGAAGCGAACACGCGGCCACCCGTCGAAGAAGCGCCGGATTGGGCCGGCGCCGACGGCTGCTCCGCAGGCTGGACGGCAGCGGGGGCAGCCGGAGCGGCTTCCGCCGCCTTCGGCTGCGGCTCTTCCATCGCCCGCTTCGGCGCGCTTTCAGCCTTCGCGGCTGTGGCGGCGTCAGCGCTGCCCGCGGCGGCGGCGACATCCTCTCCCTCGGCCGCCAGGATGGCGATCACGGAATTGACCTTGACGCCCTGTGTCCCCTCGGGAACGACGATCCTGGCAAGCGTGCCCTCATCGACCGCCTCGACTTCCATGGTGGCCTTGTCGGTCTCGATCTCGGCGATAACATCGCCGGAGGAAATCTTGTCTCCCTCCTTCACCAGCCACCTGGACAGAGTACCCTCTTCCATGGTCGGCGAAAGGGCCGGCATTGTGATCTGAATCGGCATTTCCCCTCCCTACTTCCTGTAGGTGACGGCCTTGACCGCCTCAACAACCTCGGCAACGCTCGGCAATGCCAGCTTCTCCAGATTGGCGGCATAGGGCATCGGAACATCCTTGCCGGTGATGGTGATTACCGGAGCATCGAGGTAGTCGAACGCGCGCTGCATCACCTGGCTCGCGATGTGATCGCCGACCGACGACTGCGGCCAGCCCTCTTCCACGGTCACAAGCCGGTTCGTCTTCTTCACCGATTCAATCACGGTGTCGAGGTCCATCGGGCGGATGGTGCGAAGATCGATGATTTCCACGTCGATGCCCATCGCGGCAAGCTCCTCGGCGGCCTTGACCGCGTAGGTCATGCCGATGCCGAAGGAGACGATGGTCGCATCCTTGCCCTGGCGGTGGACGCGTGCCTTGCCGATCGGCAGGACGAAGTCATCCAGCTTGGGCACGTCGAACGACTGGCCGTAGAGAATCTCGTTCTCGAGGAAGATGACCGGGTTCGGATCGCGGATGGCGGCCTTGAGCAGGCCCTTCGCGTCCGCGGCCGTGTAGGGCATGATCACCTTCAGGCCCGGGATATGGCTGTACCAGGCGGCATAGTCCTGGCTGTGCTGGGCGGCAACGCGCGCTGCGGCGCCGTTCGGACCGCGGAACACGATCGAGGCGCCCATCTGGCCGCCGGACATGTAGAGCGTCTTGGCCGCCGAGTTGATGATCTGGTCGATCGCCTGCATGGCGAAGTTGAAGGTCATGAACTCGACGATCGGCTTCAGGCCCGCGAAGGCAGCGCCGACGCCGACGCCGGCGAAGCCGTGCTCGGTGATCGGCGTATCGATCACGCGGCGGTCGCCGAACTCCTGTAGCAGGCCCTGGGTCACCTTGTAGGCACCCTGGTACTCGGCAACCTCTTCACCCATGACGAAGACGTCGGGGTCGCGGCGCATCTCCTCGGCCATGGCGTCGCGCAGCGCCTCGCGCACCGTCATCTTCACCATCTCGGTGCCGTCCGGAATGTCCGGATCGGAGGGAACCGGCTGCGGAGCCGGCGCGGTCACTACGGCGGGTGCCGCGACCTCCTCGGTCTTCTCTTCAGCCTTCGGCGCGGCGGGCTCTTCCGCCGGAGCTTGGGCGGCGGGTGCAGCGGCAGGCGCGGCGTCGAGGTCGGCGGCGCTCTCACCCTCGGCGAGCAGCAGCGCGATCGGCGTGTTGACCTTCACCCCCTGCGAGCCTTCCGGCACGAGGATCTTGCCGATCACGCCCTCATCGACCGCCTCCACCTCCATGGTGGCCTTGTCGGTCTCGATTTCGGCGATCACGTCGCCGGGCGATACCTTGTCGCCCTCTTTCTTGACCCACTTGGTGAGATTGCCTTCCTCCATGGTGGGAGAAAGAGCGGGCATCAAAATCTGGATGGGCATGTGTCCTTCTTCCTCCCCTTCTCAGAGCAGCACGTCGGTGTAGAGTTCGGACACATCCGGCTCCGGATCGGACTGCGCAAAGTCGGCGGAATCCGCCACGATGTCACGCACTTCCTTGTCGATAGCCTTCAGGTCGTCCTCCGTCGCCCACTTCTTCTCCAGGAGGCGCTGGCGCACCTGCTCGATCGGGTCATGCTCGGAGCGCATCTTCTGCACTTCGTCCTTCGACCGGTACTTGGCCGGGTCGGACATGGAATGGCCGCGGTAACGGTAGGTCAGCATCTCGATAATGATCGGACCCTTGCCCGAACGGCACCAGTCGACCGCGAGCTTGCCGGCGGCAGCGACGGCCCGGACATCCATGCCATCGACCTGAATGCCGGGGATGCGGAACGAAATGCCGCGATGCGAGAAGTTCGTCTCGGCCGACGAGCGCGTCACCGCCGTGCCCATGGCATAGCGGTTGTTCTCGATGACGTAGACCACCGGCAGCTTCCACAGCGACGCCATGTTGAAGCTCTCGTAGACCTGGCCCTGGTTGGCCGCGCCGTCACCGAAGTATGTCACCGAAACGAAATCGTTGCCGCGGTAGCGGTTGGCGAAGGCCAGGCCGGTGCCAAGCGACACCTGCGCGCCGACGATGCCATGACCGCCATAGAAGTTCTTCTCCTTGGAGAACATGTGCATCGAGCCACCCTTGCCCTTGGAGTAGCCTCCGCGGCGGCCGGTGAGCTCGGCCATCACGCCACGCGGTTCCATGCCCGTGGCGAGCATGTGACCGTGGTCACGGTAACCCGTGATGACCTGATCGCCATCCTTCAGATTCATCTGCATGCCGACAACAACGGCTTCCTGTCCAATGTAGAGGTGGCAGAAGCCGCCGATGAAGCCCATGCCGTAAAGCTGGCCAGCCTTCTCCTCGAACCGGCGGATGAGAAGCATCTCGCGGAAGGCCCAGAGCTCCTGCTCCCGGGTGAACTCCATCGGTTCAGGAACCTTCGGCATGACCATGCCGCCTGCGGCCTGGCCGTTGGTCGGGCGAGACGCTGAAGTTCGTGACGCGCGTTTGGCCACCGACGACTTCGATGTGCTCTTCTTGGCGGTTGTCGCCATTTATCACTCCCTAGACTGCAGAATTCACAGACCCCGCGACAGGAAACACTTAGTCCCCCGGTCACAAAATCCCAGTCATGGAGAGGCTAGCACGCATAAAAAAACTTTGCCATGCGCTTTTGCGCATGGCTGCCATGTAAAACACCAGAAATAACGTATAATAACTATATGAAATTGCAGAACAAAATAGATTTAACCTGAATCAGGTTAATTCGAGCTTCCCCGGTAAATGACCAGCTCGTTGGCCGCCGCGTAGTTGAGCGCGCGGCGCACCTGCTCGTCAAGCATGTCCTTCTCGATAGTTGCTCCGTTAAGCAGTGCGACCCGTTCCTCCAGCTTCGCGCGCGCAGCCTCGAGGTCGGCGAGATCGCCCTCGAGCTCTGCAATTCGCTCCTGGTAGCGCGTCTTGGCGGCAATGCCGTAATCACCATGGTAGGCATGGAAGGCGAAATAGGAGAGGACGACCACGGTGATGGCCGGAACGATCAGTCCGCCCAGGTTGCGGCGCTTGTGATGACGTGTCCACATGCTGAGAAACCCCTTTGCCAGCATATGGCCATACTTTGCTTAATGGAGCGTTATGAGCAGTACCCCTATGGGTTCGGTAGAGGCCGATTTTGCGCCACGAACCGGCCCCGTGTGCGCTTCCGGCACCAGTTCGTCGGCACCCCTTCCCGTTCTTTCTAACGTCTCGCCGACCGTTTTCCGCCAGAAGAACGAAAGAAGTGTCCGGCGCACAAGGCGGCGCGCAAAAGAAACCCCGCAGCAAAGCTGCGGGGCGTGTTAATTCAATGTCGGGACTGCGTTCTCAACAGCTCCTCCCCTCGGGGAGCTCGCAGAGGCGCCTGCGGTCGTTCCACCCGGATAGAGCAGCAGCCAACACCTATATCTCCGGCAGACCATCTCGTCGGTCGTTCCGCCCGGATACGGCAGCAGCCGTTGTCAGAGCGTCAGCCGCTGGCCAGACGGGGCCGGTTCATCGGCCGGGGTATCGACCTCCCGGCCGGATCGAAGGTCCTCCCTCAGCCGGACCGTCAGCCGCGCAGGATGGAACGGCCGGCGTAGCTGGCCTGGCGGCCAAGCTGCTCCTCGATGCGCAGCAGCTGGTTGTACTTGGCGAGCCGGTCCGAACGGGCGAGCGAGCCGGTCTTGATCTGGCCGCAGTTGGTGGCGACCGCCAGGTCAGCGATCGTGGCGTCCTCGGTCTCGCCCGAGCGGTGCGACATGACCGCCGTGTAGCCCGCGCGGTGCGCGATGTTGACGGCGTCAAGCGTCTCGCTCAGCGTGCCGATCTGGTTGACCTTCACGAGGATCGAGTTGGCAATGCCCATGCGGATGCCGTCGGTGAGACGGGCGGAGTTGGTGACGAACAGGTCGTCGCCGACCAGCTGGCAGCGCGAGCCGATGAGGTCGGTAAGCTCCTTCCAGCCGTCGAAGTCGTCTTCAGCCATGCCGTCTTCGATCGAGATGATCGGGTAGCTGTCGACCAGCTTGGCGAGATAGGCGGCCTGGGCGGCGGCGTCACGGGTGATGCCCTCACCCTCATAATGATAGGCGCCGTTCTTGAAGAACTCGGTGGAGGCGCAGTCGAGCGCGATGTAGACATCCTGCCCCGGCTTGAAGCCCGCCTTCTCCACCGACTTCAAGATGAAGTCGAGGGCCTCCTCGGCGCTCTTGAGGTTCGGGGCGAAGCCGCCTTCATCACCGACGTTGGTGTTATGCCCGGCGGCCTTGAGCGAGGACTTCAGCGTGTGGAATACCTCGGCGCCAATGCGCAGTGCCTCGCTGAAGCTCTCCGCGCCGACCGGCATGATCATGAATTCCTGGAAGTCGATCGGGTTGTCTGCATGGGCGCCGCCGTTCAGGATGTTCATCATCGGCACGGGCAGCACATGTGCCGAAGCGCCACCGACATACCGATAGAGCGGCAGACCGGCCGCGTCCGCAGCAGCCTTGGCGACGGCCAGCGAAACGCCCAGCACGGCGTTGGCGCCGAGACGGCTCTTGTTCGGCGTGCCGTCGAGCTCGATCAGCGTGCGGTCGATGAGGAGCTGGTCCTCGGCTTCCATGCCGCCAAGAGCCTCGTAGATCTCGCCGTTCACTGCCTCGACGGCGCGGCGGACGCCCTTGCCGAGGTAACGCGGGCCACCGTCGCGCAGCTCGACGGCCTCATGGGCACCGGTCGACGCGCCCGAAGGAACGGCAGCGCGTCCGAAGGAACCGTTTTCCAGCACGACATCGACCTCGACAGTCGGATTGCCCCGGCTGTCGAGAATTTCGCGTCCGGTGATTTCGACGATGGCGGTCATCTTGTGTCCTCCAATCTGGGGGAATTGGGAAAATGTGCGCCTCTCATAACTGACGAGCGGAAAAACACAATGGAGCGCGACATCCCTCCATGGGAGTAAACCGATTATATCCAACTGCTTTTTTCACTGCCCCCGGTTTTCGCGTG
This sequence comes from Chelativorans composti, assembly GCF_039541695.1. Lineage (NCBI taxonomy): Bacteria > Pseudomonadati > Pseudomonadota > Alphaproteobacteria > Hyphomicrobiales > Phyllobacteriaceae > Chelativorans > Chelativorans composti. The sequence goes on along the minus strand of NZ_BAABGS010000012.1, from coordinate 221,057 downwards.
TTTGCCGCTCACTTTCGCGTGGAGGCAGGCCGCGTGCGGCGCGTGAAAAGGCCCGGTGAGCGTGCCAGGGCCTGAACGGTTCCGCCACCGCGAAATTCACCGAAGGCTGTTGCCCCCCGCCCGCAAGCGCAATGGCGGCAGCACCCCGCCTCGCCAGCTCCCTGCCCGTCAGAACCAGCGCCGCGCTCCCCTCGCCGCAGGACTTCTCCACTGTCGCATCCTCCACCACGATCAGGGCGGCGGTGGAACAGTGGTCCAGCGCGGAGTCAGCCGTCCGGACGTGAACGAGCCGCAGGCCGTCCGCGCGGAGCAGGACGCAGGTTCCCTCCCTGCAGACAAAGCGGCCGTCCGGCCCTCCCCCGTCCGCCGAATCGGATTTGAGAGTCACCGAGCCCGCCACCTCCGGCGCGAGCAGCGCCCGCTTCCAGTCATCGAGCGCGAGGGTCGAGCCGCGCGCACGGTTGATGGCAAGCACCCCGTCCCCGCGCACACCGATGAGCCTCGCGTCCTCCGTTACAAGCACGTCCGGCAATGTCCGGTTCATGAGCGCGATGAAGCCCAGCGCGAGAAGCGGAATTGCCGCGAGCCGCAGCCGCGTCGTCGAGATGACCAGCACCAGCAGAGCCAGCGTGAACCAGAGCGTGGCCGCAGCCGGCGCCAGCCCCACCGTGTCGAGCGGCGAGCGGTCGGAGAACCATGTCGCGATGTCCACCATAACACCGAGGCCCCATTGCATGGCGCGGAGAAAATAGCCCTCCAGCCCGAACGGAAGCGCGAGGATGGCGCAGACTGCCGATGGCATCACCACAGCGGAAATGACGGGCATGGCGAGCAGGTTGGCAGGCAACGCGTAGGGGGAAGCCCTCTGGAAATGCCATACCCCATAAATAGTGGTGGCAAGGCCCGCCACCAGCGAGGTGAGCGCAAGACCCGTAAGGCCCGCCAGCGCGAACCGCATCACCTTGGCAAGCGGGTGGCGCGACGGGATGCCGCCCGGCCTTCGGCTTCGCCAGTCGGTCCAGGCGGCGAAGGCGGCTACAAGGGCTCCGGTCGCGCCAAAGGACATCTGGAAGCTCGGCCCCATGATCTCGTGCGGCGCAATCACGAGGATCACGATCGCTGCGATCGCCACGTTGCGCATGGAAATCGCCGCCCGGTCGAACATCAACGCCAGCAGCATGACCGCAAGCATGAGATAGCTGCGCTGCGCGGCAACCTCGGCGCCCGAGATCGACAGGTACAAGGTGCAGAACACGAGCGCAGCCGCCGCCGCGATCTTCTTGACCGGCACCCGTGAGGCAAAGACAGGAAAGAAGGCTGCGGACATGCGGATCATGAGCATGACCGTGCCAGCGACCAGCGCCATGTGCAGCCCAGAAATCGACAAGACATGGGCGAGGCCCGAGCGCCTCAGCGCCTCGTTCATCTCCTCGGGGATGCCGGCGCGGTGGCCCGTGATCAGCGCGACAGCCACCTCTCCGTGCGGTCCTGAAACGTGCTGCCGGATCCGCTCCGCCAGTGCCTCGCGGAGGGTCTCGAGGGCCTGCAGCATCCGTTCAAACAAGAACAGATCGCCGCCCTTCTCCTCGACACGAACGACCTCCGAGAGGAAGAAGCCCGTGGCGCCGATGCCGTTGAAGAAGCTGGCGAAGGCGAAATCGTAGCCGCCGGGCCGAACGGGTCCGGATGGCGGAAGCAGCCGCGCGAAGCCCTGAACAACATCGCCTGACCGTAGCCCCTCGGGCACGGCGCGCGCGGTGAGACGCACGCGCTCCGGCGCATGGCGGAGCGCCGGCCGTTCGGTTCTCGCCAGGTCGAGCGTCAGCCGGATGCGTCCGCTCGCCTGATGTTCGACCTGCACCACGCGCCCCGTGACACGGGTCGAAACCTCCGAGCCGACCACGGGAGTCGAGGCCCGCCAGGCCTCAAGCTTGGCGAATCCCGCTCCCGCGGCAAACGCCAGTCCCATGCCGGAAAGGAAGAAGAGGATCGTGCGTCCTGCCGAGAACCACACCAGCGCCGCCAGCGCGGCGGCGGTAGCCAGTATGGTCCCGCCATGCGGCTCGAAAGGCAGAGAAAAATAGGTGATGGCCCCGGTTCCAAGCGCAACGGGCACACAGAGGAAGGCGGCGCCCCTCGCCTGCTCCGCCGCGCACATGGCCGCCAGTTGATCGCGGAGCTTCACCAGCCGCGAGACGATGCCGGTCCGTAGATCGGGAACCGGCGTGGTGGCCGGCAAATCGGGGACTGGAGCCGGAAATCCGCCCGGGACGAGCACCGTCGCCGCTTCCGGCAGATCTGTCCGCTGGAAATGCGCGCGTTCGTCGACAGACCGCTCCACCGCCAATGGGCTCATGTTCGGCTCCCCCAAACCGAAAGGCTTGCACCCACCGACGCCTATGGTACATGACGGGCCGACAATTTCTACCCTCGCGCCCTCCGCCATGCGGCGCGTCATGCGAAAGCTGCAACAGTCATGTCCAAGACCGTCATCACGCGATTTGCTCCATCGCCCACGGGCTTCCTCCACATTGGTGGCGCCCGCACGGCCCTCTTCAACTGGCTCTATGCCAAGCACACCGGCGGAAAGATGCTGCTGCGCATCGAGGATACCGACCGCCAGCGCTCCACGCCGGAAGCGACGGCCGCCATCATCGACGGTCTGAAATGGCTGGAACTCGATTGGGAAGGCGAGCCCATCTCCCAGTTCGCCCGCGCCGACCGCCATCGCGAGGTCGCCGAGGAGCTCGTGCGTCGCGGCAAGGCCTATTACTGCTACGCCACGCCGGAGGAGCTGGAGCAAATGCGCGAGGAAGCCCGCGCCGCCGGCAAGCCGCCGCGCTATGACGGCCGCTGGCGCGACCGCGATCCGTCCGAAGCCCCTGCCGGGGTCAAGCCGGCCATCCGCATCAAGGCTCCCCTCGACGGCGAGACGGTGGTGCACGACCTCGTGCAGGGCGACGTCCGCTTCCCCAACAAGGACCTGGACGACTTCATCATCCTGCGTTCCGATGGCACGCCGACCTACATGCACGCCGTGGTCGTGGACGACCACGACATGGGTGTCACGCATGTCATCCGCGGCGACGACCATCTGACCAACGCGGCTCGCCAGACAATCATCTACGAAGCCATGGGCTGGGACGTGCCGGTGTGGGCGCACGTGCCGCTGATCCACGGCTCCGACGGCGCCAAGCTCTCCAAGCGCCACGGCGCGCTCGGGGTCGACGCCTACCGGGCCATGGGCTACCTGCCATCGGCGCTGCGCAACTACCTGGTCCGCCTCGGCTGGAGTCATGGCGACGATGAGGTCATGACCACCGAGCAGATGATCGAGTGGTTCGACGTCAAGGACATCAACCGCAGCGCCGCCCGCTTCGACTTCCAGAAGCTGGAAGCCCTGAACGGCATCCACATGCGCCAGATGGACGACCGGGAACTCACAAAGGTCTTCCTCGACACCCTGCCCTATATCGAGGGTGGCAACGCGTTCCTGGCGAAGCTCAACGACACGCGCCGCGAGCAGCTGGTTCAGGCCATGCCGGGCCTGAAGGAGCGTGCCAAGACGCTGGTCGAGCTGCTGGACGGTGCCCAGTTCCTGTTTGCCGACCGGCCGCTCACGCTGGACGAGAAGGCCGCCGCCCTCCTAGACGATGAGGCCCGCAAGATGCTGGGCGAACTGCTCGTTGAACTGGAGGCGATCGCCGAATGGAGCGCCGAGTCGACGGAGGCCGTCGTGCGCGACTTCGCCGAACGTACCGGCCGGAAACTCGGCAAAGTGGCCCAGCCGCTGCGCGCCGCGCTCTGCGGCCGGACGACCTCTCCGGGCATCTTCGACGTGCTCGCGGTGCTCGGTCGCGAGGAGAGTCTGGCGCGTATTCGCGATCAAGAAATGGTGTGATAGACAACAGCTATGTTGCGTCGCAATATTTGCGACGCAACGCTTGGCAACGACAGAGCAATGCGATAGCAAAGGCCCGCCGGTCGTTGTTTTCAATACCGCGCCCGGGAGGTCTTCATTGCAGTTTCAGCGGTTAATAATGAGGTGATGTCATGCCCGATCAGACGGCCAAATTGGATCTTGGCGGCAAGAGCTACGAGTTCCCTATCCGAAAAGGCACCATCGGGCCGGACGTAATAGATATCTCATCGCTTTACTCCAAGAGCGGAGCTTTCACCTACGATCCGGGCTTTACGTCGACGGCAAGCTGCGAATCCAAGATTACCTACATTGATGGCGAACAGGGCGTTCTGCTCTACCGCGGCTACCCGATCGAACAGCTCGCCGAACACGGCGATTTCCTCGAAACCTGCTATCTCCTTCTCTACGGCGAGCTGCCGAACAAGGCCCAGAAGGAAGACTTCGACTACCGTGTGACCCATCACACGATGCTGCATGAGCAGATGCTGCGCTTCTTCAGCGGCTTCCGCCGCGACGCGCACCCGATGGCCGTTATGTGCGGCACCGTCGGCGCGCTTTCCGCGTTCTACCACGACTCGACCGACATCTCCGATCCGCACCAGCGCATGGTCGCCTCGATCCGCATGATCGCCAAGATGCCGACTATCGCGGCGCTCGCCTACAAGTACCATGTCGGCCAGCCGTTCATGTACCCGCGCAATGAGCTCGACTATGCGTCGAACTTCCTGCACATGTGCTTCTCGGTGCCGTGCGAGGAGTACAAGGTGAACCCGGTTCTGGCACGCGCCATGGATCGCATCTTCATTCTCCACGCCGACCATGAGCAGAACGCCTCGACCTCGACCGTCCGCCTTGCCGGTTCGTCGGGCGCCAACCCGTTCGCCTGTATTGCCGCCGGTATCGCCTGCCTGTGGGGCCCTGCCCATGGCGGCGCCAACGAGGCCGCTCTCAACATGCTGGCCGAGATCGGCACGGTCGACCGGATTCCGGAGTACATCCGCCGCGCGAAGGACAAGAACGATCCGTTCCGCCTGATGGGCTTCGGCCACCGCGTCTACAAGAACTACGATCCGCGCGCCAAGATCATGCAGCAGACCTGCCACGAGGTGCTGAACGAGCTCGGCATCAAGGACGATCCGCTGCTCGAGGTGGCGATGGAGCTGGAACGCATCGCGCTCACCGACGAATACTTCATCGAGAAGAAGCTCTATCCGAACATCGACTTCTACTCGGGCATCACGCTGAAGGCCCTGGGCTTCCCGACCACGATGTTCACGGTTCTCTTCGCCGTCGCCCGCACGGTCGGCTGGATCGCCCAGTGGAGCGAGATGATCGAGGACCCGGCCCAGAAGATCGGCCGTCCGCGCCAGCTCTACACGGGCGCCCCGCGCCGCGATTATGTGCCGCTCAACCAGCGCTAACCGACGCAGGAAGCACGGAACACGAAGGCCGGCCTCGCGCCGGCCTTTGTTTTTGCAGGTTCGGGGGATCGGTCAGGCTTGACGCCATCCGGATCGCCCGCTTGGTCAATCGGCACTCGGCCGCGAACCACAGCGGCCTTCCAGGGACGCATCCAGCTTTTCCTTGATCCATTTGTCACTATTCCACACCGTCACGAGCCCGATGACGGACGCGATGATCAAGACGGTCCTATTGACGCTCAGCAGAAGTTGCATGAGACTGCTGTTCAACGTGGCCAAAAACAAGATCAGGAACGGAAAAAGAGTAACGCCGCGCAGCAGGGCGGCGAGATAATCAACGAGGAAATACTGGGTTCGCCTGTAGTAGCACCGTCCTCGATCCCAAAGCATGCTGAGGATGCCGAACCCGACGTTTCCCGCATCCATGAGCGGAATATCTATCCCGCTCATGAAGGCACCAAGCGCTTGCATCATGTGACGGAAGAATTCAGGCGAACAAGCCGACGGCCTTGGCGAAAATGCCAGCGGTCAGGACGCCGCCGCCCAGCGCAGCGACGATGTCCCGAACAACAGACGGATCATATCCGAAAACTGATGCTGCGATGCTGACAAGACTGACGCTGAGAATAGCCCCGCCGGCGGCAAAGCGGATTACCAGCATTGCCTTCTTCATGTCCCTACCCCCATTAGGACAACCCTCTTGTGCCATGGGTTACTCCTTCTCGCAGCAGCGATCAAGAAGAATACAACATGAACGTCAATGCGGGATGCAACTCAACCTTTTGCAGAACGTCGCTCCCGCGCCTAAAGCAACGATATCGTTGCTCCCGCTGAACGACGAATTTGCTTCAACTTATGATAGCGAAAACGACGCTCCAAAACCGGAAATGCGTTGAGTTCCGACCCCGCCTGATGCCCCATCGAAGACCCGGCCTGCCGCTGGCCGTCACTGAACGGTGCAAGGCCGGGCAATCCCAGCGGGGGCCGGATCACTCCTCGCTCCCTTCAATGTGATCTGACTAGATCTTAGTGGCGTGGCACATCTTGTGCAGAATGGCCCCGTCATCCCGATGCCGTTGCCTGGCATTCGCAGAATCATGATGATAGAGAGCACTCATTTCCATCCGCACAAAGTGTTCTGCCATGAAGCCTCTGCTTTCCTTTCTCACGCTTGCGCTCAGCACCTCCACCGCGCTCGCAGGCGATGAAGCCCGTGTCGCCGTGATGACCGCCTTCGCCCCCGAATGGAAGGCGATGCAGGACAAGATCTCCGAGCGTCAGGAGGTCGACATCAACGGCATCAAGTTCGTGCTCGGAGAGATCGAGGGCAAGGACGTGGTGGTGTTCATGTCCGGCGTCAGCATGGTCAATGCGGCCATGACGACGCAGCTCGCGATCGACAACTTCAACATCAGCGCAATCGTGTTCTCCGGCATCGCCGGCGGCGTGAACCCCGATTACCACATCGGCGACGTGATCGTTCCTGCGCGCTGGGGCCAGTACCTCGAGGCGGTGTTCGCCCGCGAAGTCGAGGACGGCAAGTTCGTGCCCCCGAGCTGGGTGAAGGTCGAATGGCCGAACTACGGCATGATCTTTCCGCGCGCGGTCGACGTCGTGCAACCGGACGGAAGCATCAAGGAGAAGTTCTGGTTCGAGAGCGATCCCGAACTGCTCAAGGTTGCCGAGAAGGTTGCCAGCGAGATGAACCTTCAGGACTGCGTCGAGGAAAACAAGTGCCTGACGCATGCACCACAGATTCGGGTGGGCGGCAATGGCGTGTCGGGCCAGGCATTTATGGACAACGCTGGCTTCCGCGAATACACCTACAAGACCTTCGAGGCTTCCGTGCTGGACATGGAGTCGGCCGCCGTCGCCCAGGTGGCGGAGATCAACCAGGTGCCCTTCATTGCTTTCCGCTCGCTCTCGGACCTCGCTGGCGGCGGCGAAGGAGAAAACGAGATGGCGACCTTCATGGGTCTCGCCGCAGCCAATTCGGCAGCCGTCGTGACAGCCTTCCTCAAGGCGCTTCCCGACACCGACTCCGAATAAGACCCGGTCCATGTGATGAGCGGCGCCCGCTGGCCGGGACCGGCGGGCGCCATTTCCATTCCGGCGACAGAGACCGGAAAGAGGCATTGCGTGCCGGATTGCGATCTGCCAGTCATGACCCCGGAGAATCCATTCCAGGAGGAAATGTTGGCGACCGAAGCTCCCATCGCAAGGCATCCGGCAGCGTGGCTGCAGCCGCTGCCCGAAGGCTACACGATCCCGCTCTGGCGCTGGATCCTGCTGCCCGCGACGGCGCTCATGCTGCGCCGGAACAAGGGGGTATGGGTGAGCGGCGAGCTGCAGCTCCTGCCCGATCGGCTCCGATTTACCGAAACCAGAATGTCAAAATCCTCGCGCAATCCATTGAGAACTTGGGAGATTCTGTTCGCCGACATTCGTGACCTGCGCGTCAAGAAGAGCCTTGCCGCCGAAACGGTCGAGATCGATCGCGGAAACGCCATGACCAGGCTCATGACGGTGCGATCCGACGATTTCATGGCCCGCGTCCGGGAGGCGCTTGAGGGAATGCAGGAGACCTGAAGCCGGAAGAGCGGGACAGCAAATCCGGGAACGTTCCTTCCTTTTCATAACCAGCCAGACGCGGCCGGCGCGTTCTTGGCAGCCCCGATGAAAAATGCCAATCATTGTCGGGTGCAGTCAGACTCCTCGCCAATCGAAAGGTGACGGATGCCCTACGCGCTTGCCGCACGCTTCATGCGGTCCCTGTCCGGCGCCGGACTGATCCTTGGCGTGCTCTTCTTCGCAGCAGCACTGACGCCAACGCTTGTGCCGCGCACCGCGACCATGCAGGGCGTTCTCAGCGGCGGCGCCTTCGCCGTCGGCTACCTGATCGGCGTCTTCCTCCGCTGGCTGTGGACCTATCTGGAACTGCCCGCCCCCGCCGACAACCTGCGGCAGAAGCTGAACGGCATCGTGCTCGCGCTCTCGGTGCTCACCGCCCTCTGGTTCCTTTGGCGCGCTGCGGAATGGCAGAATTCCATCCGGCGCGTAATGGGCATGGAGCCCGTGGATACCAGCCATCCCGTGCTGATCTCCCTCATCGCCATCGCCACGTTCCTGATGCTGCTGGTGATCGGGCGGCTGTTTGCCCTGCTCGCACGACGTGCAGCGTGGCGAATCGCGCAAGTCATGCCGCCGAGGGTAGCGAACGTTCTCGGGGTGACGCTCGCGGTCCTGGTGTTCTGGCTGCTTGCCAGCGATGTGTTCTGGCGCATGGGGTTCGACGCGATCGACGCCTCCTTCCGGGAGTATGACGCGCTCATCGACGCGGCACGGCCGCAGCCGGCGGCGCCGGAGAAATCCGGCAGCCCGGCATCGCTGATCGACTGGCAGAGCATCGGCCGCGCGGGTCGCGAGTTCATTTCCTCCGGGCCTGATGCGGCAACGATCAGCGCCTTCACAGGAAGGCCGGCGAAGGAACCCATCCGGGTCTATGTGGGGCTGAAGACGCGGGAGACGGCCGAGGAGCGGGCCGAGCTCGCGTTGCAGGAGCTTTTGCGGGTCGGCGCGTTCGAGCGGGAGCTGCTGGTGGTCGCGGTGCCGACGGGCACGGGCTGGCTCGATCCAGCGGCGATGGATTCGCTTGAATACCTGCACCACGGCGACGTGGCGACGGTCGCGATACAGTACTCCTACCTCAACAGCCCGCTGTCGCTCATCGTGGAGCCTGACCGGGGCGAGGATGCCGCCAAGGCGCTTCTGTCCGTCGTCTATCGCCACTGGACGTCGCTGCCGCGCGACAGGCGTCCCCGCCTCTACCTGCACGGCCTGAGCCTCGGCGCGCTCAACTCGCAGGGCTCGGTGGATCTCTTCCGGATGCTGGGCGATCCCGTCAATGGCGCCCTGTGGAGCGGCCCGCCCTTCGCAAGCGAACTGTGGGCGACATTCACCGCCGAGCGGGACCCCGGGTCGCCGGCGTGGCTACCACAGTATCAGGACGGCTCGGTCGTGCGTTTCATGAACCAGAATGGCTATCCGGAGGGCGCGCGCTACGCGCCCTGGGGCGCGATGCGCATCGTCTACCTGCAGTATGCGAGCGATTCCGTGACGTTCTTCTCGCCCCTCGGCTTCTTCCGCAAGCCTTCGTGGATGGATGAGCCACGCGGCCCGGATGTTTCGCCTGACCTGCGGTGGTATCCGGTGGTCACCATGCTGCAGCTGGCGCTCGACATGGCTTTCGCCACCGCGACGCCACTGGGCCATGGCCATCTCTACGCACCGGAACACTACGTGACGGCGTGGATCGAGGTGACGGAACCGCAAGGCTGGAACGATGAGAGCATCGCCCGGCTGAAACAGCACCTGCGCAGCCTGATGGAGGAAGCGGTGGAATCCATCGACGATCCGGAAGACGCCTACAGCAACCAGGGCGGGTAGGCAGTTCTTGCCGGCCAAAGGCTTCAGCAAGTGTAAGGTGACGCCGGTTCCGGGCCTCACGAAAAAGGAAAGCGGCCCGACGGGCCGCCCCTCCACCCCCCATCATCCGGTCATGCCGTCAAGCGGGGCGCTGTTCACCGACAGAGCCGCAACAGACCCGGCGGTATGCTCACTTCATCAGGCGCGCGGTGATCTCGGCTAAGCGCTTGCCCTGGAAGCGCGCGCCCTCGAGTTCCTGCTCGCTCGGGAAGCGCGAGCCGTCGCCGTCGGTGTGGGTGGTCATGCCGTAGGGGGCACCGCCGCGAACCTTGTCCACGCCCATCTGGCCCTGGTAAGCGTAGGACAGCGGCACGATGATCATGCCATGATGCTGAAGTGCAAGCTGGGTACTGGCGATCGCCAGTTCCGCGCCGCCGTGCTGGGTCGCCGTGGAGACCATCACCGTGGCCGGCTTGTCCACCAGCGCGCCGCGCATCCAGAGGCCGCCCGTCTGATCGAGGAAGTTCTTGAACTGCGAGGCCATCATGCCGTAGCGGGTGGAGACGCCGAAGATGAAACCGTCGAAGTTCTCAAGTTCCTCCGGCTTGGCGACCGGCGCTTCCTGGTCCATCTTGTAGCCGGATTTTCTCGCGATCTCCTCCGGCACGAGTTCAGGGACGCGCATGATGGTCACATCCGCGCCCGCGCTGCGGGCACCCTCGGCCGCAGCCCTGGTCAGGGCTTCCATGTGTCCATAGCTTGAATAGTAGAGCGCAAGAATCTTCGGCATTGTGCGGGTTCTCCTCAGCTGATCCATTGACGTCCAGGCCATCGAAGGCCCTCAGGAGCATGTAGGAACATGCCGTCGTCTGAAAATGGGCCAATGGGAGACACACTGTTCACCATTCCGTTCCCGGTGCCGTCCAAGGCTCCTACCCGCCTTTCGGCCGGTCGGGATTCTTGCGGACACTGCGGCGCGTTCCGCTTTTTCTCAACGGGCTGCGCTCCAGGTTTTTCAGCAGACGCATCTGCAAAACAGGTTCCCACCCCTCCCGGAACTGGTCTACAGAAATGTCAGTGCAGATTTGGCGGTCTATTGTTGAGAAGGCATTTTGAATGAGCGACGTGATTACCGCAGGCATGGTCGTGATCGGGGACGAGATCCTGTCCGGCCGCACCAAGGACAAGAACATCGGCCATCTGGCCGACATGCTGACGGCTGTCGGGATCGACCTCAAGGAAGTCCGGATCGTCGGGGACGAACAGCGCGCCATCGTAGAGGCCGTGAACAGCCTGCGGGCGGCCTACACCTATGTGTTCACCACCGGCGGCATCGGCCCTACCCATGACGACATCACCGCCGACGCCATCGCCGCCGCCTTCGGCGTGCCGTGCACCTATCACCCGGAAGCCTATGCGCTGCTGGAGGCCCATTACGCCGCGCGCGGTGTCGAATTCACCGAGGCGCGCAAGCGCATGGCGCGCACGCCCGAGGGCGCCTCGCTCATTGCCAATCCGGTTTCCGTGGCCCCTGGCTTCAACATCGGCAATGTCTATGTGATGGCGGGTGTCCCCTCCGTGTTCCAGGCCATGCTGGACAAGGTGATCCCGACGCTGCGCACGGGGCAGAAGCTCATCTCCGAGGGCATCCACTGCACTTTCCCGGAAGGCACGATCGGCGGACCGCTCGGCGACATCCAGAAGGCGCACCCGGAAACCATCATCGGGTCCTACCCGAAGTTCGACACCACGGGCGCATGGACCGAAATCGTGGTGCGTTCCCGCTCGCGGGAGAAGCTGGATGCGGCGGTGAGAGCCGTGAAGGAAATGCTTGACAGCCTCGGCCAGCGCAGTTGACCCTTCACAAGGGGATTTCGCCGGTCTCGGGGCCGGCGGCAGTCTATGGGAAGACGGAATGGGCTTAGACCCAAGGAGGATGGTATGAGCATCGGGACGCTGCTGGCGATCGTGCACAATGAAGCCGATGCGCCGAAACTGCTGGATTTCGCACTGCCCTTCGCCGCACGGCACGGCAGCCACCTGATCGGCCTGCACGCGGAGGCGCTGCCGGTGGTGCTCGCCACCCCGATGGAAGGGCCTTATCTCACGCTGGCGGACGAGCTGGAAACGCAGGCGAAAGAGCGGCATCAGCGCCTGCGCGACATGTTCGAGAGCCGCACCAAGCGGGAGAGCCTTTCAGCCGAATGGCGCGGTTTCGACAGCGTTTCCGGCGACTCCGCCATCTCCGGCATCGACAGCGCCCGCAGCTCTGACCTAGTTCTCGTGGTGCAGAACGACCCGAACGGCGTCACCTCATCCGCGGACGTCGAAGCCCTGCTCTTCCACAGCGGGCGCCCCGTGCTCTTCGTTCCGCACGCCCATTCGGGCAAGGGAGAGCCGTTCCGCAAGGCCATCATCGCCTGGAACGGCAGCAAGGAGGCCGCGCGTGCAGCCTTCGACGCGCTGCCCCTGCTCAAGGAGGCCGGACAGGTGGACATCCTGACCATCGACGCGCCGGAGAACGGCGGCCATAACGGAAGCGCGATCGCGCGCACGCTCGCCCGGCATGGTCTTGATGTCACGGTCATCGCCCGGCACACCGACAAGCAGCGGTCCGAACTCGACGTGCTGGCCAGTGCCCTCGTCGAGAGCGGTGCCGATCTTCTGGTGATGGGGGCCTTCGGCCGCTCGCGGCTCGCCGAGTTCGTTTTCGGCGGCATGACCCGCAGCGTGCTGCAGAGCATGACCGTTCCCACTCTCATGGCGCGCTAGATCCCGTCATCGGATGGCGATGCGGCCGCTGTCGCGCATTTTCTTCAGGACGCGCGCGCTTTCCCTTGCATCCTGCGGGCATGTTCCGCTAATTGCGCGCGCAAAGCCTGACGCAGCCCGGATCCGGCCGGAATCGCGGACCTGTTCCAGAATCAACCGTCCCACACGCCCGCCCCACTTGGAGTTTGCGGATCATGTCCCTGCCTGAAAAAGCCTTTCCCGTATCCTGGGATCAGTTCCATCGCGATGCGCGCGCCCTCGCCTGGCGCCTTGCCGGTGTCAACCCGAACTGGAAAGCGATCGTCTGCATCACCCGCGGCGGCCTGGTGCCCGCAGCCATCATCGCGCGCGAGCTGGGCATCCGCCTGATCGAGACGGTGTGCGTGGCCTCCTACCACGATTACACGTCGCAGGGCGAGCTGATGGTTCTCAAGGAGATCAACCCGTCGCTGCTCGCCGACGAGGGCAAGGACATCCTGATCGTCGACGATCTGACGGACACGGGCAAGACTGCAGCCATCGTCCGCGCCATGATCCCGAAGGCGCATTTCGCCACGATCTATGCGAAGCCCAAGGGACGGCCAATGGTCGACACCTTCGTCACCGAGGTGTCGCAGGATACCTGGATCTACTTCCCGTGGGACATGGGCTTTACCTACCAGCGGCCCATCGCCGAAAAGGACAAGGACTGAGCCCACCGCGGCGCCCCTTGCGGGCGCCGTTTTCGCATTTCAGACCGGAATGGCGATCCCGTCTGAACGACATGGCGATCCCGAGGCCGGTTGCGGGCCTTCAGGCCACTTCTTCAGGCCATTTCTTGAGAGTTGCCCCGCACGCCCTGTCTCGGTACCGGCGCACCCCGGCCCTGCATACCTTGCGCCCTGCCGATCTGTTGTTTTCCGCGGCTGCGGCCGCAAAACCGGTTTTCACTTTTCCCGAAGCAGCTAGTATTACGCGCAACCCAACCAGCCGCGGGACTGGCGACCATGCCGTTGCAGCTTGACTGGAAAAGCCTGCTTGAAGCGTTTCGCCGCTGGAACGGCGGCCTTCCACCCCGCATGCAGGTCGCTGCCCTGCCCTGGCGCCGCACCGGGAACGGCGATCTGGAGGTGCTGCTGGTGACGAGCCGCGGCAAGGGACGCTGGGTGCTGCCCAAGGGATGGATGAAGCCCGGGGAACAGCCGCATGAAGCCGCAGAACGGGAGGCGTTCGAGGAAGCCGGCGTTACCGGACGGCCGTCGACGGTGGAGATCGGCCGTTTCCTTTATACCAAGAGACGGAAGAAGGCCGTGCCGCTGCGTTGCGAGGTGACGGTCATCCCGCTCGAGGTTGCCGAGGAAAAGGAGAAGTGGCCCGAGCGAAAGGTCCGCAGGAAGCAATGGTTTTCGCCGCAGGAAGCGGCCCGGATGGTCGAGGAAAAAGACCTCGCCCGCCTTATCCTGAGCTTCAACAATCCACGGGAAAGTGCGTCCTGACGCCCCTATAAGCAAATTTGCCAATTTTCAGACTTGTACCGTGTGGCTACAAGCCCTAGCGCTAGCTTGAACATCAACGGAAGACCTCCTGGCTCAGCTGACGGCATGATCCATATTTCCGGGCCTGTCCCTGCTCCAACCAGTCCGCGCCGCCGGCGTCCGACGATGAGGCCAGACACTCACCATGATTGAAAAAGCTCCGGTTACCCGAAAGCAGACCCTCGACAAGGATCTCACCAAGATCATCCAGGTCGAGCAAGCGACGAGTATCCTTTCCCGCAATCTGATTGCGCCCGGTCTCGGACTGCTGTTCCTCGCCTTCGCGGGAATTCTCGCCAGCTTCTATGTCGGCGCCAACGCGAGCATGGTCATCATCGTCTCGGCAGCAGCCATCGGCGCCTACATGGCTCTGAACATCGGCGCCAACGACGTGGCCAACAACGTGGGTCCTGCAGTGGGCGCCAAGGCGCTCACCATGACGGGCGCCCTGATCATCGCGGCGGTCTTCGAGAGCTCTGGCGCATTGATTGCCGGCGGCGACGTGGTGGACACCATTTCCAAGGGCATCATCGCGCCCGAAGCCGTCGCCGATCCCAGCAATTTCGTGCTGGCGATGATGGCGGCGCTGCTTTCCTCCGCGCTGTGGGTGAATCTGGCGACCTGGATCGGCGCCCCCGTCTCCACCACCCATGCCGTGGTGGGCGGCGTGGTCGGCGCGGGCATCGCCGCAGCGGGCTTTTCAGCGGTGAACTGGCCGCTCATGGGCAATATCGCGCTGAGCTGGGTCGTGTCGCCGGTCATCGGCGGCATTGCCGCCGCGCTGGTGCTGGCTTTCATCAAGACCACCATCATCTACCAGGACGACAAGATCGCCTCGGCCCGCCGCTGGTTGCCGCTGCTCATCGCCACCATGGCCGCCTCGTTCAGCACCTATCTGGTCACCAAGGGCCTCGGCAACCTCGTTCACCTGAAGGGCTCGGCGCTGCTTGCCGTGGCCGTCACGAGCTTCGTCGTGGTGTGGGCGATCTCCCACGTTCACGTGCGGAAGCAGTCAGCCGGCATGCAGAACAGGAACCAGTCGCTGCGCAAGCTGTTCAACATCCCCCTGGTCATCTCGGCCGCCCTGCTCTCCTTCGCCCATGGAGCGAACGACGTGGCAAACGCCGTCGGCCCGCTTGCAGCCATCGTGGCCGTTGCCCAGTCCGACAACGTCAGCTCGCATGTGGAAATCCCCCTGTGGGTGATGCTCATCGGCGCATTCGGCATCTCGCTCGGCCTGCTGCTGTTCGGGCCCAAGCTCATCCAGATGGTGGGCGACCAGATCACCAAGCTCAACCAGATGCGCGCGTTCTGCGTGGCTCTCTCGGCCGCCGTCACGGTGATCGTCGCTTCCTGGCTCGGCCTTCCCGTCAGCTCGACTCACACGGCGATTGGCGCCATTTTCGGCGTCGGCTTCTTCCGCGAGTGGTACACTGCCAATTCCAAGCGCCGGAAGACCTATCTCGCCCGCCGCATGACGGAAAACGGCAACCACATCGAGAAGGACGAGAAGGAAGAACGCCCGCTTTCGGCCGAAGAGATCGTTCACCGGAAGCTCGTGCGCCGCGCCCACGTAATGACCATCGCCGCGGCCTGGGTGACCACCGTGCCGATCTCGGCGATCCTCTCTGCCTTCATCTTTTACGTTCTCAGGATGGTCAGCTGACCGTCCTGAAAACACGTTATCTTGCAGGAAGCGCGGAATTGCGCCGTTCCTGAAACCTCAACCCCCAAACGGGCGTTTCCACTAAATCCACACCATCACCACAAGATGTAGTGAATTTCCGGAAGGCTGAAACGACAGCTTGCGCTCCCTGCCCGATTCGGGTTCTTATGTCCCTGCCGGGGGCCATGCTGTCAGTCGTTGCGCGCCCGGTCCTCATACTGTTTCGCGACATTGCTGTCCGGGGGCGTTTCCATCCTCACCCTTGTCTGTCCCACGGGCGGCTTGGCGCGCGACAGTCATCCTTACGGCACTAGATCTGGTAGATCTCAGATTGATCGGCGCAGCATTTGGTGTCAGTATGATTAAGCTGTTATCACGGGCCTAAGACGGAACATGCGTCCGGCCTCAGTCTTTTCGTCTCGGCGGAAAGATGGAACACGGCGCGTCAATTGGCGGGTTTCCGAGGGCACCGCGATTGAAGCGTGAAAGCGGGGACGTGCCACCGGGGCACATTGCAAGAGTCTAGAAGGCGGAAGGGACGAAAGATGCGGTTTACACGGCGCTATACCAAGGAAGGCCAGTCACCATATGCGGAGATCCCCTTCCGCAAGGCGACGAGTGAAATCCGCAATCCCGACGGCTCGATCGTCTTCCGGCTGGCCGACATCGACGTTCCTGCCCAGTTTAGCCAGGTTGCGACCGACATCCTGGCCCAGAAGTATTTTCGCAAGGCCGGCGTGCCCGCCAAGCTGAAGCGCGTGGAGGAGAACGGCGTCCCTTCGTTCCTCTGGCGCTCGGTGGCGGATGAGAAGGCGCTGGCCAAGCTGCCCGAAGACAAGCGCTACGGCTCCGAAACGGATGCCCGGCAGGTGTTCAACCGCCTCGCCGGCACCTGGACCTACTGGGGCTGGAAAGGCGGCTACTTTGATTCGGAAGAGGACGCGCGCATCTTCATGGACGAGCTGTGCTACATGCTCGCCACGCAGCGCGTAGCGCCGAACAGTCCGCAGTGGTTCAACACCGGCCTGCACTGGGCCTATGGCATCGACGGCCCCGGCCAGGGCCACTACTACGTGGATCCGTTCACCGGCGAGCTGACCAAGTCCAATTCGGCCTACGAGCATCCGCAGCCGCACGCCTGCTTCATCCAGTCCGTCTCCGACGACCTGGTGAACGAAGGCGGCATCATGGACCTGTGGGTGCGCGAAGCGCGCCTGTTCAAGTACGGTTCTGGCACGGGCTCGAACTTCTCGTCGCTGCGCGGCGAAGGCGAGAAACTTTCAGGCGGCGGCAAGTCCTCCGGCCTCATGAGCTTCCTCAAGATCGGCGACCGCGCCGCGGGCGCCATCAAGTCGGGCGGCACCACCCGCCGCGCTGCCAAGATGGTGATCGTCGACATCGATCATCCGGACGTCGAGCAGTTCATCGACTGGAAGGTGAAGGAGGAGCAGAAGGTTGCCTCGCTCGTCACCGGCTCCAAGATCGTCAAGAAGCACCTGGAAGCCATCATGCGCGCCTGCGTGAACTGCGAGGCGGGATCGGAGGATTCCAGGGACGACTGCTTCGATCCGGCGAAGAACCCTGCCCTCAAGCGCGAGATCAAGGCCGCGAAGAAGAACGCGGTGCCGGAGAACTACATCAAGCGCGTGATCCAGTTCGCCAAGCAGGGCTTCACCTCGATCGAGTTCGACACCTATGACATCGACTGGGATTCGGAGGCCTATCTCACCGTCTCCGGCCAGAACTCGAACAACTCGGTGTCGATCAAGGACGACTTCCTGCGCGCGGTCGAGAACGATGGCGACTGGACGCTGATCCGCCGCACCGACGGCAAGCCGGCCAAGACCGTGAAGGCGCGCGAGCTGTGGGACAAGATCTCCTATGCCGCCTGGGCGTGCGCCGATCCGGGCCTGCACTTCAACACCACGATGAACGACTGGCACACCTGCCCGGTGGCCGGTCCGATCCGTGCGTCGAACCCGTGCTCGGAATACATGTTCCTGGACGACACGGCGTGCAACCTCGCCTCGATCAACCTGCTCGCCTACCGCAAAGCGGACGGTTCGTTCGACATCGAGGGCTACGAGCACACCGTGCGGCTTTGGACCGTGGTGCTGGAAATCTCGGTGATGATGGCGCAGTTCCCGTCAGCCGAGATCGCCCGCCTCTCCTACCAGTACCGCACGCTGGGCCTGGGCTACGCCAATATCGGCGGCCTGCTGATGACGTCCGGCATTCCCTATGACTCGGACGAAGGCCGCGCCATCTGCGCCGCCCTCACCGCCATCATGACCGGCACCGCCTATGCCACCTCCGCGGAGATCGCGAAGGAGCTCGGACCGTTCCCGGATTATCCGCGCAACGCCAAGCACATGCTGCGAGTGATCCGCAACCACCGTCGCGCCGCCTATGGCGAGACGGAGGGCTACGAGGAGCTGCACACCAATCCGGTGCCGCTCAAGGCGGAGGACTGCCCGTGGCCGGAGCTGGTGGCGCATGCCCGCGCGGCCTGGGACAAGGCGCTCGAGCTCGGCGAGAAGCACGGTTACCGCAACGCCCAGGCGACGGTGATCGCGCCGACCGGCACGATCGGCCTCGTGATGGACTGCGACACCACCGGCATCGAGCCCGACTTCGCGCTGGTGAAGTTCAAGAAGCTCGCCGGCGGCGGCTACTTCAAGATCATCAACCGCGCCGTGCCGGAGGCGCTGCGCACGCTCGGCTACAGCGAGAGCCAGATCGCCGAGATCGAGGCCTATGCGGTCGGCCACGGCAACCTGAACCAGGCGCCGGGCATCAACCCGACCACGCTCAAGGCCAAGGGCTTCACCGACGAGAAGATCGAGGCGATCAACAAGGCGCTGCAGAAGGCCTTCGACATCAAGTTCGTCTTCAACAAGTGGACGCTGGGCGAGGACTTCTGCAAGGAAGTGCTTGGCTTCACCGATGAGCAGCTGAACGACATGTCGTTCGAGATGCTGCCGGCGCTCGGCTTCAGCCGCAAGGACATCGAGGCGGCCAACATCCACGTCTGCGGCGCGATGACGCTGGAAGGCGCCCCGCACCTCAAGCCGGAGCACCTGCCCGTCTTCGACTGCGCCAACCCGTGCGGCAAGATCGGCAAGCGGTATCTCTCGGTCGAGAGCCACATCCGCATGCTGGCGGCGGCGCAGCCGTTCATCTCCGGCGCGATCTCCAAGACGATCAACATGCCGAACGACGCGACGGTGGAGGACTGCAAGAGCGCCTACATGCTGTCGTGGAAGCTCGGCCTCAAGGCCAATGCGCTCTACCGCGACGGCTCCAAGCTGTCGCAGCCGCTCAACGCCTCGCTGATCGCCGATGATGACGACGAGGACGAGGCCGTCGAGGCGCTGGTGGCCCAGCCCGCCTCCGCCCGCGCGATGCAGGTGACCGAGAAGATTGTCGAACGCGTGGTGGAGCGCGTGGTGCGCGAGCGCGAGAAGCTGCCGAACCGCCGCAAGGGCTACACGCAGAAGGCCGTGGTGGGCGGCCACAAGGTGTACCTGCGCACCGGCGAGTACGACGACGGTCGCCTGGGCGAGATCTTCATCGACATGCACAAGGAAGGCGCGGCCTTCCGCGCGATGATGAACAATTTCGCCATCGCCATCTCCATCGGCCTGCAGTACGGCGTGCCGCTCGAGGAATATGTGGAAGCCTTCACCTTCACGAAGTTCGAGCCGGCGGGCATCGTGATCGGCAATGACGCGATCAAGAACGCGACGTCGATCCTCGACTACGTGTTCCGCGAACTCGCGGTCTCCTATCTCGGCCGCAACGATCTTGCGCATGTGGACATGTCCGACTTCTCGAACACCTCGCTCGGACGCGGCATCAACGAAGGCAAGGCGCTCCCCTTCTCCAAGGGCCTGACGCGCGGCGCCATGTTCAAGGTGGTGACGGGCAGCTCCGAGCCTCGCGGCGAGGCAGGCTCGGCGCCGATGGGCTCGACGACCTCCAACGTGCACGCCTTCTCGTCCACGAGCGTGACGACGGTGACGGCGCTCAAGAACGTGACCAGCCTCAGCGAGGAGCCGGCCGCCTTCCTGCGCCAGCCGCAGCCCCAGCCGCAACCGGCGGCCGAGACGGTCAACACGCTCTTCACCGACAAGGCGGCCGAGGAAGCGGCCCAGGCCAAGCAGATGGAGAGCCAGCGCCGCCAGCAGGCGATCATGCAGGGCTACACCGGCTCCATGTGCATGGAGTGTCAGAACTTCACCATGGTGCGCAACGGCACCTGCGAGAAGTGCGAGACGTGCGGGGCAACGAGCGGGTGTAGCTGATACAAGGTTCGGCTAGGAACAGCCCGGCCCGGTCGAAAGACCGGGCCGGAATGACAAAGAGAACGAAAAGGAAACAGGCGAAAGAACGCCTGAAAAGACAAAGCCGACCCCCCGGGATCGGCTTGAATTCCGCGAAAATCGCCTCAGCGACGCGGAGCGGCGGAAGCGCCAGTAGACGCTGCTGCACGGGTTTCGCGTGACCGCACCAGTGCCAAGCCGGCGAGCACCACCACAGCCATCACCGTCGCATAGCAGACCAGGGGCCAGGCGGAAGCACCGTCGAGAAGCGTTACTGCCAGGGTGCCCGCGATGCTCACGATCAGGCTCTGAATGCAGAAGTAGATCGCGACAGCCGAGCCTGCGATGACATCGAAGCCCCTCAGCGCGCCGTTGGCGGTGACCGAAACGGTGAGAACGATGCCTATGGCCATCACCCACATCGGCAGGATGAAAGTGAGAAATGACGGCGAAGCGTGCGCTTCGCCTGCGGCAAGCAGTAGCGCGCCACAGACGAGCATCACCATGCCGCGCGCCACGCAACCCGCAACACCCCATCGGCCAACGAAGGCTTTGGCGAATCGTGCCGTCGTGATCATGACCAGAGCCACGGTCGCAAAGGTCAGGCTGAACCAGAATTCGGTGTAGCCTGCCCGGCCGATCAAGACACGCGGGGCCGTCGAGAAGAAGACGAAGAACGATCCCATGCCCGCACTGAAGCCCAGGGTGTAGACCCAGAACGGAAGACTCGTAAAGATCGGCAGCACCGAGGGGCGCGGGCCCGTGCCGATTGCCGGACGCGTCTCATGCCACCGGAGGCTGGCATTGGCGATGGCCAGCGCTGCGAGCGCACAAGCGTGACAAAGATCGCGCGCCAGCCGAAGCTTTCCGCGATCAGGGCACCAGCTACCGGACCAATGGCCGGGACGAATGCCAGCATCGAGCTGAACAGGCCATAGATGACGGCGTTTTCCGGACGGTCGGCATAGACGTCGCGCACTGTCGCGAAGGTGGCCACAAGTGCGGCCGACGCCCCGACAGCCTGGAGCAGGCGGAACGCCAGGAAATCTCCGGCCGTGGAGGAGCAGGCCGCACCGAGGGAGGCCGCAGCGAACAGCGCGCCGCCCGCAAGCAGCACTGGCCGTCGCCCGACGCGGTCAGAGAGCGGGCCGAACACCACCTGCCCCACCCCGAGCATAACCATGTAAAGGCTCAGCGCGAGCTGGATCACGCCGGGCGTCGTGTTCAGGATGGCCGGCATAGCCGGCACGACGGGAAGGAAGATGTCCATCGCCAGGGAGGCGAGAATGTCGAAGGCGCCATCAGCAGCAAGGCTGCCGGCAGCGTGTAAGTCCACGCAGGTCTTGGGGAAGTCATGACGAAACATCCGCTTGAACAGAGAACAAAGCGGCGCTCGTTCACCAGAAAATCGAACGATTTGGCTCTAAAGAACGCCGCAACAACGAAAGCCGTTGCTGCGGCTCACCTGTCTGCGGACTTGCCGTCTCCCATGACGTGCCCCGTTTGAACTGAGTTGGCGACTGGCATTATCCTATCCTGCCCGCCGAGTCGAGGGGCGAAGGAACGAGAGGACTGATGACGATCGGCATTCGGGAGGCCGAGGATGGCGACGCGGTGCAGATGGCGGCCATCCTCAACGAGATCATCGAAATCGGCGGGCTTACGGCGCACCTAACCCGCTTCGATGCGGAGCGCATACGGCGCACCTTCATCCATCCCGTGCGCCGCATTTCCTGCTTCGTGGCACTCGATGGCCTGCAGGTGCGCGGCTTCCAGGCGCTCGAATGGTCGGACCCGGAGTGGCCGGGCGAAGACCGGCTGCCTGCGGACTGGGCTCTCGTCTCGACCTTCGTGCAACCCGGGCATCACCGTCGCGGGATCGGCAAGGCCCTGTTCAAGAGAACTGCCGCCGCGGCCGAGGCCGCAGGGGTGCGCTTCATCGACGCCACGATAAGACAAGAAAATGCCCGGGCACAGGCCTTCTACGGGAGCCTCGGATTCGAAGAATACAGGCGCAGCGCGGATGCCGTGTCGAAGCGCTTCGCGCCGGGGTGGCGATGAGACCGGGGAGAGACCGAAGCCCGTTCTCAGATGTTTCACACTCTCAAGGAAGCTTCGAGGAGGTCCGATTTCGTCGACACACCCCCTCCCCGATCAGGTTTTCCCTCCAAAGGCTGGCAAAAATCTGTCTTCTCAGTCATTGCACTGAGTGGAAGGCAGCTGCGTCATCTTGCGAAATCAGCGGGATGCGCGCCCTTCCGGGCCTCGCATCCCCAGTGGTTGCGGGAGAGTTCCGTGCGCTCCCGCCAGCATCTGTGTCGTTTCAGCCTTGTGCGGCCTTTGCAGCCATCGACCGTCCGGAAAGCGCCAACAAGGCTGCAAGCACTGCTGCAATTCCGAGGAACACGCTGGTGAGGCCAAAAACCCCGGCATAGCCAATCCAGCTGACGAGCGGCTGGCTGACAACGGGTGACAGGAACTGCCCGAGAAAGATGCTGGCGGTCAGCGCACCTGCGACGCGGCCTCGGGCAGCCGGAGGAGCGAGCGTCATGGCGCTTGCCGCGAGTCCCGGCATGATGCAGCCCAGGCCCCCACCACCCACCATGAGCCCGACGGCGACGGCGGCGTGCGAAGACGACATTGCGATAATTGCAAAGCTTACAGCCATCACGCCAAAACCTACGGCAAAACCTCCCGGCAGGCCGACCATGGCGCGCAGGCGGCCGTAGCCGAGCGAGGCAGCGGCAACAGCGAGGTTGAAGGCGCCAAGCGTAATCCCCACCGTGCCTGGAGAATTCACGCCAAGGGCATACAGATGGAACGGCATCTGGGTAGGGATAAGATAGAAGCAAATGCTGTTGAAGACTGCCGCAAGGAGCAGGACGCTGACGGCGAGCAGTGGAACCCGGGCAGGCCCGCTGGCACCGGAATCCTGTCGTTCGTACCGTGGTTCCGTGAGGCAAAGCAACACCGCCGGCAGGATCAGAAGGGCCAGGCCATAAATGGCGAAGGGAGCCCGCCATCCTGCCCCTGCGAGCAGCCCGCCGAAGCTCATGAACAGGAGGCCGCCAATGCCGGTGAACGCTGTCTGCAAACCCATGAAGCGGTCGCGGCTTGGCCCCGCAAAGAGATCGCCGATCAGAGCAGTGGTAGCGGTAACGATCCCCGCGACGGCTGCGCCGAGCAGGGCCCGTCCGAACAGCAGCGCATAAAGAGTGTCGGCAATTAGACCCGACGTGCCTGCAAGACCGTAGAGCAGCACCGAGGCCGAAAGCACGCGCAGGCGGCCGAATCGGTCGGTGAACTTTCCCGCGAACGGTGCGATGAAGGCGATGGCGAGCGCCGGCATGGTGATCAGAAGGCGCGTCAGAAAAGCGGCATTCTCGGTACCGGCGAAATGTGCCTCGATGGCAGGAAGACCGGGCGAGATCACCGTTGCCGCCATGATGGTGAGAGAGCTGACGAACAGGAGCGTTGCCGCCGTCGCTAAGGACGGACGGAGCTCAGCGGACTCAGATCCCGACAGAGAAGCGTTGGCAGAGCTCATGCCGCCACCTCAGCGTAAGGGGCCGCCAGGCGTGCGCTGCGCAGGGTGTGTGACCACCACAGAAGACGCGCCAACAGCATGTCCAGAGCCTTTCGCTCCTCGTGCGCATCCGCCAGGCCGTTTGCGCCGAACCGCCGCCAGGGGATAGGGAAACTCACGCTGTCCCGCAGCGTTACCGCATGCAGCTCCGCAAACACCAGGCGCAGCTGTTCGACGGCGCGCAAGCCGCCCGAGATTCCGCCATAGGAAATGAACGCCACAGGCTTGGCTTGCCACTCGATATAGGCCGAATCGATCACGGCCTTCAGGGCAGCCGGATAGCCGTGATTGTATTCCGGGGTCACGACCAGGAAGGCGTCAGCTTCGTCGATGCGCTGGCGCAACGCGGCGACCGACTCCCCGCCGTTGCCCCGCCCCAGGCTGCCGAGGTCGAGACTGGCCGGGTCGATCACGTCGACCACAAAGTCCGTGCTGCTGCCGATTTCGGCCAGAACCCATCTGAAAACGGTGTCGCAATAGCGGCCTTCGCGCGCGCTGCCGAGAATGATCGTGAGCCTTGTTGGTTCAGTCATCTGGGAAAGTCTCCTTGGTTGATATCGAAGGAGACATTCTGATAAAACCTCAACTAAGGTTGAGGTCAAGGGGCAAGCTCATGACAAAAGCAACGCCGGGAAAACTGCAGAGGGAACTGAGCGTGGGTGAAGTCGCAGCCAGAAGCGGCGTGGCCGTTTCCACGCTTCACTTCTACGAATCGAAGGGGTTGATCCGCAGCAACCGCAATCGGGGCAACCAACGGCGTTATCCGCGCGAGGTGCTACGGCGCGTGGCTATCATCAAGGTGGCCCAGCGCACCGGCATACCGCTTGCGGAGATCAAGGAGGCGCTGTCCACCCTGCCGGAGGGACGCACGCCGACCGCGGCGGATTGGCGGCGGCTGTCACAGCGCTGGAAGGCGGACCTGGACTTGCGAATCGAACGGCTCACGCGACTGCGCGATCAGTTGACCGATTGCATCGGCTGCGGCTGCCTGTCGACGGAACACTGTCCGCTGCGCAACCCCTATGACGAGCTCGGGGAACAGGGACCGGGGCCCAGACTGCTGGACCCGGAATGCAATCCGTGTCCTTCAGCCACGGGCGAGGCATGCCAGACTGAGGATGGGAAAAACTGCAGCGCGATGACGTGACACGCTCCCTTCCCCGTTCCGGCCTCAATTGGCGTTAGAACTGGTCGCGGACGTCAAGGAGAGTGTTTCGTGCTTCGCAAGCTATTGATTGGAACGGCAGCAGTCGTAGCCGCGCTGTGGGCCACGAACACCTCGCTGTTTGGACCAACCCTGGAAGCGGGCAAGACACGGCTTCTGTCGCACCGCGGCGTTCACCAAACCTTCAGCGCGGAGGACCTGGAGAATGATACCTGCACGGCGGAACGAATCCTGCCCCCAACGCATGACTACATCGAAAACACAATCCCCTCGATGCGCGCCGCCTTCGAGCATGGGGCGGCGGTCGTGGAGCTGGACGTTCACCTCACGCCGGACGGCGCCTTCGCGGTCTTTCACGACTGGACGCTTGACTGCCGCACGGACGGAACAGGCGTGACCGAAGAGACGCCCATGAGCCGGCTCAAGGAGCTTGATATCGGTCATGGCTACACCGCCGATGGCGGCAGGACCTTCCCGCTGCGCGGCAAGGGTATCGGCATGATACCTGCACTGGATGAGGTGTTTCGCGCCTTTCCGGGCCGGCAATTCCTGATCAACTTCAAGAGCCAGCGGGCCGATGAGGGGCAAGCTCTCGCCGACCTTTTGAACAAGAATCCCGAATGGCGGAAAGCGACTTTCGGCGTCTATGGCGGAGAGATCCCCACTCGGGAAAGCCTGCGGCTCGTTCCCGGTCTTCGGGGTTATGACAAGACGTCGATCATCTCTTGTCTCAGCCGGTACCTTGCGCTGGGATGGAGCGGCTTCGTTCCCGCCCCCTGCCGAAACACATTGGTGATCGTGCCGCTAAACTACGCCTGGATGCTGTGGGGCTGGCCGCACCGCTTTATCGAGCGCATGAAGGCTGCCGGAAGCGAGGTCATCCTGATGGGTCCCTATCAGGGCGGCGATTTCACCGCCGGTATTGATCACGCCGGGCAACTGGCGCTCGTGCCCGACAATTTCGATGGCTATGTGTGGACCAATCGCATCGAAGTGATCGGGCCATTGTTGAATCCGCATGGCAACAGTCCTGGCCAGACCCGGGTCGGCAGGTGAATCCCGGCTGGCGGAACTCTCCGCGCCGTCTCCTGCCTTTCCGCACTCCGGCCATTGCCGCAGAAGTTCACACGCCAGCGGGTTCACGGCCCAGGATGTCCGATGCGCGGTGGTTCTCGTCGACGCCGTCGATGAGGAACACCTCCCCCTAGGCGTTATCACGGCGCAGCGGCAGGATCTCCCGATAGGCGTCGGATCCGACGCCCTGGACGGCAGAGGCCATGAAGCGCATCCTGGACAGCGCCGCCTTGTAGGGCTAGCCGCACCGCCGTGACGCTGCCGCCCAGCCCTTGGAACGGGCACACCCGCCCCAGCACGTTCATGTCAGATTCTCAGATCCCTTTGGGCTGGCCGGCTTTTCCTTCTTGCGAAAAGGCTTGCTTGAGGCTTTGCCATCCTCGCTTCGTGCCCTGTGCTTTTTCGGTGCAGCGGAGGCGGGTCCGGCTGATGCTTCATAGAAATCCCTGCGCTTGCGCGTCGCGGTGGAGCGCTCCCCGTAGGAGTGCGCAGTTTCGGAACGATCCCCTGCGAACCGTCCGCCTGAACGCCCGCCGGGGAAGCGGGTGTCGGCGCGGCGGGAGAGGTCCGGGGCGCCGTCCAGCGAGCGGACGGTGATGCCACGCTCAAGCGTCCTGTTGCGGCCCAGAGCCGAGAGGAAGGCGTCGGCGTGGGATGCTGCGATCTCCACGAAGGTCTCGTTCGCCTGCATGCGGATCGCGCCGATCTCGGCCTTGGACAGGTTGCCCACCCGGCAAAGCATCGGAATGAGCCAGCGCGGCTCGGCGTTCTGGCGCCGGCCAACCGAGAGCGAGAACCAGGCGGAAGAGCCGTAATCGCGGCGCGGGGCGCTTCCCGCTTCTCCGGTCCGCACGCGGGGGCCGCGCGCGTCAAGCGGCACTTCGGTGAGTTCCTCAGGCGCGGAATGACGGTCGCAGTAAAGGCGAACGAAGGCCGCGGCCAGGCGGTCGGCGCCGTGGCTTTCCACCAGCGTGCGCACCAGCGCCTCTTCCTCCTCGCGCACGTCTTCGGCGAAGACGGGATCGGCCAGAAGACGCTCGTCGTCACGGCGCTGCACCTCATCTGCAGAGGGGGCGTTGGCCCAGGTGGCGGTGACGCGGGCGGACTCCAGCAGGCGCTCGGCCTTGCGGCGCTGGTTCGCCGGCACGATCAGCGTACAGATGCCCTTGCGCCCTGCCCTACCCGTGCGGCCGCTGCGGTGAAGCAGGGTCTCGGGATTGGTTGGAAGGTCCGCGTGGATCACCAGGTCGAGACCCGGCAAATCAATGCCGCGAGCCGCCACGTCGGTGGCGATGCAGACGCGGGCGCGACCATCGCGCAGAGACTGGAGCGCGTGGTTTCGCTCGTTCTGGGAAAGCTCGCCGGACAGCGCCACAACCGAGACGTTGCGGTTGTTGAAACGGGCCGTGAGGTGGTTCACCGCCGCGCGCGTCGAGCAGAAGACGATCGCCATCGGCGCTTCGTAATAGCGCAGCACGTTGAAGATGGCGTGCTCGCGGTCGGAGGGCGACACAAGCAGCGCGCGATACTCGATGTCGCCGTGCTGGCGGGTCTCGGACTGGGTGGCGATACGGACCGCATCGCGCTGGTACTGTTTGGCAAGCCTGGCGATCGCCGCGGGAACGGTGGCCGAAAACATCAGCGTGCGGCGGTCGTCCGGGGCGGACTCGAGGATGAATTCCAGGTCTTCGCGGAAGCCCAGGTCCAGCATCTCGTCCGCCTCGTCGAGCACCACGACCTTCAGCGCCGACAGGTCGAGCGCCTCGCGACGGATGTGGTCGCAAATGCGGCCGGGCGTGCCCACCACGATGTGGGCGCCCCGTTCGAGCGCGCGGCGCTCGCTGCGAATGTCCATGCCGCCCACGCAGCTCGCGATCACCGCGCTTGTCTCGGCGTAAAGCCATTCGAGCTCGCGGCGCACCTGCAGCGCCAGTTCGCGCGTCGGCGCGATGACCATGGCGAGCGGCGCCGCGGCAGGGCCGAAGCGTTCCGCCTCATCCAGCAGCGTCGGCGCCATGGCAAGGCCAAAGGCCACCGTCTTGCCGGAACCGGTCTGGGCGGAAACCAGGGCATCGGATCGGGCGAGCGCCGGGTCCAGCATCGACTGCTGAACCGGGGTAAGCGTCTCATAGCCGCGATTTGCCAAAGCGCGGGCAAGCGCGGGAACGACGCCGGAAAAATCTGTCATACAAGTCTCTTTCGGAGTGGCGCATGCGTGATGCGCGTCTGGCTGCGTTCAACGCAGCAACGGGTCTCGCCGTTCCTATTGGTTATGGGAGCCAATGTCAAAGCCGTTCAGAGGTGCGCAGGGCTGCCCGCAGCAATTGGCATCGCTCGCACCAGACCCGTCCGCATAAGGGGCGAGCGCGGCGGCGCTGCCCGCTTTGCGGAGTACAGTGCCCTTGAACAGCCACGGATGCGGTAATAATCGCAACGGGAAAGAACCCGCCTTCAAGAGTCGAGATCATCGGTCATGCAGGAAAAACTTGAAAAACTCGCCCGGCTGATGCGGAACGAGCAGCGCAGGCTTCTGGAAGACGCCGGGGCCATGGGACGCGTTCCGGCGGGCCACGCGTTGCAGCGCATCGCCTATCTCGAGCTCAACATCGCCGCGATCGAAAACATCCTCGCCGAGGAGAAGAACGGTCCGAAGGACTGAGGGCCACGGGGTTCCGCTTCGTTTCACACCGCGGGCCGGCCGGTTCCGGCCCGTTTCCCCTTTCCGCGCGTTCGGGCGCCCCAAGGCGTTCTCTCCTGTGCCGATGCCCCGCGTCCCGATGTTCTGCCGCCGGACAGCCGGATCACGCAGTATGTCCCGTGCAAAGGATATGCGTTCGCGTCCTCCTGCCCGCCGCCTTGGGAGTAAGGGTGGAATGTCCGGGGCATTTATACTAAGGGTGCGGAGACCAAACGGGGGATCAACGATGAAGAAAGAGCTGGAACATCTTGCGCAGCTCATCCGCGAGGAACAGCGCAGGCTTTTGCAAGTCGCCGCCGAAAGCGGGCAGATTCCGCCCGCCCAGACGCTCGAGCGGATCGCCATGCTGGAACTCAACATCGCCGCGATCGAGAACACTCTGGACGAAACGGATAAGTAGCATGCGGGACCGGCGGCGAAGGGTGTTCACGGAGTACCAGCCATGAGCGCCGCACGCCCCGCCGAGGTTCTCGTCAAGACGGACATCGCCGTCATCGGCGCCGGACAGGCTGGCCTTTCGGCCGCCTACCACCTGAGGCGCCTTGGCTTCGAACCGTTGCGCCATTTCATCGTCTTCGACCGCGCGCCGGAGCCGGGCGGGGCCTGGCAGTTCCGCTGGCCGTCGCTCACGCTGTCAGCCGCCAACGGGATCCATGACCTGCCGGGACTTGGCCTTGCCGAAGCGGTGGATGTCGGCGACGGCAGCATACAGGCCGCCACAGCCATGAAGGCCTATTTCGCCGCTTACGAGGAGCGGTTCGACCTGCGCGTGCTGAGGCCCGTGAATGTCGAGGTCGTCTGCGATCGCGGGGAGCGGCTCCGGGTGGAGACAAACAAGGGTCTGTTCTCGGTGCGCGGGATCATCAACGCGACGGGAACGTGGGAAGCGCCGTACATTCCGGAGATCCCCGGCGCCGGGCGGTTTCGCGGCCGTCAGCTTCACACGCGCGATTACCGCACCGCGGAGGAGTTCGCCGGTCAGCACGTGATCGTCGTCGGCGCGGGGATCTCCGCCCTGCAGCTGCTGGACGAAGTTTCCCGGGTGACGCGGACCACGTGGGTGACGCGGCGGGAGCCGGAGTTTCTCGACGTGCCCTTCTCGCCGGAGCTCGGCCGCGCAGCGGTGACGAAGGTCGAGGAGCGCGTGCGCCAGGGCCTGCCGCCCGCCTCGGTCGTCTCGGTGACGGGAATCCCCAAATCGCCTGCCATCGAAGCCATGCGGGCGCGCGGAGTGCTCACGCGGCAGCCGATGTTTACGGGAATCACGGAAACGGGTGTACGCTGGGATGACGGTCGCACGCTCGATGCGGACGTAATCCTGTGGTGTACCGGTTTTCGCAGCGCCCTCGACCACCTGGCGCCGCTCCAGATACGCAACAGTAACGGTGGCATCACCATGACAGGCAGGCTGGCAACCCAAGTGGCGAAGGATCCGCGTATCCATCTGGTTGGTTACGGGCCGTCTGCCTCCACCATCGGCGCCAATCGCGCAGGCGGCGCGGCCGCGCGGGAACTCACATCTTATCTGGGGATGGCCGCGCCTGGCCCGTGAACAATTACGCAGGATTACCTATATAGCCGCCGAACGGGACGTAATGTCCCACCGCGCGGCATTATTTTGCCGCTTTGTTTGCCGAATAAACCAGCGCGTTGCCGCGGACGGACGGTTCCCCCGTTCTTCGCTGCACACGCACAACAAGGATTGCCGTCATCCGACGGCCAGAGAGGACATTTTTCCGTGCCCTGACCGGCATGCAGAATGGTGGAGGTAATTCATGCTGCTCAACTGCTGTCCTTCGTGCTCGGGACCCCGACCATCGGCCGCACGCCGCTGCCCCTGGTGTCTGCGGGCCTATGACGCGCCGAAGGGCCTGCCCGAGCATCTCTACGCGAGCTTTGAGGGAGAGTCGGAGATTCCGGGCGAAGCCGTGAAGAAGTCCGGGAAGAAGACCAGGTAGCGGTTCTCGAACGGTATCCGCAGCACAAAGGCCGGCCACGCCGGCCTTTGGCATTTTAGGCGAGCCAGCCGCCCCCTGCCATAACAGGCATTCGGCGCCGGAGCAGACCGGACTTGCGCGGGCGCTCCGCGCCCCCCGAAAGCGGGTCAGAAGACCGGCGGGAACGGACGGCCGCCGCGGTCGAGCGTGATCCAGCGGGTCTCGGTGAAGGTCTCGAGCGACCAGCGGCCACCGTGCTTGCCGACGCCGGAAGCCTTGATACCACCGAAGGGTACGTGCGGCTCGTCGTTCACCGAAGAACAGTTGACGTGGCAGTTGCCGGTGTCGAGACGGTTCACGATAGCGAGCGCCCTCGCCTCGTCCCGCGAGAAAACACCGGCCGACAGGCCGTATTCCGTATCATTGGCGATGCGGATCGCCTCCTCGTCGGTGCGGAACGGAATGACCGGAACGACGGGGCCGAAGGTCTCTTCCTGGTAGATCTTCATCGCGGGCGTCACACCGGTGAGGATCGTGGGCTCCACAAAGCGGCCCTCGATCTTGCCGCCGAGCACGACCTTGGCGCCCTTGGCGATGGCGTCTTCCAGCTGCTCGCGCACCTTGCCGGCCTGCTTGTCGTTGATCAGCGGGCCGATGACATGCTCCTGGCTCTTCGTGGGGTCACCGACCTTGAGCTTGCGGGCGCGCTCGACGAATTTCGCAAGGAACTCGTCGAAGATCTTCTCCTGGACGAGCACCTTTTCGACGGACATGCAGATCTGGCCCTGGTGCATGAAGGAGCCGAAGTTGGCGGCCTGGGTGGCGCGCTCCATGTCGGCATCCTCCAGCACGATGAGAGAGTCCTTGCCGCCGAGTTCCACGCAGCACTTCTTGAGGTGCGCGCCGGCCTTGGCCGCGACCTGACGGCCGACGGCGGTGGAGCCGGTGAAGGAAACGCCCTTCACGTAGGGGTGCTCGATCAGCTCGTTGCCCACCTCGGCCACGTTCTCTCGCGTACAGGTCACGACGTTGAAAACACCCTTGGGCAGGCCGGCCTCCTCGAAGACCTCCGCGAACAGCAGGCCGCCGAGATAGGGGGTTTCCTCCGAGGGTTTCAGGACGATGGTGTTGCCGGCCGCAAGCGGGAACAGGAAGCCGCGGGCCGAAAGGATGCAGGGGAAGTTCCACGGGCTGATGACGGCCACGACGCCCATAGGACGGCGGACGGCCATGGAGATCTTGCCGTATTCAGAGGGCAGCACCTCGCCGGTCGACTGCCAGACGGAGGCAGCGGCGGCGTGGAAGACTTCCAGGACATAGCCCGTCTCGAACATGCCCTTGCCGAACCAGCCGCCGCCTTCGGCCTGGATGGCCTCGACGATCTCCATACGGCGGCGTTCCCAGATCTCGGCCGCCTTGTGCAGGTAATGGGCGCGCTTGGAGAACGGAAGCTGCGACCACTCGGGGAACGCGGCCTGGGCCGCCTCGATGGCTGCGGCCGTTTCCGCGCGTCCGGAATCGGGAACTTCCGCCCAGACGGAACCGTCGGACGGGTTGTAGTCCTTGAAAGTTTTCTTCGTCGCCGACCAGCTGCCGCCGATATACATGCCTTCAAACACTCGGGCCATGGTCACGTCTCCTCTCTTGTTCGGTATGCCGTCAGGGCCGCTTCGGCTCCGCACGGTCTCGATCCTCATCTGGGTCAGGGGGCTGGAGACCAGACTGCGTCTTCCGCGCCTGTTCCACAAGTGCGGCGATGCCATCCGCTACGGGCCAGCGGTCGCTGGCGCCCCCGGCGACACCGTCCGTCCCATCTCCCGCTGGACCTGCCGCCTCTTCCGGCTTCACCGTGAAGGCCTTGAGCTGCCTGCCGCGCACGGGCGCGGAAACGGCCTGCTTCTTCGCGGCTTCCGCAACCAGTGCAGCGATGCCGTCGCTGACCGGCCATCCAACGGTCCCCCCGCCCTCCGCGCGCATCATTTGCCGCACGGAAAGGGTTTTCACCAGCGCGGCTATGCCATCACTCACCGGCCAGGCGGCAGTGCCGGCAGCCGCCTCCGGATGATTTTTGCGCGCCACCTCATCCTCCCCGGCGGAAGCCTCGTCTTCGACGGCAAAGCGGCTGTTGTGGCCGATCAGCGGAGAAGGCTGGATTTGGGCCTGATCCTCGCCGTTCGCGAGGGTTCGCGGATCGACCCGTTCGGAGAGCCGCGTCTTTGCCGCTTCCCGTGTCGCGCTGACGTGCCGGGCCAACCGCGCCGAAGCCTCGGCGGCCAGTTCGCTGGCGCGCTCGCTCAGGGCCCGCGCATCGGCGGCAATGCGGAGCGGCGGGGACACGTGATCCGCGCCACGGCAGCGGCCAATGTGACGCGCCAGGCGTTCCGCCGCCCGCTCGGCAAATTCGGCCGCGCGGCCGCTCAGAGCCCTTGCATCCTCGGAAACACGAAGCGCTGGCGGCATCGGACCGGCCTCCCCGACTTCATCCCTGTCTGGATCATACAACCCGGCGAAAGCGGACGGAACCGGGCATTCGCGGCGCAGGGCGCGGATGAAGCGCGCCTGGATTTCCGCAGCGCGGCGGGTCAGCTCTTCAACCACGCGGCCGGCAGCACCCAATCCCTCGTGGATCGCCGCCGAAATGAGCCCCTGCGGACGCGGCTCGTGGGCGGCCGGGGACGCCGCTCCCCCCAGATAGGCGTTGATCACGGCCGGGTTGTTCATCAGCGCCTCGGCGGTGTTCTCGCCTGCCACATGGCCGTTCTCGATCAGATAGCCCCGATCGGAAATCTTCAGGCTCTGGCGCGCGTTCTGCTCCACGAGCAGGATGCCGACGCCGGTCCTGGCAATTTCTTTCAGCGCGCGGAAAAGCTCCTTGCTGAGAAGCGGCGAGAGGCCGAGCGACGGCTCGTCCAGCATCAGGATCTGCGGGTTGGACATGAGCGCGCGGCCGATGGCCACCATCTGCTGCTCGCCGCCCGACATGGTGCGCGCAACCTGCCGCTTGCGCTCGGCAAGGCGGGGGAACAGGCGATAGATTTCCTCCAGCCGCGCGGCCTCGATATCGCGGGCGCGGGCCGCAAAGGCACCGAGCTGCAGGTTTTCTGCCACCGTGAGGTCTCCGAAAATGCCACGGCCTTCCGGCACCAGGGCAATGCCTTCCTCGACGATGCGGTGCGGCTTGAGCCCGGAAATGGGCTTGCCATTCATGAGCACCACGCCGCTTTCAGCACGAACCATGCCGGCGATTGCCTTCAAAAGCGTGGACTTACCGGCGCCGTTGGCCCCGAGGATGACGCAAATCTCACCCGGCTCGACGCGCAGGTTGGCACTCTCCAGCGCACGGTGGCGGCCATAGCTGACGGAGAGATCCCTGACCTCAAGCATCCTCGTCCCCCAGGTAGGCACGGACGACTTCCGGATCGGACAGCGTTTCCTGCACCCCGCCCTCGGCGATCTTCACGCCGCTCGACATGACCACGCAGCGGTCGCAGAGCGTGCGGATCGCATCCATGACATGCTCGACCATGATGATGGTGCGGCCCTCCCGGCGCAGCTCGTCGATCAGGCTGATGCCGACCTTAAGCTCCGTCGGGTTGAGGCCGGCGAGCCACTCGTCCAGCAGCAGGATGCGCGGATTGGAGGCCAGCGCGCGGGCAAGCTCGATACGCTTCTGGTCAATGTAGGTCATGGCGGAGACCGGCATGTGCTCGCGGTCGCCAAGTCCGACGCGCTCGAGCAGCGCTCGGGCGAGCCTGCGCGCCTCCTCACCCCAGCAGCGCTGGTGACCGAAAACGGTGCCTGCCATCACGTTCTGCTCGGCATCGAGCGACGGCAGGACACGCACGAGCTGGAAGGTGCGCGCCACGCCCCTACGGGCGATGTAATGCGCGGCCAGGCCGCCGATGGGCTCCCCGCCCAGAAGGATCTGTCCGGACGTGGGCTTCAGCGCGCCGGAGATGAGGTTCAGCAGCGTCGTCTTGCCGGAGCCGTTGGGACCGATCAGGCCCA
This sequence comes from Chelativorans composti, assembly GCF_039541695.1. Taxonomy (NCBI): domain Bacteria; kingdom Pseudomonadati; phylum Pseudomonadota; class Alphaproteobacteria; order Hyphomicrobiales; family Phyllobacteriaceae; genus Chelativorans; species Chelativorans composti. The sequence continues at coordinate 186,544 of NZ_BAABGS010000012.1, read as the reverse complement.
GAAGCTCGCCCTCCTTCACGTCGAAGGACACGTCGTTGACGGCGATCAGACCGCCGAAGGCCTTGCGGGCCATCCGCACCGAGAGCACGGCCGCCGTCATGGCCGCGCCTCCTTCACGCTGGCCAGCGCTGCCCTCGCCCTGGCGCGGATGCGGTCACGCGCCTTCTCGATCAGTCCCGTGACGCCATTCGGGATGAAATAGACGATGGCAAGAAAGGCGATGCCCATCACGATGGAGGTGTGGTTGGGGAACTTCGCCGTCACGAAATCCATGACGATGGTGAACGGGATGACGCCCACCAGCGGGCCCCAGAGTTTCCGCGTGCCGCCCAGGAGCGCCATGATGACGACAAGGAAGGAAATCGTCGGGTTAAAGCCCGAATTCGGCTGGATATAGGCATAGCGGGGGGCGCAGATGGCGCCGGCGATGCCGATGAAGGCGCCGGAGATCATGAAGAGGATGATCTTCGCGCGGGCCGTATCGATGCCGACATGGCGGGCCACCGTCTCGTCATTGCCGATGATCTGCATGGCAAAGCCGAGGCGCGAACGGTTGATGAGCCAGCCCGTCAGGAACACTGCCACGGTCAGCACCAGCAGCATCCAGTAGATGTGCTTCTCGGTGAAATCGGTGAAGACGTAGAGGCCCATGCGGGTGGTGATCTTCGACTGGCCCCAGCTCACAAGCTGGCGGACAAGCTCCGCAAGGCCCAGGGTGAAGATCACGAAATAGACGCCGGAGAGCCGCAGCGTCGCCACGCCGACGATGCCGGCCAGGATCGCGCCACAGACCGCGCCGATCGCCACCAGCAGCGGAAACGGCAGATGGTCGATGCCAAGGCCCACCGCATAGGTGCCGAGGCCGAAGAAGGCGGCGGTGGCGAGCGAAATGTAGTGCGTCGGGCCGGAAAACAACGTCCAGGCCGTGCAGAGCGCGGCATAGAGCATGATGTTGACGCCGAGCGCGAGATAATAGGCCTCATCGAATAGCGGTAGAAGCGCGGCTGCCACCGCGAGAAGCGCCGCCCAGCTGGCAGTCTTCAGCTCCTGCGGGGTCAGATCGAAGGGAAGCCCTGTCATGTCGCGCGCCTCCCGAACAGGCCCTGCGGCCGGAAAAGCAGAACCAGCACAAACAGCGCATAGGTTGCCGCGATGGTGAGGCCCGGATCGATGAGGCTCGCGACCGCCGTCTCCGCCACGCCCAGCATGAGAGCGGCTAGGACGGCACCGCGGACATCCCCCACCCCGCCCATGATGACGATGATGAGAGCCTTCATGGTGAAGGCGATGCCCATGTTGGCGTTGAAGGTGTAGAAGGTCGACAGCAGCGCGCCGCCGCAGGCGGTGAGCGCCCCGCCGAGGGCAAAGGCCATGGCGGATGTGCGGCCGACGTCGATAGCGACAAGATTGGCAGAGGCGGGATCGGCCGCCACGGCGCGCACAGCCGTTCCCTGCCGCGTGTGGTAGAGGAAGACATACAGCCCGCCAGCGATCACCACGGCGGCGCAGAAGGCCACCACGCGGTTCAAACCGTAAGCCGAGCCGAACAGCATGAAGCGCTCGGCGAGAAACTGATAGTTGACGTATTCACCGCCAAAGCCCAGCAGCATCAGGCCCTGCAGCAGGAACATCAAGCCGAAGGTGGCGAGGATCGAGTCCACCTCCAGCTGGCCGCGGTTCTTCGCCCGCTGCACCAGCGGCCGCAGCGCCACCTGATAGATCGCCCAGTTGAAGGCGAAGGCCAGCGGCGCGACAATGAACAGGCCGAGGATCGGATTGATCTGCAGCGAAACATAGAGCCAGAAGGCAATGAAGCAGCCCGCCACCAGCGTTTCGCCGTTGGCAATGTTCATGATGCGCGCGACGCCGTACTGCAGAGTGAGCCCCAGCGCGATCAGCGCGTAGGTGCCGCTCAGCAATATGCCGGTTACAAGGATCTGCATGGAACACGTCCACCGAAGGGTGGCCGGCGCGGACCGGTCCGCGCCAGCGCATTGCCACGAGGGGGAGCAGCGGTCACTCCCAGCCCTGCTTCCTGACCGGCTCCTGCGATATCTCCATGCCGTCGGCGGCCACGGCGACGAAGTTACCGTCGCGCCACTGGCCCACGGTCCAGACGTTCGGGTTGATGTTGTTGTTGAACTTCACCTGGCCGATGACCGTGTCGAAGGTATTGTCCTTGATCGCCTGGATGACGGCTGCGCGATCCTTGGTGCCGGCCTTTTCGATGGCCTGCTCGAGCACCTGCAGGCCAGCATAGGTGGTGGCGCTCGCCCAGAAGTCGGGGCTCTGGCTGGTCACGGCCTTGTGGCGATCCATGTAGTCCTTGACCTTCGGGTCGTCGATGTTGACGCCGCCGATGCCGAGGATTCCCTCCGCCGCCTTGCCAAATCGCTCGGCGAAGCTGGGGAACGCGGTGCCGACGCCGACGTAGAAGGCGCCAACGTCGAGGCCCTGGATCTGCGCCTGTTCGGTGAGCGCAAAAGTCTCGCCCGGATAGGAGAAGGCAATGAAGGCATCCGGCGCGGCCGCCTTGGCCGCCGAGATGATGGGCGCCAGATCCTGCGTGCCAAGCGGGAACGAGGCCTCATAGACGATCTCGAAACCCGCCTCGGAGAGCGCGGGCTTGGCCGCGCCGACAAGCTCCATGCCGAAGGCGTCGGTCACGTTGACCAGCGCAACCTTGTTGCCGATGTCGCCCTTGTCGCGAAGCTTCACCAGAGAGTCGACCGCACCCTTGGCAAGCTGGGTGGCGGTGCCGAGCATCCAGAAGGAGTTCGGCCAGCGCTTGGCGAATTCCTCGATGCCGTCGGTCGCCGCGCTGGTGGTGATATGCGGAAAGCCGTGCTGCGAAATCATCGGCGCCGTCGCGACGTTGATGCCGGTGGAATACGGCGTGACAATGAAGTCAACCTTGTCGACCGTCGCCAGGCGCTGAATGTTCTGGATGGCGACCTCGGGATTGGTCTGGTCATCGTATTCGACCAGCTCGATCTTGTACTGCTGGTCGCCAATCCTGATGCCGCCGCGGCCGTTGACCTCCTCCACCCAGAGCTTGACGTTGGGCCAGTGGGTGACGGCCGCGCCACCGCCCAGCGGGCCGGTCTTGGGCGCACTCGCGCCGATCTTGAGAACCTTCTGCGCCTCAGCGGCGCCGCCCAGCAACGCAAATGCCGCGACAGACGCAGCAAATGCCATGAACATGCGTCTCTGCATGATGCTCCTCCCTCATCCCATCATACCGAATGTCCGTGTCGCGATGGCCATTGCCTTCGCCGCAGGCTTCCTCCAGCCTTCCTGCAGCTCCTCCCCCTGATCGCGCCAGTCCCGAGCGAGATTATGTGTTTTCTGTTGTGCTGTCATCGGCGGATTGCGCCGATGTATACACGTTCCCAGCAGAGGCTTGCACAGCCGCCATCCCACATCCAGCCGCGCGCCAGTTGCCTTATGCGATTATAGTGCAAACTTATGAACCGCGCGCGGTTCAAAGGCTATCCCAGCCCGGCGTGCGGGCCGGCCACCCTGCCAAACACCATCTCGTAATCAATTTTGATTAGGCCGGCGGCTCAGGTGGGGCATATTGCTAGCTGTTTTATCAATAGTTTAAGCGGATTCAGAAATCCTGTTCATGCAGCCCGATTTCAGGCCAGCCACGCATTTCTTTCGATCACTGCAGCCACGTCGGCGGCGCCTGCGAACCTCGAGCATCGCGCCAGGGATTTCGGTCCGACCCTGGAGGACATCATGCCGGACGATTCCCACAGCCACCCTGCACCGTCTGAATTCCCGGCCGCCCGGATGTTTCGCAGGCAGTTGCTGCTCGGAATTGGGGCCGCAGCCCCCTCGGGCTGCATGACGGAACGAAGGCGGACGATCGCAGAGCCTCCGGCACCGCCTCCCACCCCGCCCATGTATTTCGCCATGGAGGATGATGGTCATTACATTCCCGAAGTGAACATGAGCCAGTTCAACCCCGCCTACATCCGGACGGAGGTCGACTTCGAGACGGATGAGCGGCCGGGAACGCTGATCGTCGACACGCCGAACCGGTATCTGTACCACGTGCACGGGGACGGTCGCGCCACGCGCTACGGCATCGGCGTCGGCCGGTCAGGGTTCTCGTGGTCCGGGCGCGCCAACGTAGGCTACAAGCGCAAGTGGCCCCGCTGGGTGCCTCCGGCGGAAATGATCGCGCGCGAGCCGGACCTGGAACCCTACAGCAGCGCCAATGGCGGCATGGCACCGGGTATCAACAATCCGCTCGGCTCGCGGGCCCTCTACATCTTCAGGAACGGCAAGGACACGATCTATCGCATCCACGGCAGCCGCGAGGCGTGGTCCATCGGGCGGGCTGTCTCCTCCGGCTGCATCCGGATGATCAACCAGGACATCATCCACCTTTATGACCGGGTGGATGTGGGCGCACCGATCGTGGTGCTGCCGGACCTGAGCGAGCAAACGATCGAGTCGATCTGAGACGCGAGAGGCATCGCTTTTCACCGGCGCAGGCGGGCGGCAAAGGCTGCCGCCGCCCCGGCAACCGTGCGTAGATAATCGGCGACCGAGAAGCCAGACACCTTCTTGCGCGGTTTCAGGTCGTGGTCGCCATCCTCAAGCCAGAGAATTTCCACGCTACCCGGGAGGCCGTAAGTTTCCACCTCGCCGCGGCCGCCGAATGGATCGCGCGTGCCCTGGCAGATCAGTGCGGGCGTCTCGAGGCGTTTCAGGTGACCGGTGCGCAGTTTCTGCGGTTGCGCGGGCGGGTGGAAGGGGTAGCCGAAGCAGATCAGTCCGCGGATACGCCCTGCCCGGAACAGGTCGTCAGCCACCAGCGAGGCGACACGGCCACCCATCGACTTGCCACCGATGAAGAGCGGTTCGCCGCCCAGGGCCTCCACGGCCTCGAGATATTCAGGAACGAGTGTCTCCGCGCGCGGCGGCGGCTTGCGCTGGCCGGAGCGGCGTGCGGCCATGTAGCCAAACTCGAAGCGGGCAACGCGCAAACCGTGGACGGACAGCGCCCGCGCCAGCGCGTCCATGGCGGGCGAATCCATCGGGCCCCCCGCCCCGTGCGCAAGCAGAATGGTGGCCACCGCCTGGCCGTCGCCGTTCGTTTCGGGATCGTCGATCAGGAACTGCATGGGTTTGCGACCTTCCGCCTCGTCAACCGGGATTCGGGCGGTAACGCTACTGCAGTTCAACCGGTCGCGAAAACTGCAAACTGCCCACGGCTCCCTCGCCTCTCCAGCTCAAATGAAAGGCGGCCGCTTCCATGCGCAAGCGGCCGCAAAGGCTTTCCGGAAACGGGGGCAAGCGCCCCCTCCCGAATGTCAGTGCAGGATCTGCGACAGGAACACCTTCGTGCGCTCGTGCTGCGGATTGTCGAAGAACTCCTGCGGAGTGTTCTGCTCGATGATCTGGCCCTGGTCCATGAAGATGACGCGGTTCGCCACCTGCCGAGCGAAGCCCATCTCGTGGGTCACGCAGAGCATAGTCATGCCGGATTCGGCGAGATCCACCATGGTTTCCAGCACTTCCTTGATCATCTCGGGGTCGAGCGCCGAGGTGGGCTCGTCAAAGAGCATGATGCGCGGATTCATGCAGAGCGCGCGGGCGATGGCCACGCGCTGCTGCTGGCCACCCGACAGCTGGCCCGGATACTTGTGTGCCTGTTCGGGAATGCGCACACGCTCCAGGTAGTGCATGGCGATCTCCTCCGCCTCCTTGCGGGGCATCTTGCGCACCCAGATCGGAGCCAGCGTGCAATTCTCCAGAATCGTCAGGTGCGGGAAGAGATTGAAGTGCTGGAACACCATGCCGACCTCGCGGCGCACCTCGTCGATCTTCTTCAGATCGTTGGTAAGCTCGATGCCATCAACGATGATCTTGCCCTTCTGGTGCTCCTCCAGGCGATTGATGCAGCGGATCATGGTCGACTTGCCAGACCCCGACGGACCGCAGATGACGATACGCTCGCCGCGCATCACCTTGAGATTGATGTCGCGGAGGACGTGGAAATCACCATACCATTTGTTCATGTTGATGATCTCGATCGCCACCTCCGTATCGGAAATGGCGAGCTTGCCGGTTTGGGGAGCCTGAGCCGTGTTCGTTGCAACCATGTTCTTCTCTCCTCCTAACGGCGGTAACCGGTGTCAAACCGGCGTTCCAGGAATTGCGAGTAGCGCGACATGCCGAAGCAGAACACCCAGTAAAGGAAGCCTGCGAAAACCAGACCTGTCGCCGCCGTGGTGGGCGTGATCCAGTTGGGGTCGGCAAAGCCGCGGCGGACAGTGCCCAGCAGATCGGCCAGGCCGATAATGTAGACCAGGCTTGTATCCTTGAACATGCTGATGAAGGAGTTGACGATGCCCGGTATCACCAGCTTCAGCGCCTGGGGCATGATTACCAGCCGCATCATCTGCCAGTAGCTCAGGCCGAGCGCCTGCGCTCCCTCGAACTGTCCCTTCGGGATGGCCTGAAGGCCACCGCGCACGACCTCGGCGAGATAGGCGGCCGTGAACAGGGCCACGCCGATCAGTGCCCGCAGCAGGTTGTTGAAGGTCACGCCCTCCGGCAGCAGCAGCGGAATCATGAAGGTCGACATGAACAGCACCGTGATGAGCGGCACGCCACGCCAGAACTCGATGAAGATGATCGACAGCAGCCGGACGGCAGGCAGGTGCGACCGGCGTCCGAGCGCCAGGAGGATGCCAAGCGGCAGGGATGCGACGATACCCACCAGCGCCACCACCAGCGTCAGCAGCAGGCCGCCCCACAGATGGGTGGGCACCTCGGTAAGGCCGAAGTTGGCGGCGAGCAGCACCACGAGCGCGACGACGGCCGCCAGCGGTATCAGCACGTAAAGCTTGCGCGCTTGCGTGTCGGCGGCGGCGACGCAGGCAGCGACGGCGCCGAGCGCGAGAAGCGTGGCAATCAGCGCCAGCGTCGTGAAGCTCAGCCCAAGAAGGCGGAAAGAGCCGCTCGGGATGATGTTGTTGAGAAACACCACCACGATGGAGACCACCGCCAACCAGCGCGCAACGCGCAGCAGGCGCTCCGAAGGCATCACGCTCGATGCCGCGACCAGCACGGAAGCCAGCGCCGCGATGGCCAGCAGGAAGCCGACCCAGGCGCCACTCACGGCAAAGTTGCCGCCGGTCAGAAGCACCAGCGCGACGAACGGAAAGACAACGAACAACAGAATGGCGTTCAGCCGCTTCCATGGCACCGACGGGCTCAGCATCGGAACCGTAAGCACGGCCAGCAGCGCATAGACGATGTCGATGCGCCAGCGCTGGTCGATAGGATACAGGCCGTAGATAATCTGCCCGAACTTCGCGTTGACGAAGGCCCAGCAGGCGCCGACGACCGGCTGCGCCTCGGTGGGCAGACAGGCCTCGCGGTTGTCGCCGGTGAAGACGGCCGTCATAATGCCCCAGTGGACGAGCCGCCAGACGCCCCAGATGACGAAAATGGCGAGCGCGATGGTGATGGCGCTGTCGAGCGACGTTGCGAAAAGGTTCTTGCGCAGCGTGCCGAAGAAGCCCGTTTCCTTGCGGGGGGCGGGAACCCGCGGCACTTCCCGCTGGGCAACGTAAGCAACGGAATGTTCACTCATTGCCCGCCTCCTAGCGTTCCACCAGCGCTGTGCGCGCGTTGAACCAGTTCATGAAGGCCGCGACCGACAGGCTCAGGCCCAGGTAGCTCAGCATCCAGATCGCCACGACCTCGACGGACTGGCCGGTCTGGTTCAGCACCGTGGAGCCCACGGCGACCAGTTCCGGATAGCCCACGGCAAGGCCCAGCGAGGAGTTCTTGGTCAGGTTGAGATACTGGCTTGTAAGCGGCGGTATGATGATCCGGAGAGCCTGCGGTACCACGACCAGACGCAGCGTCAGCGACCGCGACAGGCCCAGCGCATAGGCCGCTTCCGTCTGGCCCTTGGAAACGGCCAAAATGCCGGCGCGGACGATCTCCGCGATGAAGGCCGCCGTGTAGAAGGCAAGAGCCAGGAAAAGCGAAAGGAACTCGGGGCGGATGTGCCAGCCGCCGGTGAGGTTGAACCGGGTCGCCTGCGGAATCTCGAAGGTCATCGGGAAACCGGTGACTGCGAAGACGACCAGCGGAAGGCCGACGATCAGGCCCAGCGAGGGCCAGACGACGGATGGGCGATGCCCCGTCTCAAGCTGCTGCGCCTTCGCGCGCCTGGCGAGAATCCAGGCGCCCGCAATGCCGATGAAAAGTGCGGCCAGCGTCCAGATGGCCGACGGGTCGAAGCGCGCCGCCGGAATCTGCAGGCCGCGGTTGCTCAGATAAGCGCCGAGGAAGGAAACCTGGATCGCATCTCGCGGCAGCGGCAGGACCGTCAGCACGCCGAAGTACCAGAACAGGATCACCAGCAGCGGCGGGATGTTCCGGAAGGTCTCCACGTAGATGGTCGCCAGTCCGCGCAGGAGATAGTTCCGGGACAGGCGCGCAATGCCGATGATGAATCCGACGATAGTGGCAAGCACGATGCCCGCGCCGGACACGATGATGGTGTTGACGATGCCGACGAGCAGCGCCCGTCCATAGGTGGAATTGGCCGTGTAGTCGATGGGCACCTGCCCGATGTCGAAACCGGCGCGATTTGAGAGGAAGCCAAATCCGGTCGCGATCTTGGAACGCGTCAGATTGGCCATGGTATTGCTGACAAGCCATGCCGCGAAGGCGGTGATGACTATGATCAGCACGATCTGAATGATCAGACCGCGTGTTCTGGGATCCCGCATGAGCGATACCCGCTCGCGGGGTCTCTCGATACTGTGGCTATAGACCGTCATTGGACCTGCCGCTCAAGGCGGGGTCAGAACGCTTGCGGAAAGCGAACTGCCCCCGCATGTTCAAACACAAGAGCCGCGCAGGACGCGCGGCTCCGGTTAGGCTTCACTCAGCGAACGGGCGGAGCGTACTGCAGGCCACCCTTGGTCCAGAGCGCGTTCAGACCGCGCTGGATCTTGAGCGGTGTGTCGGGACCAATGTTGCGGTCGAAAATCTCGCCGTAGTTGCCGACGGCCGAGATCACGTTGACCATCCAGTCGTTGGACAGGCCGATGTCGGCACCGAAATTGCCGTCCTGGCCGAGCAGACGGCGGATGTCCGGATTGTCGGAGTTCACCATCTCCTTCACGTTGGCCTGGGTAACGCCCAGCTCCTCGGCATTGATGAGGCCGAAGTGCACCCATTTGACGATGTCAAACCACTGCTCGTCGCCCTGGCGCACCAGAGGACCAAGGGGCTCCTTGGAGATGATTTCCGGCAGAACGACATGTTCGTCGGGATTGGCCATCTCAAGGCGGCTCGCGTAGAGACCGGACGCGTCCGTCGTCAGCACGTCGCAGCGGCCCTGCTCGTAGGCCGAGTTCACGTCATTCTGCGATTCGATAACGACCGGCTGGAATTCCATGTTGTTGGAACGGAAGTAGTCGGTCAGGTTCAGCTCGGTGGTGGTGCCGCTCTGCACGCATACGGTGGCGCCGGAAAGCTGAAGGGCCGAGGTCACGTTCAGATCCTTGCGGACCATGAAGCCCTGGCCGTCGTAATAATTGACGCCCACGAAGTTGAGGCCCAGCGCCGTGTCACGGTTCATGGTCCAGGTCGTGTTACGGGCCAGCATGTCCACTTCGTTGTTCTGCAGCGCGGGGAAGCGCTGAACAGCCGACAGTGGCGTGAACTGAACCTTCGATGCGTCGCCATCGAAGATCGCCGCTGCAACCGCACGGCAGTAATCGACGTCGAAACCCTTCCACGAGCCATCGTCATCCTGATAGCCGAAGCCCGGCAGGCCTGTGTTGACGCCACAGCGCAGGACGCCCGCCTTCTTCACGTCGTCCAGTGTAGCGCCGCTGGCAGTGCTTGCTGCGAGAGCGACGATCGAAACACCGAGAAGTGTCTTGATCAGGTTCCTCATGTTCATTCCCCTTATTGTTCTCAGTTAGGGCTTGCCCGACGACCATGCGAAAGACCGGCCTCGTTCCCACCGATCCTCCCATTCCAAGCCACTTTCTACATCGAATTTCATAATATGAACGAGGTCAAGCACGAAAGATTTCAACCGACCACATTTCTAGAGGCATTCACAATCAGTTAAAGGCCACCTCGCCTTCCGCACAGCCAGAATGATTGCTCTGCCGGATCAATATTTCGGCATATATGGCTGTTTGCGACTTCGCAAAACCCGCGCAAATGCAGGATATATACGGATTCTCAATGATGCTTATCCTATAGAACATGCATCGCGTGTTTATTTATTGTGCATTACAGTATCATGTTGAGCGTCATTGCAGCAGCCATTGTTCATATCAGTAACATTGCCCACGAAAATTCCCGCAACGGCAGACCCCGTCCGAACGACCTCGACGGGTTGCGATTTCAGCAGATCCTTGCGGAAAGAAGCTGCCCGGCACATGAGGATTACGCCGCCAAGGTTGCCTGCATCCTCACCAAGTCCAGCCATGCGATAACAGCCGCGTCCCATTGGGATCAATCCGGTCATCTCAATGGCGCCGAGTTCATCCTGCAGTTCGACAAGTCGACCCGCCTTCCACGGGCGGAAATCCCTTCGCATATCCGGCAGGTCGGGCCGGCCTTCCTGCAGGCAGCGGACACAGCCCCAATGGGGGCGCAAGCCGGCACACAGCCGGTTCAGGCAGAGCAAACGGACGACAGGATCCGCGTCACCGATACGGACAAGCCTTCCGGCGAGACCTCGTAGGTGCCCGCCGCGGGCCTGCTTTCCTGCTCATGCCCGCAAACGGGCCAGGACGCGTTCCCTGCCAATCAGGGGTAGCAGCAGACCAAGTTCCGGCCCGGAATCGCGGCCGGTGAGCGCCAGGCGCAGCGGATGGAAGAGTTCCCTGCCCTTGCGACCGGTGGCCGCCTTCACGGCGCTGGTCCAGGTACGCCAAGTGCCTTCGTCCCAGGGCTCGTCGGGCAGGAGGTCAGCCGCGGAGCGCACGAAGGCGCGATCCTCTTCCGACAGTCCGACGGCGGCGGGCCCATCATTGACGATGGTCCACCACTCGGTGGCGTCCGCCACGCGGTCGAGGTTGCCGCGCACGGCAAGCCAGAAGGTTTCAGCCTTCTCGCCCATGATGCCGAGGGCAGCCAGGCGGTCCGACGCCTCCCCGAACGGCATGGCCTGCACGAGCGCGCGGCTCAGCACCATGAGTTCGGCCGGGTCGAATTTCGCGGACGACTTCGAGCTCGAGGCGGGATCAAAGCGTTCCGCCAAGGCTTCCATGGTCGGGCAGGCCTCGACTGCCGAGGACGTGCCGATCAGCACGGCGAGCGAGGCGACGGCCATCGGCTCGATGCCCTGCTCGCGCAGGCTGCGGATGGAGAGCGCCCCGGTGCGCTTGGACAGTCCCTCGCCTGTCGAGGTTGTCAGAAGATTGTGGTGGCCGAAGGCGGGGGGCTCCGCGCCGAGGGCGCGGAAGAGCGCGATCTGCGCTCCGGTGTTGGTCACATGGTCGTCGCCGCGGATGATGTGCGTGATGCCGAGGTCGATGTCATCCACCACCGAGGGAAGCGTGTAGAGGAACGTGCCGTCCTCGCGCACCAAAATCGGGTCGGACATGGAGGCAAGATCGACAGTCTGGGGACCGCGGACGAGGTCGTTCCAATGGACCTCGGTACGCTGCGGCTCGAACGGGTCCGTATCGAAGTTGGGCAGAAGGAAGCGCCAGTGGGGCTTGCGTCCTTCCGCCTCGTAAGCCCTGCGCTGTTCATCGGTCAGCTTCAGGGCCTCACGACCATAGATTGGCGGCAGGCGGCGCGAAAGGCGGATCTTGCGGCGGCGCTCGAGCTCCTCCGGTGTCTCGTAACAGGGATAGAGGACGCCGGCGGCCTTGAGCTTCTCCACCGCCTGTTCATAGAGGTCAAAGCGGTCCGACTGGCGGCAGACGTAATCCGGGCGGATGCCGAGCCAGGCCAGGTCCTCCTCGATCTGGTCGGCATACTCCTTTCGCGAGCGCTCCCGGTCGGTGTCGTCGAAGCGCAGAATGAAGCGGCCGTCATTCTTCAGCGCAAACAGCCAGTTGAACAGGGCCGTGCGCGCGTTGCCGATGTGGATCTGCCCCGTCGGAGAGGGCGCGAAGCGAACAGTGATGGTCATTGCGTCCTGACAGCCTCCAGCCGTTATTCTTGTGACGCCGCAGCGCGCCTCAGGAGCGGTCACGGAACTTGTTGGTGATCGGGTAGCGCCGGTCGCGGCCGAAGTTCTTGCGGGTGATCTTCACGCCGGGGGCGGCCTGCCGGCGCTTGTATTCGGCCACGTAGAGCATGTGCTCGACGCGGTGCACCAGCGCGCGGTCGTGGCCGCGGGCGACGATATCGTCGACGCTCATCTCGTTCTCGACCAGGCACTCGAGAATGTCGTCGAGAACCGGGTAAGGCGGCAGCGTGTCCTGGTCGGTCTGGTTCTCGCGCAACTCCGCCGACGGCACCTTCTCGATTATGGAAACCGGGATCACCTCCCCCGCAGGTCCCAGCGCTCCCACGGGCACATGAGCGTTGCGCCAGCGGCAGAGCGCGTAGACCTGCATCTTGTAGAGGTCCTTGATCGGGTTGAAGCCGCCATTCATGTCGCCGTAGAGAGTGGCGTAGCCCACCGACATCTCGGACTTGTTGCCGGTGGTGATCACCATCGAGCCGAACTTGTTGGAAAGCGCCATGAGCAGCGTGCCGCGCGTGCGGCTCTGCAGGTTCTCTTCGGTGACGCCGGGATCGGTGCCCTCGAAGAAGGGCTCGAGCGCCCGCATGAAGCCTTCCACCGGCTCGTGGATCGGCAGGTAGTCATACTTGCAGCCGAGCGCGCGGGCGCATTTCTCGGCGTCCTCGACGGAACCCTGCGACGTGTAGCGATAGGGCAGCATGACCGCCCTCACCCGCTCCGCACCGAGCGCATCGACGGCCATGGCCGCACAAAGCGCGGAATCGACACCGCCCGACAGGCCAAGGATGACGCCGGGGAATCCGTTCTTGTTCACATAGTCGCGCAGGCCGAGCACGCAGGCGGTGTAGTCGGCCTCCTCGTTTTCGGGCAGCCGCACCATCGGCCCCTCGGCGCAGATCCAGGTGTCGCCCTCGCGCTTCCAGACGGTGAGCGCGAGGTCCTCGGCGAACTCCGGCATCTGGAAGGCCAGAGACTTGTCTGCTTGGATGGCGAAGGAGGCGCCGTCGAAGACGAGCTCGTCCTGGCCGCCCACCATGTTGGCATAGAGGATCGGCAATCCGGTCTCGATCACCTGGCGGATGACCACCTGATGGCGGCGGTCCACCTTGCCGCGATGATACGGCGAGCCGTTGGTGACGAGCAGGATTTCGGCTCCGGCCTCGGCCAGCGTCTCGCAGACGCCGAGATCGCCCCAGATGTCCTCGCAGACCGGCAGGCCGATGCGCACACCGCGGTAGTTGACAGGACCGCCGATGTGCGGGCCGGCGACGAAGACGCGCTTCTCGTCGAACTCGCCATAGTTGGGGAGATCAACCTTGTAGCGTTCGGCGATGATCTCGCCATGGTCGAGCACGACCACGGAATTGTGGATGCCGCTCGCGCGCTTCAGAGGCGTGCCGATGACCACGCCGGGACCGCCGTCGGCGGTGTCCTTGGCAAAATCCCGGATGGCCTCCTCGCAGGCGACGAGGAAAGCGGGTTTCAGAACCAGATCCTCCGGCGGGTAGCCGGCGATGAACAGCTCGGTGAACAGCACCAGGTCGGCGCCTCGGGCCGCCGCCTCCGCGCGGGCCTTGCGGGCCATCGCGAGATTCCCCGCAATGTCGCCCACGGTCGGATTGAGCTGCGCGACGGCAATTCGGAAGGTGTCAGTGAGTCTGTCCATCTCGGTCCCCTGCGAACTTGCAACGACCGTCTACAGCATCGCACGCCGGTTCGGAACCGGATTTTGCAGCAGCACCCCTCCCTGCAGAATTCAGCCGGCGTTCGACTGCGCGAATTGCGGCAGACCGTCGTCGATCTCGTAATAGTCGCCCTTGTCCGCAACGAAAATGTGGTGAAGGCCCTTGAGACCGGTTGGCTGGTCCAGCGAACCCATGAGAACGGCGATCCCCGGCCAGTCGTCACTCCGCCAGAACAGGCTCGAGCCGCAGCGGCCGCAGAAGCCACGGTAGGTCCGGGGCGAGGATTCGTACCACGTGAGTGTCCCGTCAGCGTCCAGCGACAGCTGATCGCGCTGGACGTTCACCGTGGCATAGTGATGGCCGGCCTGCCGGCGGCACATGGAACAGTGGCAGTAGGTGACGCCCCCCACCTCCCCGCTGATCCTGAAACGCACGCTGCCGCACAGGCAGCGGCCGCTTCTCAATTCGTACATGATTCCCTCCAGGAAAAGGACCGCTCAAACAGCAAGCCCGCCACGTGTGCCATGGCGGGCCCTGCAATCCGAACGAAAAGTTTTGATCCCAGCCTTCAGGCCGACTGTATCAGCCGGCGGCCGCGGCGACCATCGGCTGCGGCTTGCCGGCCGACGTCTCCTTGATGAGCTCCGCCACCAGGAAGGCGAGCTCCAGGGCCTGGTCGGCGTTGAGCCGCGGATCGCAGTGCGTGTGGTAGCGGTTCTGCAGGTCCTCTCCCGAAATGGCGCGGGCTCCGCCCGTGCATTCGGTGACGTTCTTGCCAGTCATCTCGATGTGGATACCGCCTGCATAGGTGCCCTCGGCGGCATGGACCTCGAAGAAGCGCCGCACCTCCGCCAGGATCAGATCGAACGGACGGGTCTTAAAGCCGTTGAGCGAGACTGTGTTGCCGTGCATCGGGTCGCAGGACCAGACGACCGAACGGCCCTCGCGCTTTACGGCGCGGATCAGTTTCGGCAGGTAATCGCCCACCTTCTCGGCCCCGAAACGGGCGATCAGCGTGAGGCGGCCCGGCTCGTTCTGCGGGTTCAGGATGTCGATGAGGGACAGGAGCGTGTCCGGATCCAGCGACGGACCGCACTTGAGACCGATAGGGTTCTTGACGCCGCGGCAGTACTCGACGTGGGCGTGGTCCGGCTGGCGCGTGCGGTCACCGATCCAGAGCATGTGGCCGGAGGTGGCGTACCAGTCGCCGGAGGTGGAGTCGACGCGGGTCAGCGCCTCCTCGTAACCGAGCAGCAGCGCCTCGTGGCTGGTGTAGAAGTCGGTCTCGCGCAGCGACGGATGCGTCTCGGCCGTGATGCCGATGGCGCGCATGAAGTCCATCGTCTCGGTGATGCGGTCGGCTATGACGCGATAGCGTTCGGCCTGCGGGCTGTCAGCCAGCGAGCTCACCATCCACTTGTGGACGTTCTCGAGGTTGGCGTAGCCGCCCTGCGCGAAGGCGCGCAGCAGGTTCAGCGTCGCGGCGGACTGGCGGTAAGCCATCTCCTGCCGGTTCGGATCCGGCGTGCGCGCGGTTTCCGTGAACTCGATGCCGTTGATGATGTCGCCGCGATAGGACGGCAGCGACACGCCGTCCTTGGTCTCCATGTCCGACGAGCGCGGCTTGGCAAACTGGCCGGCGATGCGGCCGACCTTCACCACCGGCTTGGCGCCGGCGAAGGTGAGAACGACGGCCATCTGGAGGAACACGCGGAAGAAGTCGCGGATGTTGTCCGCACCATGCTCCGCAAAGCTCTCCGCACAGTCGCCCCCCTGCAGAAGGAAAGCTTCGCCGTTGGCTACGGCAGCGAGCTGCTTCTTGAGCTTGCGGGCCTCACCGGCAAAAACAAGCGGCGGATAGGTGGCCAGGCGACCCTCGACTTCGGCGAGAAGTTCCGGATCCGGATAGGCCGGCACCTGCAGAATCGGCTTGTTTCTCCAGGAGTTTGGCGACCATTTCGTCATCGTTATCACCCGAAATAAGTATGTGCCCTTGCGCGGCTGAGGCTCCTTTACACGACGCGGGCAGGATATTCCAGCATTTATGGGCCGAGGATGTCTCCTCAGATTACACCTCAGCCCACCCGCTCGCCATTCACGATTCGATAGGTCGGCTGATACATGGTCACCAGCTCCTCGGCGGCAGTGGGATGAACGGCCATGGTGCGGTCGAAGACGTCCTTGGTCAGCCGGCCCTTGACCGCGATGCCCAGAAGCTGCGCCATCTCGCCGGCGTCGGGGCCGAGGATGTGGGCACCGACCACCCTGCGCGAGGCAGCGTCCACGACCAGCTTCATGATCATCCTTTCGTCGCGGCCAGCGAGCGTGTTCCGCATTGGGCGGAAGCTGGCGCGGTAGATCTCGATCTCGGGATAGCGCGCGGCGGCCGCTTCCTCGGAGAGGCCCACGGTGCCGATCTCCGGCTGGGAGAACACGGCCGTGGCGATGTCCTCGTGATCGACCGGAGTGGGATTGCCCTTGAACTCCGTCTCGATGAAGCACATGGCCTCGTGGATGGCGACGGGCGTGAGCTGGACGCGGTTGGTTACATCGCCCAGCGCCCAGATGTTATCGACATTGGTGCGCGAATATTCGTCCACGATGATTTCGCCCAGCGGCCCGGTCTTCACGCCCGCGGCCTCGAGGCCGAGCCCTTCCGTATTGGGCACGCGGCCGATCGCCAGCATGACGCGGTCAAACGTGTGCGTGCCGCCGGATTTCAAGGTCACGTCGAGCTGCCCGTCAGGACGCTTTTCGACCCTGGTGATAAGCTCCTGGCAGAGGATGCGGATGCCCTTGGCAGCCATCGCCTCGTGCACGCCGCGGCGCAGGTCGCCATCAAAGCGGGAGAGGATCTCCTTGCCACGGTAAATGAGAGTCGTCTCGACGCCGAGGCCGTGGAAGATGTTGGCGAATTCGACGGCAATGTAGCCACCGCCCTCGATGGCGATCGAGCGCGGCAGCTCCGGAAGGTCGAAGGCCTCGTTCGAGGAAATGCAATGTTCGCTGCCCGGCAGGTCCGGGTGCATGTTGGGTCGGGCGCCCGTGGCAATGACGATCCTCTCGGCGGTCACGGTCTCGGAACCAACCTGGACGGTGTGCTTGTCGAGCAGGACCGCCCTCGCCTCGAACAGGCGCGCGCCGGCGTTCTCCAGCCCCTTGCGGTAAAGCCCTTCGAGGCGGGTGATTTCCTTCTCCTTGTTGGCCACCAGGGTTGGCCAGTCGAAGGACGTCTCGCCGACCGTCCAGCCGTAGCCCGCCGCATCGGCGAAGTGCTCCGGGAACTGCGAGGCATAGACGTAGAGCTTCTTCGGCACGCAACCGCGGATCACGCAGGTGCCGCCGAACCGGTATTCCTCGGCGATGCCGACACGCTTGCCCATGGAGGCAGCAACGCGGGCTGAGCGAACGCCACCCGAACCACCGCCGATGACAAAGAGATCAAAATCGTAATCAGCCATCTGAAGCCTCGTTCTCGGCCAGAAACACCAAATTCGCGCGGACGTGGCTGTCCCGCGGCGTGCTGAGGGGCACACGTGCCGCCCGGGCCCTCGCGCCGGAGGGGCTGCGCAATTCCGGGCGGACCAATACCGCACTGCCTTGAATCGCGCTGCAGCGACGACACCCTGTTTCCTGTCCCGCCTGGTGCAATAGCCTGCCGGCCCACCTTCCGAAAGCCCTTTTCGACCAATATCGGGACGGTTCGCGCCAATACATTCCATCAACAGCAGAGCCGGTCACAAAACGCAGAAAGCCCGGCGCAGGGCCAGGCTTTCGAATCCGGCACGCGGAAGCTGATCGGACGATCAGTCCTTCTTCTCGGCAGGCTGCTGGCCCTGATTCTGGAGCGCCTCACCCAGAGCCTGGATCACCTGCTGGGACAGGTCGCGCATGACGCCATTGCGCCAGATCTCGGCTGCAGCCAGAGTCTCGCGCGACACCAGCGGGCCCTTGGTGATCAGCGCCTTGCCGGCTTCCGAAGAGTAGAAGGCATTGATGGCATTCAGCTCTTCGATCGAAAAGGCCTGGGCGTAGATCGAGGCCACTTCCTTCTCGAGATCGGCACGGCGGGAGGCAAGCTCGAGGGCCTTCTCGTCAACGGTCCGGTTGATCTCGTCGACCAGGTTCGGGCTCTGCTGGATCAGCTCCGCCTTCAGCTGCTGCGCCGCGATGGGCAGGACATTGTCGAACTCGTCCGTGGCGCCAAGAGCAGCAATCGTCGCACGCGCGGCCTTGAGATGTTCTTCAGAGAACTCCTGTGCAAGCGAGGGCAGCGACAGCGCCGCCAAGCCCATAACGGCGCCAATGGCAACAAGGCGTGCGCGTTTTGCCAAAGTCATCTTCGATCCTACTCCATGTCCTCGGTTCAAATCAGTTCTTCCCGTCTATCACCCTGACGCCACCTTCGCCGGCGACGATCGCGAGGCTTGCCAGTCCGATGAACAGGCCATGCTCCACGACTCCAGGGATCATGTTCAGTTCGTCTGCGAATGCTTTTGTAGCCGGAATACGGCCAAAAGATGCGTCGACAATGAAATGCCCACCGTCCGTAACAAAAGGCTTGCCATCCTTCATGCGCAGGCGGATCTCGCCGGTGAGGCCAAACTGGCGGCCAATGTGCTCGATCGCCAGAACCGTGGCCTTGAGACCAAAGGGATTGACCTCGATGGGTAGCGGGAAGGCTCCAAGCGTCTCGACCACCTTGCTCTCGTCCGCAATGACGATCATCCGGGAAGACGCCGCGGCAACGATCTTCTCGCGCAGCAACGCACCGCCGCCGCCCTTGATGAGAGCCAGGTGGGGGCCGATCTCGTCGGCGCCGTCGACGGTGAGGTCAAGGCTCGGCTCGTCATCCAACGTGGCTAGCGGAATACCGAGGCTGCGGGCCAGTTCCTCGGTGCGCACCGAGGTCGGCACGCCGACCACCTTCAGGCCGCCGGCCACCTTCTCCGCAAGAAGACGCACGAATTCCTCGGCCGTGGAGCCGGTGCCTAGACCAAGCTTCATTCCATCCTGGACATAGTCAAGCGCAGCACGGGCGGCCGCGATCTTCAACGCCTTGGGGTCAGCTGCCATCGTTCCGTTCCTGTTGTTCGGCTGGATCACTATCTTTTTTCACCGCTTCGGGCAAATGGTTCCACCCGCTGTTGCGCATTTCCCCCATCGGGGCTATCGCCTTCCACAGCTAAGATGCGCAGAAGGATCCGTCATGACCAAGCCGATCATCGTCTTCGACCTCGACGGGACGCTGGTGGAAACCGCGCCCGACCTGCTCGACAGCCTGAATCATTGCCTTCGCCATCTCAAGCTCCGGGAAGTCGACCCGGCCGAAGTCCGCAACTATGTCGGCAACGGGGCGCGGGTGATGATCGAACGCGCCTGCGAGGCACACGGTCACCGCCTTGGCCCGGACGAGCTCGAAGACGTCTTCCAGATCTTTCTGGAGCACTACCGGGCGAACATGCCCGGGAGGTCATATCCGTTCCCCGGCGTCATCCAGGCGATCGAAGCTTTCCAAGGAGCGGACTATCTCGCCGCCGTCTGCACCAACAAGCTGGAGGGCCTGTCACGGCGGCTGCTCGAGGGCCTTCGCATCGACCACTATTTCAGCGCCATCTGCGGCGCCGACACGTTCGCGCACCGGAAACCGGACCCGCGGCACCTGCTTGCAACCATCGCCATGGCTGGCGGAGACCCGGAACGCTGCGTGATGGTTGGCGATTCGCGCACCGACATCGATACCGCCAAGAATGCCGGCATTCCGGTCGTGGCCGTGGACTTCGGCTACACCGACCAGCCGGTGCACATGTTCGGGCCGTCGAAGGTGATTTCGCATTTCGACGAGCTGACGGTTGAGCTGGCCGAGCGGCTCATCCAGTCCGTCCGATCCGAGACGGCCTGACGGTCCGCCCTCCCCGCGATCAGGCACGCACGGGGCCAGCCGGCGCGCCTCCCTCCCCAACCAATCAAACAGAAAAGCCGCAGACCTTGCGGTCTGCGGCTTCGATCTGCAACCCGACTGTCCGGATCAGAACTTGTAGTTCACGCCGGCGCGGACGGTGTGGGTCGGGAACTTGATGTCGACGCCATCAACCTTGGTCTTGCCCAGGTCGGTGTACAGGTACTCGGTCTTGACCGACCAGTTGTTGTCGACGGCGTACTCTACGCCAGCACCGGCCGTCCAACCAACCTTGGTCTTGTTGAAGCGCACATCGTCACCGATGCTCTTGATGTTGCCGTAAGCAACACCACCGGTCACGTAGGTCAGAACCTTGTCGGTCGGCGTGAAGCCAACGCGAGCGCGGGTCGTGCCGAGCCACTTGTGCTTGACGCCACCCTTGTCATCCGGATCCTTGACCTCGGCCTTGGCGTTGGTAGCCTGAATATCAGTCTCGACACCGTAAACGAAGCTGCCGGACTGGAAGTTGTAACCACCCTGGGCACCGCCGATGAAGCCGCTGCCGGTGACATA
Source organism: Chelativorans composti (assembly GCF_039541695.1). Taxonomy (NCBI): domain Bacteria; kingdom Pseudomonadati; phylum Pseudomonadota; class Alphaproteobacteria; order Hyphomicrobiales; family Phyllobacteriaceae; genus Chelativorans; species Chelativorans composti. The sequence continues at coordinate 166,170 of NZ_BAABGS010000012.1, read as the reverse complement.
GGCCGACTCACCCTCGAAGGAGCCCTTGGCCTTGCCACCGGTGTAGCCGGCGTTCAGACCGACATAGCCACCGGTCCAGTCATGCTGTGCCTGAATAGCAGGCGCCGCCGGAGCGGCGTCATAAGAATAAACGGCATCCGCCGCATAGGCAGCCGAAGAAGCAAGCGCAACCAGCGCAGTGGTAATTACGAGTCTCACGGGAACCCCCACTGAATGTTTGATGACCTGTAGTTACTACCTCTGCTGATTTTTTCCACCCCCAGATGGAGTAGGATTACCTACAACCTGGGAATGTGGTTATTTATATGTAAATCACCTGAAAAATCCAAGAAGATCGATGGTCCAGCCGCCCCTCTCTGGCAGCAAAATGAGGGAGTACCAGCAGGTTGCGAACATCGCCGCGTCAGGCCATCCAGCCGCCTGGCCATGTCTTTCAGAGAGCTTCGGCGCGGAGGTGCATGTGTTTCTCATGCGGTGAAACTGCAGACGCGTCTCTCGCGCGGAAAATAGCAGAAGGGCGGAACCTTGGTTCCGCCCTTCTGAAGATCGTTGCGAGATGCAGGATCCCGGTTTCCCGGATCCGCTTAGTTGCAGCGCGCCGTGTAGATGCGGCCGTGGCGATCGCGATACTCGCAGTAGCCGTTGCGGAGGTTGCGAACCAGCAGGCCGCCGAGCGCACCGGCGCCCGCGCCGATCACGGCACCGCGTCCACCGCCAACGATTCCGCCAACGACCGCGCCCGTGGCGGTGCCAATCGCGACGTCCTTCTCGGTGGTCGTGCATCCGGTCAGGGCCAGAGCAGCGACGGCTGCGATCACGATACTACGCATTTTTTCCTCTCTCCTTCGTGGATCGGTGACGCCAGCCCATCCCGACGCCACACATCATGCAGTTTCTTGCCAATCCAGCAGGCCGCCCGGTCACCGACAGCCCGCATCCGGAAAGACCACCGGCAGTCCAGCCGTTCAAGCGCCACAGGTGTCACCGGATATTTCCGCCGAGCCCCTCCGTGGAAAGACTGCCAATAGAATCGGCAGCGGACGACGCGTGCGCAAAGCTTTCCGGCGAGGCCTGCGCCCCGATGTCGGGAGCATGCTTTCGCACCTGAATGATCGTCACAGCGAAGCTGGCCCACACAAGCGCGACAAAAACAAACATCGCCACCTGCCGGCCAAGTCCCGTGTGTCTTTCCATCTCAGTGCCCCCACGCGTCGGCTAACAAATATATTAGCAAATGATTTATGTCCATCGCGGCCGCCCTTCCTGTCCTGACAGAATCGGCGCCAGGCACCCCTCCCCGGGCATCCCGTGCGCCGAGAGCGGGCAGCCCTGAAGACGGAAAGTCTGCGAACCGGGGAGCGCACATGGACCTGAGCAGCGGTCCGACAGCCGTGATTCCCGTGCGAGACCAGCGCTCCGCCATGTGATAGCACCGCGGCAAGGGCCCGGGGACAAAGCCGTTTCCGGCAACAAAATCCACAGCGTTGCGAAGGGCCTTGACTTGGACGGAACCGAAGCACTATATCCGGGCCGTTCCTGAAACACGGAACGCCATCACACGATGGTTCGTGGGGGATTAGCTCAGAGGGAGAGCGTCCGCTTCACACGCGAAAGGTCACTGGTTCGATCCCAGTATCCCCCACCATTTCCTCCTCTCCTCCTCAAGCATTCCTGACCTCCCGCAAAGCAGATGTGCTTTCACGCTTTCCTGCGTCCGCACGCCCTCGCCGCCCGCGCCATGACCACCTAGCACGGTTTCTTTCGCACGGGCTGGAATAGATTCGCGCAAAAGGATTCGGCTGCCGCCCTTCCGGAGGGAGGCCTATCTGCGTTTCCGGGTATCAGCGTTCCAAGGCATTCACACCGAAGGCGTAGCAGCGCAACCGCAAGAAATGAAAAGGCCGGAGAACGCGTCCCCGGCCCGGCATTCCCATCCCGCGGGCAACCGATCCGTCAGGAGCCCGCCGAGCGCAGGTCCGCAACCGCGGTCAGCGCCTTGGCGAGATGCGCGTCGCGGCCGTAGATATCGTCGAAATACCCGATGTTTCCCGAGGCATCCGGCCAGGCGGTGAAATAGGCCACGTAGACCGGGATCTTCACCGGGACGTTGCGGCGGCTGTTTTTGCCGCCGGCGATCATCTTGCCGACCTCTTCCTTGCTGACGCCGAGCACGGCCGCGGCCATCGCACGCGGGTCCTCGAGCCGTACGCAGCCGTGGCTGAAGGCGCGCACGTCACGGCTGAAGAGATGCTTCTGCGCTGTGTCGTGCATGTAGATGTCGTGGCTGTTGGGGAACATGATCTTCAGTTCGCCCAGGGAATTGCTCGGTCCCGGCTTCTGGCGCACGCTGAAGGGCACGTTGCTGCCGTACTGGTTCCAGTCGATCGAGGCGGAGGACACGCGCTTGCCGTTCCGGTCGAACACCTCGTAGCCGGCCCGGTCCAGGTAGCCCGGATCGCTGCGCAGGCGTGGCAGCTTCTCGTTGACGAGGATCGAGCGCGGAACGCCCCAATAGGGGTTGAATTCGACGTACTCGATCTCGTCATGGAAGAAATAGGTCTGGTTGGTCGTGGAGCCGACCACCGTCCGCATGTTGAGCTTTTCCTGGCCGTTCTCAAAGAATACAGCCGTGAACGACGGGACGTTCAGCACCACCCGCGTGGAACCCAGATGGGACGGGTGCCAGCGCAGGCGCTCCATGGACAGGAGAATCTTCTGAATCTTCGCTGAGCGGTTCTCGCCGGCCAACATCGAAACGGTGCGACGGCCGATGATACCGTCGGGGTTCAGGTTGTGCTGGCGCTGGACGGCCTTGATGACCGGCACCAGCTCGCTCGAATAGGTGTCCGATCCGGCCAGGGCTGCCAGCACGGCGCCGTGCTCTTCGCGAATGTTTTCGTCGGCGCGGCGGTCGATGAGACGGAGAAGCTTGGGAAAGTCCGGATGGCTGCCGCCCGGCTTCAGCAACAGGTTGGCATCGACGACCACCTCGTCGTCATCGGCCGCCTCGGCGCGCAGACGGGCGAGTTCTGCCTTCAGGGCGGCGAACTCCTCATTCTGCGGATGCAGGGACTGCAGATAGCGCTCCGGCGAACCCGATCCGGTCAGGATTCCGAGCACGACCCCGGGATCCATCGCCTTCGGCTTGAAATCGTGGAAGCCGGAGAGCTTGTTCGGGTCAACCCGCCCCACGCGGGCGTCGCGGGCATAACGCAGGGCCTTTGCCGACAGCGCGAGCTCGAAGCGCAGCATTTCCTGGAGTCGGCGCGAGCGCCCTTCCTCGTCCGATGCCTGCGCGAGACGCGGCTTCGAGACAGAGTAGTCGGACCCGTTCAGGCCGTATTCCTCGGCGCGGTCGAGCAGGTCCAGGACTCGCCCTGCCCGTTCGGTCGGCCCGTTCGCATCCACCCAGACGAACTGCGGATGCTTGGCATAGTGGGAAACGACAGCCTCAGCGACCGCCTTCTCGACGCGCAGGTCGAATGCCTGCAGAGCGTCCAGGGCGGCGCGGAACTCCTGCTCCGCCTCGCTCGCCGCGCCTGTTTCCGGCAAAGGCTTGAGCGCGGCCTTCAGGGACGCTAGGTCAAGGGCGACCAGCGCTGCAGGCTTGTAGTTGTAGAACGACGGGGCGGAAACCTTCTTGACAGGCACGGGCTTCATCGCCCGGGTGGCTCCGGCAGGGGTGGCAGGCGGCGAAACTTCCGCCTGCGGCTGAACCGTCCGTTGCTGCTGGGCGCGTCCGCCGAACAGCCGGTCGAAGAAGGTCTGGGAACTGGCCGGAAAAGCTACAGCAGAAAGGACAGCGGCCAATGCCAATACCGACGCCGCGCCCTTCATTCTAACCGTCCTTGTCATCTATTGCGCCCCTGCGTGTCGCCGACCTGCCCGCGAAGCACGCCGGCCGGCATGCACGTCAGGCTGATCCATCGGACGTTAACTACGAGTCTAAGGTGAATGAACAGTAAGCGCCCCCGCGCCTTACGGCGTTCTCCAGTCACAATTTCGTGACAACGATCAACTTTTGCGAGCCAATCCCTTTTCCTCGAGCTCCCGCAAATATTCGGCCCAAAGCTCATCGCGCTTGCGGGCCAGTTCCTCCAGATAGGCCCAGGTGTAGAGGCCGGTCGAGTGGCCGTCGCTGAAGACGATGCGGATAGCGTAATTGCCGATCGGCTCGATGTTCGTGATGGTGACGTTTTCCTTGCCCGTGACCAGGACGCGCTGTTCCGGGGAGTGCCCCTGCACCTCGGCAGACGGCGACAGAACCCTCAGCATTTCCGCCGAAAGCCCGACAGGTTCCTCGCCCGGAAAGGCCACGGTCAGGACATTTCGCTCCCTTGATACCCTCAGCTCGCTCGGCGCTCTCACAATCCCGCAATCCTTCAAGACTCGTGCTGGCAACATGTGCAAACAATGATAGAACATCCGCACCCGGTTGAAAAAGCCGGTGCAATGGCCACATTGGGCTGCGGAGGAAAAACAAGGGCCGGCTGCGAAGCCGGCGAACGGCGGTTGGGAGGAAAGAAGGCGGCGCCATGACAGAAGTGAAGCCCGGAAGCAGCATGATCGACCCGTTCGGACGGGCGATCACCTATCTGCGCGTTTCGGTCACCGACCGGTGCGACTTCCGCTGCGTCTACTGCATGGCCGAGAACATGACCTTCCTGCCGAAGAAGGACCTGCTCAGCCTCGAGGAGCTCGAGCGACTGTGCACCGTCTTCATCGAGAAGGGCGTGCGCAAGCTCAGACTCACGGGCGGCGAGCCCCTGGTGCGCAAGAACATCATGCACCTGGTGCGCCAGCTCTCCCAACATCTGAAGACCGGCGCCCTGGAGGAACTGACGCTCACCACCAACGGGTCGCAGCTTGAACGTTTCGCGGAAGAGCTCGCCGATTGCGGCGTCAGGAGAATCAACGTGTCGATCGACACGCTGGATCCGGAGAAGTTCCACGCCATCACCCGCTGGGGGCACCTGGACAAGGTGATGCGCGGGATCGACGCGGCGCAGGCGGCGGGCATCCAGATCAAGATCAACGCCGTTGCCCTCAAGGGCTTCAACGAACTCGAACTGCCGGACATGTTGCGCTGGGCGCATCGCCGCGGCTTCGACATGACCATCATCGAGACGATGCCGATGGGCGACATCGACGGCGACCGGACCGAGCAGTACCTGCCGCTTTCGCAGGTGCGGGCGCAGCTCGCGCGCGAGTTCACGCTGACCGACATCGACTACAAGACGGGCGGCCCCGCGCGCTATGTTCGCGTCGAGGAAACCGGCGGACGCCTCGGGTTCATCACCCCCCTCACCCACAATTTCTGCGAAAGCTGCAACCGCGTGCGGCTCACCTGCACCGGCACGCTCTACATGTGCCTCGGCCAGGAGGATGCGGCGGACCTCAGAACGCCGCTCAGGATGTCGGAAAGCAACGAGCTTGTCTCGCAGGCGATCGACGAGGCGATCGGTCGAAAGCCCAAGGGCCACGACTTCGTCATCGACCGTCGCACCAAGCGGCCTTCAATCGCCCGCCACATGAGCGTTACCGGCGGTTAGAACAAGGGCTTCGGCACCGGCTACCTTACCCTCTTGCAAGAGTCCTGAGAGCACCGCCGCGATCCGCATCACGGCCGCGCTTCAGGATGAGACCGCGCGCCACGCGCACAACCCGTTCCCAACCACGATGCCATCGCCGCCAGTGTCTTGCCGACCCTGCGGCCCCTTCGCTTCGGCTTGCTTCCGCGCCTCGGGTAGAGTCCGGTGCATAATCCTATTTGCCGGTTCATGGCCCCGCTTGCCGAGTCACGGACAGAAAGATAAGCATTGCTTATCATTTCGGTTTGGAGCTTCCGCCTTGTCAGCCAATGTTCGCGGCGCACTGTTCCTGTGCATTGCAATGGCTTGCTTCTCGATCAACGACACTCTGGTCAAGGTGGCGCTGGGATCGCTGACGCTCGGGCAGATCATCTTCCTGCGTGGCATGATGGCGACGGCCATGCTGGTGGCGGTGTTCCACCGGTCGCTCCGGCTAGAACAGCTCCGGCTGATGCGGCACCCGGCCGTGGTTCTGCGCACCATCGGCGAGCTCACCGCAACCTTCTTCTACCTGATCTCGCTGATCTATCTCACCGTCGGTTTCATGACGTCGATCTTCCAGGCGCTACCCCTGGCGGTCACCGCGGGCGCCGCACTGTTCTTCGGCGAGCCGGTCGGCTGGCGGCGCTGGCTGGCGGTCACCGTAGGCTTCGTCGGCATGCTGATCATCGTGCGGCCGGGTCTCGAGGGTTTCAACGTCTGGTCACTGGCGACGCTTGCCTCGGTGTTCTGCTCGGCGCTGCGCGACCTCAGCACACGAAACGTACCGAAACAGCTCAGCACGGCCGTGCTTTCGACGGTCACAGCATTCCTGGTCGCCATCGCCGGCTTCATCGCCATCGAGCCGCTGGGAGGCTGGCAGCCGGTATCGGCGGAAGTGTTGGCGATCGTGTTCGCCGCGGCCGTTTTCCTGATCGCCGGTTATCACTATCTCATCGTGGCCATGCGCGAGGGTGAAATCTCATTCATGGCGCCGTTCCGCTACACCGGCCTCTTGTGGGCGACGTTCCTCGGCTTCGTGGTCTTCGGCGATATTCCGGATCGCTACACGATCATCGGCGCGGCGATCGTCGTCGGGTCGGGCCTCTACGTCATCTACCGCGAGCGCATCACCAAGAGAGCCATGGCGGTAGTGAAGTCCACCAGCACGAGCGTGGTTCCCGATGGACTCTAGGACCGAACAGACACGCGGCGCCGCAGCCGCAGGAGAGGTGCGCTTTCTCGATGCCTCGACCCCGCCGCACATCATCACGCTGATCTGCGCCACGGCGACGGCGGCGCTGTCGACGAACCTGTTCCTGCCTTCGCTGCCGGGCATGGCTGCCTATTTCGGAACCGAGTACAGCGTCATCCAGCTCACGGTGTCGCTCTATCTGGCGGCGCAGGCGGTGCTGCAGCTTGGGATTGGGCCGGCGTCGGACCGGTTCGGGCGGCGGCCGGTGATGCTGTTCGGCTTTGGCGTGTTCCTTGTGGCGACGCTCGCGGCGCTGTGGGCGCCCAACATTCACGTGCTCATCGCCTGCCGGCTGTTCCAGGCGTTTGCCGTCTGCGGGATGGTTCTGGCGCGGGCGATCGTGCGCGACACATCGGAGCCGGCCGATGCGGCGAGCAAGCTTGGCTATGTCATGATGTGCATGACCGTCGCGCCCATGGTGGGCCCGATGATCGGCGGCTTCCTCGACGAGATGTTCGACTGGCGGGCCTCGTTCTGGCTGATGGCTGCAATCGGCGTCCTCACGATCGCGATCGTTTACAAGGACCTGGGCGAAACCAACGCGAACAAGATGCCAAGCATGCTGGCCCAGATGAAGGCCTATCCGGAGGTGATCCGGTCGCGCAGGTTCTGGGGCTACTCGATCACGGCCGCCTGCTCGTCGGGCGCGTTCTTTGCCTTCATCGGCGGCGGACCGTTCGTCTCCACGGAGGTGCTTGGCCTGTCGCCCACCCAGTACGGCATGTATTTCGCCAGCATCAGCATCGGCTATGCGTTCGGCAACTTCCTGTCCAGCCGGATCACCCGGCGGGTCGGCATCAACCGTATGATGCTTGCGGGCAACAGCCTGGGCTTCAGTGCCATGCTCCTTTGCGTCGGCCTGTTCCTCGCGGGGCTCCACCATCCGCTTTCGCTGTTTGCCCCGATGATCCTGGTCGGCCTGGGCGCGGGCCTGACGCAGCCCAGCGCGGCAACCGGCATGGTGAGCGTGCGCCCGCGCCTCGCCGGCTCGGCCTCGGGCCTCGGCGGAAGCATCCAGATCGCCGGGGGCGCGGGCTTTGCGACCATCGCCGGCACCATGCTGGACAGGGACGCCGGGGTCTACCCGCTGCTCACGGTCATGACCGCGGCGCTTTTCATGGCTATCCTGTCGACGCTCTACGTGATCCGTGTATCGCGGCAGGTGGGCGAGGAAATGTGAACCGTTCGAGGGTGAACCATCGAGGGGCGAATGCCGATGCGGGTTGCAGGGGTCGTCATAGCCGGCGGACAGTCCACCAGGATGGGCGGCGGCGACAAGTGCCTGAAACTGCTCGATGACCGGCCGTTGCTCGCGCATGTGGCCGAACGGCTGCGAGGCCAAAGCGAAGCGCTGGTTCTGAACGCCAATGGCGACCCTGCCCGCTTTTCGCCCTGGATGACGCAGATCGTTCCCGATGAAATGCCCGATCTCGGGCCCCTCGGCGGGATCCACGCCGGCCTGAAGTGGGCTGCAGCACATCCCTCCGGCTTCACCCATATCGTCACCGCCGCCGCCGACACGCCATTCTTTCCCCTGGACCTCACGAACCGGCTGACGGAGACGGCCGCAGGCATGGATCGCGTCGCGCTGGCAGCCTCGGCCGGACGGGTGCATCCTGTCTTCGGGCTGTGGCCGGTGACCATGCTCGAGGCGCTCGGGGCGTTCCTGGCGCGGGCGGGCGCCGCCTCCGTCCGGCGTTTCGCCGAGGGGGAAGGACGGGCTGCCATCGCCGAGTTTCCGCTGGAAGATGGGTTCGACCCCTTCTTCAACGTCAACACGCCTGGCGACCTCACCCTCGCCAGGGAGATTGCGGCAAGAAGGAACACAAAGCTTTGAACAGACGCATCTTCGGCATCACCGGCTGGAAGAACTCCGGAAAGACCACCCTCACCGAGAGGCTCGTCAGCCATTTCGCGGCCCGCGGCCTCAGGGTCGCCACCGTGAAGCACGCCCATCACAGTTTCGACATCGACCACGAGGGAACCGACTCCTGGCGGCACCGCCATGCGGGCTCCGTGGAGACGGCGATCGTCTCATCGGCGCGGTGGGCGATCGTGCATGAACTCAGGGGAGCGACCGAGCCCGGACTGGATGAAATCATTTCAAAATTAAGCCCTTGCGATCTAATTCTCGTCGAGGGGTTCAAGAATGACGGTCATCCCAAGATCGAGTGTCGCCGCGCGGGAGCAAAGGAGCGGACACCGATGGCGGGACGCATCTCGAACATCGTCGCCATCGCGAGCGACGATCCGCTGGCCGAGCCCGCCGACCCGCCTGCATTCTCGCTCGACGACATCGAAGGCATCGCCAAATTCATTGCGGATTTCCACGGAATCCCGAGGTAGTCCCTCATCTGGGCTTTGCACGATTGCATTTCCCGCTTAAACGTTAGAGGTATCACTCTCTACGCCAATAATCGGAATGATCTGGCGCGGGAGCTACATGGGGAATGCAAATGAAAATGATAAAGTATTCTATTGCCGGTCTGATGGCAGCGGCCACTCTACTGGGCGCGAATATGGGTAGTGCTCAGGAAAAGCTGAAGATCAAGATCGGCACCGAAGGTGCCTATGCGCCGTTCAACTATCTGGACTCGGGTGGGGAGCTGAAGGGCTTTGACATCGACATCGCGAAGGCACTCTGCGAGGAGATGGAGGCCGAATGCGAGTTCGTGACCCAGGAGTGGGACGGCATGATTCCCGCCCTGCAGGCGGGCAAGTTCGACGCAATCATCGCCTCCATGTCCATCACGGAGGAACGCAAGCAGCAGGTCGATTTCACCGACAAGTATTACAACACCCCGCCGGCGATCGCCGTGCCGGTGTCTTCGGACATCAAGGGCGTGACGAAGGAAGACCTGGCGGGCAAGGTGATCGGCGCGCAGGCGTCCACCACGCACGCAGCCTTCGCCGAGGCAACCTACACGGACAGCACCATCCAGCTCTATCCCACGGCCGAGGAATACCAGCTCGACATGGCCAATGGCCGTCTCGACGCCGTAGTCGATGACGTCATCGTGCTCGACGAGTGGCTGGATTCCGAAGGTGGCGAGTGCTGCCACATCCTCGACACCGTGACGCCGCCGGTCGAGATCTATGGCGAGGGCATCGGCATCGCGCTGCGCAAGGGCAGCGACGAGCTGCGCGAGAAGTTCAACGCCGCGATCAAGGCCATCCGCGAAAACGGAAAATACAAGGAAATCAACGATAAGTACTTCGCATTTGACGTTTACGGCGGTTGATTTCAATGGCGGCCCGACGGTAGTACCGGTCCGGGCCGCCATTTCATTTGAGTATTCTATTGAGCCGCGCTTGCCAAAGTCGCGGACCAGGCGATTGTAGTTTTTGACGGAACGGACAATGGAGCGCGTGCTTGAATTGGTCAGCTTTGGCTCCTCGGGCTGGGGGGATGAGATTGCATCCGGCGTATTGGTCACAGTCTCGCTGGCACTTGCCACCCTGCCCTTCGGCCTGGCCCTGGGCTTCCTCATCGCGCTCGCGAAGATCTCGGGCGACCGCTACCTCAAGCTCTCGGCCGACATCTTCACCACCATCTTCCGCGGGCTGCCGGAGCTGCTGACACTCTTCCTCGTCTATTACGGCGCGCAGATCGCGCTCCAGCACATGCTCATCTATGTCGGTGTGACGGGAGGCTTCGAGATCAACGCCTTCGTCGCCGGCATGGTCGCGCTCGGCGTCGTCTTCGCGGCTTACGCGAGCGAAGTGTTCGTCGCCGCCTTCACCGCCATCCCGAGAGGGCAATACGAAGGCGCGGCCGCTCTCGGTCTCGGTCGCCGGCAGACGCTCCGGCTGGTGATCCTGCCGCAGCTCATCCGGGTGGCCCTGCCCGGTCTCTCCAATCTGTGGCTGATCCTGCTCAAGGAAACTTCGCTGGTTTCGGTAATCGGCCTGTCGGATCTGCTCCGGCAGTCCAGCATTGCCGCCCGCGTATCCCGCCAGGCGTTCCTGTTCTACCTGATCGCCTGCCTGATCTACCTGGCGCTCGCGATGCTGTCATCCATCGCCTTCAACCGCATCGAGCGCAAGGTCGCCACTCCGGGGATGACGCGATGATCAGCACGCACTACATCCCGCCGCAGCCCGCTCCGCCCGCCGTTCGAGCAAAATGGAAAGGCAAGCGTATTGCCGGGGTGACCGTGCTGTCACTCTGGATTCTGGGCGCGATCGGCCTTGCCGCCTTCCTCATTGCCTCGTGGGATCCGGAACTGGTGCGGCGCTACGGCCCCAACTATCTTTCCGGTCTCTGGATCACCGTCCAGCTGGTCGTTCTGTCGGCGCTTGCGGGCGCCGTGCTTTCGGTGCCCATCGCGGTCGGGCGCAACTCGCACAACAGGATCGCGCAGGCGCTCAGCTACGGCTATGTCTATTTCTTCCGCGGCACGCCGCTGCTGGCGCAGACGTTCCTGATCTACTACGGCCTCGGATCGTTCCGGCCGCAGTTCGAGGCGGTGGGACTTTGGTGGTTCTTCCGCGACGCCTGGTACTGCGCGCTGCTTGCCTTCACGCTCAACACGTCGGCCTATCAGGCCGAGATCCTGCGTGGGGCGATTGCCGCGGTGCCGCGCGGCCAGTGGGAAGCGGCAGCCGCGCTGGGCCTGCCACGCAGCCTGACCATCCGCAAGATCATCCTGCCGCAGGCGATGATCGTCGCGCTGCGCCCCTACGTGAACGAGATCATCCTGCTGCTCAAGGGATCGGCAATCGTCGCGATCATCACCGTGTTCGACCTTATGGGCGAGACGCGGCGCGCCTATGCGCGCACCTTCGATTTCCAGACTTACATCTGGGCCGCCCTGATCTATCTTTCGCTGGTGGAGCTCCTGCGCATGAGCACGGAAAAGATCGAGGCGCGGCTCACGCGCCACCTCAAGCGGTCGTAAGGCAGGTCGAGGCGCGCGACCGCCCTGCCCGGCCCTGCGCAGGAACGGCCGGATCGGATCTGGGCATTCCGGACGGGAGAAAGCCTTCCAGCGGACTGCCCTTCGCAAGTGAAGAATGGAAGAATCAATGGCGAAAGTTGCTTTCATCGGTCTGGGTGTAATGGGCTATCCGATGGCCGCGCACCTCAAGAACCGCGGCGGACACGAGGTTACCGTCTACAACCGGACGCAGGCCAAGGCGGCCAAGTGGGTGGAGGAGCATGGCGGATCGTTTGCCGCCACACCGCGCGAAGCGGCCGAGGGCAAGGACTTCGTGTTCTCCTGCGTTGGCAATGACGACGACCTGCGTGAAGTGACGATCGGCGAGAACGGTGCCTTCCATTCGATGAAGCCGGGGTCGGTCTATATCGACAACACGACGGCCTCTGCCGAGGTGGCGCGGGAACTCGCGGCAGAGGCTGAGAAGCGCGGGTTCCACTTCATCGACGCGCCGGTCTCCGGCGGCCAGTCGGGCGCGGGAAACGGCATCCTCTCGGTCATGTGCGGCGGCGACCCGGAAGCCTTCGAGCGCGCCAAGCCGGTGATCGAATGCTTCGGCCGAACTGTGCGGCTGATGGGCCCCAACGGCAACGGCCAGCTCACCAAGATGGTCAACCAGATCTGCATCGCCGGCCTGGTTCAGGGCCTGTCGGAGGCGCTGCACTTCGCCAAGAAGGCCGGACTCGACATCGACGGGGTGGTCGAGGTGATTTCGGGCGGCGCGGCCGGCTCATGGCAGTTGCAGAACCGGTACAAGACCATGGTCGAAGGCAAGTTCGACTTCGGCTTCGCGGTGGACTGGATGCGCAAGGACCTTGCCATCTGCTTCGAGGAAGCAGCCCGCAACGGCGCCAAGCTGCCCGTCACCAGGATCGTTGACGAATACTACAAGGAAATCCAGGAGATGGGCGGCGGCCGCTGGGACACGTCCTCGCTCATCGCCCGGCTGGACCGGTCGTAGTTCCGGACGAACAGCGGCCGGTACCATGCTGCAGCCGGCCGCTCCCACCCGCGCAATTTTCCGTAACGGGGGCTTGCCCCAGGTCCGCGAAGCCCTTTCTTTCCGCCGACCTCTCTCCCACGCCCTGCAAGACGATCTGGCTCGTTCGCCGGTCCCGCGCGCAGGTCCTCCAGGGAAGCGATGCGAATCTTCGGCCGAGCGTTGCAGCGAAGACGCTTGCACTCGGTCCGCGGCTGTGATGGAAACGAACGGTTCTCCTCCTTTCCGGCAGTCCTCCCATGATATTTGAAGTGTCCGTCCAGATCCTCCTGCTGCTCGCGCTTGCGGGGTTCATCGCCGGCTTCATCGACGCGATCGCAGGTGGCGGCGGCCTCATCACCGTTCCCGCTCTTTTGCTGGCGGGACTGCCGCCGGTCGAGGCTCTGGCGACGAACAAGCTGCAGGGCATGTGCGGATCCGGCTCATCCGTCCTCGCCTACGCATCCAACGGACATGTCGACATCCGCAAGCAGTGGCTGTCGGCGCTGGCTTCGGGGCTCGCTTCGGTGGCGGGGGCGCTGCTCGCCACTGTCCTGCCCGCCGATGTGCTGAACGCCCTGCTGCCGATCCTGCTCATCGGCATCGCGATCTATTTCCTGATCAAGCCAAACATGGGGGACATCGACCGGGCGCAGAGGATGGGCCCCACCCTCTTCGCCCTCACCATCGTGCCGCTGATCGGGTTCTATGACGGCGCTTTCGGCCCCGGAACCGGATCCTTCTTCATGCTGGCCTTCGTCTCGCTGGCCGGATACGGCGTGCTGAAGGCCACCGCTCATACCAAGACACTCAACTTCGCCTCAAACGTCGGTTCGTTCCTCACCTTCGCATTCGTCGGCGCGATCCACTGGAAGATCGGCTTGATCATGGGGGTGGCGCAGTTCGCCGGCGCGCGGCTCGGGGCCATGTTCGCCATGAAAAAGGGCGCGACCCTCATCAAGCCGCTGCTCGTGGTCGTGTGCATTCTGCTGGCGGTGCGGCTGCTGCTCAATCCGGAAAACCCGATCCGGACCTTTATTGGCATATAAGCCGCGCCGCTTCGTAAACTGCCTCTTGTTCAACTATAGCCAAGAGGCCGACATGAAATTGAACGCACCAACCCAGGTCATGTTCTTCGTTGCGCTGGTCATAGCTGTTGTTGCCCTGCTGGCCGCATTCGCCGTCCTGCCGGCCCTGCCGGTACAGCCGTTCTGGATCATGACGGCGGCCTACGTCGTGCTGGCCATCTCGACGATCGTTCCAGGTCTATAGTGAGGAGTGACGTTCTGCGCCGAATGCGCAGGTCCATTCGGTCGCTCAGCCCGATTACGCGTTGCCGCTTCATGTGACGGCGTTGGCCTGCACACGCCGTCGCGCACGCTCCTGAAGCGGAGCCCACCTCCCCGTCTCTTCGGGGAAACCGTGACCGCCTGTGCGGGGACACCGCGACCCCCGGTGTTACCGTCGCGGACGCTGGAGGCCGCGCGATGATATGCGGCAGCCTCGCCTGAGCGCAGGTTCTGGTCAGACGGCCATCCCGCATGTTCTTCATCAAACGGCCCTGTGTCTGGCTACAACAGGCTCATGCCCGAGGCATCGTCGTGCCCCGTGCGTCAAGCCGTTTCGCCCGGCAGGTTCAGCCCATTCCGAAGCCCGGACAACGCAGATTACGGCGACCGGCTCACATTCGCCCGCAAAAAATCAGACAACGGATATCTTCCGCTAACCATCTGGTAACGCTGCCCCTTTATATCTGTGAACACGGCGGCCGATGAAGCCTCCCGCTCCGGATCAGGTCTCGCGTACCGGAGCAGAACGCCCTTCCATCGGCAGGTCGGCGTAAGCGTAAAAGTACATGCGTTCAGCGTAGCGGGGCCGTAAGGCCCCTCTCGCATTTCTGGCCTCGTTTCAACCTTTCGGAGTGATAAGGCCCTGATGTCGAGGCCGATCAGGCGGCTCCCGGGGATGCGGTAGCACCACTAGAGCAATTGTTTGTCGCAGTTCCAGGACCTGCTCTAGTAGGATGCCGCCTCGCCAACGTCTTCGCCTGCGGCTTGAGTCGCATCCACAACATTGGCCGTGTCGCGTCCCACGCCGCGAATCGTATTCGAGCAGCCGGCAATCAGGCCGGCAGCAAGTGCCAGCAAAATGACACGCTTGAACAACATCGAAACTCTCCTTCCGTTCGCTGGTGACGTCACTGGAACGCCGGCAAACGGAAAAGGTTCGCGGTCATTTCATTTCTGCACGATCATCTTCCGCGCCGATGACCGCGCACGCCCCGCGACCATTCATCGGCAGAAAAATCCGCTGGGTCTGACCAATTCATGCCTTCATCTGTCGATAACGGGTTCAACGATCCGGCGGATCGGGTGACACTGTCCAATGATCGAATCCGCAGCAGGTTCGCCCATGAACAAGATTCCGAGTTCCAAGATACGGTTCTGGATGGTGGTCATCCTGGCAGTGCTCACCGCGGCTCCCGCAGGTGCCGACGGCGAAATCCTCCGGATCATCACGCCATCCGACCGTGAGCGGCTGGACAGGCATGAGGCCGTGCGCAACGAGGCTCTCACGGAAGCCCGCGCCGGTGGCGCGCCGGAGGACGTGGCGGTGCTGGAGGCGCTGCTCGCAAAGCCTCACCTCTCCTTTTCGGATGCAGATCTCGCCGGCGAATGGGAATGCCGCACGATCAAGGCCGGCGGACTCGTGCCGCTCGTGGTCTATGGCTGGTTCCGATGCCGCGTGAACGACGACGGAGCGGGCTGGATGCTCGAAAAGCTCAGCGGCTCGCAGCGCACCAAAGGACGCTTCTTCACCGATGGTGACGACAGGCTGATCTATCTCGGCTCCTATTTCGTGGCGGGAGACAAGCCGCCACCCTACGGGGCTGGCGAGGATACGGATCAGACCGGATATGCCTTCCGCACGGGCGAGAACGAATGGCACATCGAATTTCCACTCCCGGCGCGCGAATCAAGGCTCGACATCCTTGAATTCCGACGCACTTCTGCCCCATCTAGGAAAAACGAGCGCTGACAACAGCGGGACAGCCGAAAGAACCACATTGAACATCCATGACAGCTCCATGGCCAGCCACGTGCCGGCGCAGTATTACAAGACGAACAAGCCACGCCGGCTCTCGACCATCGTCGAAGAACTGAGCGCACGAGCCATAGGCCCGGTTTCCGTGCAGCAGATCCGCGACGCGCTCGGCGACCGCAGCTTCTCGACACTTCTCCTTTTCTTCGCAGCGCTGAACCTGCTGCCGCTGCCGCCGGGAACCACACTCGTGCTGGGACTGCCGCTGATGCTCATCTCCATGCAGATGATCACGGGAAAGCGGGCGGTGTGGCTGCCCAGGTTCCTGCTGACAAAATCGCTCACGGCGGAACAGTTCCGCAAGCTTGCCGAGAAGATGCTGCCAAGGCTGCGCCAGCTCGAGGAAATCGTCAGGCCACGCTACTGGCCGTTCAGCAATCCGAAAACAGCGGAACGGGTGATCGGCATCGTGGCCCTCGTGCTCGGTACGCTGGTGACGCTTCCCATTCCCTTCGGCAACTGGTTCCCGGCACTTGCCTGCGCACTGCTCGGCATTGCGCTTTCGGAACGCGACGGACTGATGCTGATTGCCGCCGGCATCACCATTCTCATTTCGTTCGCCGTTCTTGGCGCGGTGTTCGGAACAGCCGGCTTCATGGCGAGCATGTTCTTCCGATAGATCGGCCGCGCAGAGCGCTTCCGCGAGGGCTGCGCCACCCACTCCGCAAAGCAATCGTTCGGATATTGTGGTCCATTTACACAGCCACGCTCAGCCGCCGTGTCCGCTCGGCGGCAGGCACCTCAGACATCATCTCGAAGGTTGCGCGGATATGGTCCGCCACTGCCCGGACCGGCGCCGAGGCTTCCGGCGCCACCAGCATGCCGATGTGGTAGTTCCCCATGGGCGGAAGGCCGTCGTCCTCCGTAAGCTCCACGAGCTCGGGGCCGAGGAACGACTTCGGGAGAGGCGCGATGGCAAGGTCGGCCAGAATTGCCGCCCTCTGGCCGGCGGCATGGGCGCTCATGTAGGCAATGCGGAAGGAACGGTTGGCTTCCGCCAGAGCCTTGAGGGCTGAAGCGCGCCAGGCGCACCCCTCCTCCCAGATCGAGATCGGCAGCGGATCGCGCAGGTGCGCGCAGCCGCCGCGCGCGCCAGCCCAGACGATGGGCTCGCTCAACAGTATCTCCGCCGACGGATCGGTCACGGCGTCGGTGCAGGTGATCAGCGTGATATCGAGCATGCGGGAGGCCATGCGGTGGCGCAGATTGGTCGAAGTGTCGATGATGACATCCACCGCGATCGCGGGATGCGAAATTGCGAAGCGCTTCAGCACATTCGGCAGGATCCGCTCGCCGTAGTCGTCGGGAGATCCCAAGCGCACTGCCCCGCTGATATCCGAGCGCACGAACTTCGATACCGCCTCGCGGTTGAGCGCCAGCAGGCGCCGGGCATAGGTCAGAAGAACCTCGCCGTCGGCCGTCAGCGTCACCGAGCGGGCATCCCGGTTGAAGACCGGCCTGCCGATCGTTTCCTCCAGCTTCTTGATCTGCATGGAGACCGCCGAGGGCGTGCGGAACACCGCAGAGGCGGCCGTCGTGAAGCTGCCGGTCTCGGCAATCGCCACGAAGGTGCGCAGGACATCAAGCTCCAGGAGCGGCATCGGCTGGGCGAACGGCGCGTTCATTTCTAACCTCTTCAATTTCATTGATCTAAAACATCAGATCGTTTCGTTTGATTGAATCTCCATGAACGCGCATAGTCAAGTCCATCCGATGTAACGAAAGGATACAGAGATGCTGGTGGTTCACTTCATCGCGCAGATCATCGAGCGTCACCGGCGTCGGTGGCGGCAACGGCAGACGGAATACCTTCTCGGGAGCCTGCCCCCGGAGGTACGCAAGGACATTGGGTGGCCGACGACAATTCCCTGGCCCACGGAGCAGCCGCGGGGCAAGGAATGCAGGGCGGACTGATCCATGCGCTGCCGACCGGTTCGGTCCGGGGCCTCCACCAAAATGCCCCGGACCGATTTCTCCTGCCGGAGCCGCCAGGTTTCATGGCAGCGTCCTGCCCGGCGGGCCGCACCCGATGGCATGACGGTCTTCCTGAACGTCCACGAAAACCGAGAGTGTGGAACGCTCCGCTCAGTCCGTCTCGCTCCTCAAGCTTCCGCCATACCTGCCAGTGCTGACGTGCCCGTGCGGCCACACAGCCTAAGGCTGCCAGCGCAGCATCCGGTTTTCCCAGATCTTCTCGCCGATCAGACAATCATAGGACGCCTTGGCCTGAACCTTCACGATTTCCGCCCTACGCCGTTCGCGTTCCGGTGGCTGGCCGGCAAGCTCGATGACCAGCTTGCGCCGAACGGCCTCAGGGAATTGCGTCCAGTCGTTGAGGGGAATCGTGAACGAGCCGGGACCGCCCACCACGCATTCCTTGTAGTAAAGATCGAGGTCCTCGACGTCATAACTCGACCGGTAGCCGGAGGACGTCATGAGCGGCAGACCGTTGATGGTGACGCCGGCGTTCAGAAGCCGCTCACGGGCCAGAAGCACGGGACGGCCCTCGTTGTTCGGCCCGTCGCCTGAAATGTCGACCACCCGCCGCAGGCCCGCGAAGGTGCTTTCACCGAAGAGATCGAGCGCGAAGTCCATGGCCGCTGAGATGGAGGTGCGGCGGGCACTGTTGGACGGATTGACCGTCAGCCGCTCAGCCACCGCCTTTGCATCCTCAGCGGAGCCGATGAGCGTCCAGGGCACCACGACGCGCTGTGACAGCGCGCCCGCCCATTCGAAATAGGCAAGAGCAATGCGTCCGTGGACACCGTTCTGTATGGCCCTGATCACGGTGTCGTGTGTCAGCGCTTCCGCATAGCCGCGGCGCTGGATCTCCAGTTCGCCGGGAGACATGGAGAGCGAAACGTCGACCGCCAGGATGAGCTCGACGTCGACAGGCTCCTGCGCCCTCGCCGGCGAGGCCGCCAGCAAAGTGCACAGAATTGCTGCCCTCCAGGCTGCTCGATACGACACCATGCCTGAAATCTGGTGCAAGCTGCGACCTGTGGCAATACGCCACAGCCGCGCACTCTCCGGAAGAGCGATCACTTTTTTGCTACCGCCGTAGCAGTCAATGATGGGAGGGTCAGACCTGGGGCGCCCGGCCGCGGCGCGTTTCGCCGAGACGCCTTCCACACCGGCATAAGAGACGAGAGCCGGCCCGGGGGCTGGGCCCGCCCCCGTTTGCTCGGCACGAAAAAGACCGCCCGCGGAGGCGGGCGGCAAGTGAATGAAGGTCAGAAATCGGAAAAGAGACGAGGAAAAGGACTTATTGCTCGGACGGAGCAGCGGCGGGAGCTTCATCCGCCGCCCCGCGGAGACCGGCAGGCGAGGCCTTGCCGTGCGGGCCAAACTTGCCGTGCGGCGCGAACTTGCCATGCGGACCATGCCAACCGCGATGATGGGCGCGCATGCCGTGGGGACCAAATCCCGGGTGGCGCGGCCCCATGAAGCGATGGGCGCGCTGGAGCTCCTCGGGGCTCAGCTTGCCGTCATCGTTGGTATCCATGAGGGCGAGACGCTTGGCATTCTGCTTCTCGAGCTCCTCGATGGTAACCTTGCCGTCGCCGTCGATGTCCAGCATCCGGGACATGGCGCGGGCACGGCGCTCCAGATCACGCTTCTGGATGTAGGCTGCGAGTTCATCCTGCGACAGCACACCGTCGCCGTCGGTGTCGGCGGACTTCAGCGCGTCAATGCGGCGCTTGGCAAACTCGTCGGGGGAGATGAACCCATCCTTGTTCGCATCCAGCGCCTCAAAGCCGCGCGGCAGGCGCTTCTCGGCGGCAGGTTTGTCGGCGGGCTGCTCAGCGTTTCCCTGCGCCAGCGCGACCGGCCCAGCAACCATCGACAGAGCGACTGCGGACATGAGGATCTTGCGAAGCATATGTGTCTCCAATTCTTTCCGCCGAACCCGGCGGTTTGGCGTCCCTATGGCTGCTGTTGTAGCGGGGCGAACATTACAGCGATGTGGCCAAATCATTACAATTATGTAAGATGCGCCCGGTCAGATGCGCCTTCCGCTACCGGACGCCACCTCGCGGATGCCTTCGTGTTGACACGGAGGCGGCCTATTCGGGGCCATCATCAAGCAGTATTAGAATGAGAGCATATTGATCATGCCCAAGCTTTCCACTCGCATCACCGGCATCATGCCTTCCGGAAAGGACGGTTGGGAGGTCCACTTCGCGGCGCTTGCGCGCAAGCAGGCCGGTGAGCCCATTCTCATGCTGTCGGTGGGCGATCACGATTTCGATACACCGGAGGGTACGGTCGAGGCGGGCGTCGAGGCTCTCCGCAAGGGGCATCACCATTACATCCAGCTTGCTGGCCTGCCGCGTCTGCGCACGGGCCTGGCGAAGCTTTCAACGCAGTGCACGGGTGTGGAGACCGCGCCGGAGGAGATCATCGTCACGCAGGGCGGCCAGGGCGCGCTTTTCGGCGCCTGCCAGGCGCTTCTCGACCAGGGCGACCATGCGATCATCATCGCGCCCTTCTACGCCACCTACCCCGGCACGATCCGCGCCGCCGGCGGAACTTTCACCGAGGTGCTGGCCCTCGCTGAGAACGGTTTCGAGCCGGACCCGAAGGACATCGAGGCCGCTATCCAGCCCAACACGCGGATGCTGCTCATCAATTCGCCAAACAACCCGACCGGCACCGTCTATTCGCGCAAGACCATCGAGGCGATCGCCGATATCGCGAAGCGCCATGACCTGTGGGTGGTGTCCGACGAGGTGTACTGGACGCTTGCCGCGGGCCGTGAGCACATATCGCCGCGCTCCATTTCGGGCATGAAGGAGCGGACGCTGGTGGTGAACTCGCTCTCCAAGAGCCACGGCATGACCGGCTGGCGCCTGGGCTGGCTCACCGCGCCGGAGGAAGTGATCCGCTACCTCACCAACCTCAACATTGTCTCGAGCTACGGCATGGCGGACTTCATCTCCCATGCCGCGGCGGAAGCGGTCGAAAAGGGCCACGGAGTCGAGGAGATCGCCGAGCGCTACAAGGCGCGGCGCAAGATCTTCATGGATGCACTCAAGGGGGCGAACAACATCTCCATTCGCGGGTCCGAGGGCGCAATGTATGTGATGGTCGACGTATCGGCCGTGGAGCCGGACGCGGAAACCTTCGCATGGGGCCTGCTGGAGGCGGAACAGGTGGCCGCCATGCCGGGCACCAGCTTCGGTGAGGCCGCGCAGGGCCACCTGCGCTTTTCCATGTGCCAGGAAGAAGAGGTGCTGAAGGAGGCTGCACAGCGCGTGCGCCGCTTCGCCGAGAATTACGTGAGGCGTCAGAGGGCGGCGGAGTAGCCCGGAGGCCACTCGCCCCGGCCGACGGCTGGGGCGGCCCTCCTATTCTTTCCACGGGCTTGGGCTGGCCCAAGTCCAGGAAGGTGTTTCCCCCGACGTTTGGAGGGAGATTACGCCGGCAACCCTGGGAGCAGATATCCGGCGCCAGTTAGTTGCAGAAGCGCCGGTTTCCTTCCCCCACGCCATTGATCCCCCCACCAGTAAAGATTGCGCAGGATGCCGTGCGCGCCCGCTTCTTCAGCCGAAGCCCTCAGTCGCGCCTGAACAGCGGAAAGCGCGGCGGCTCCGTCACGCAGGTGTAACCGATCCGGCAGGATTGCCCGTCCCTGGTGGAGACCCAGGCATCCTTGGTGTAGAGCCCCATCGGGCAGTGCTGCTGCCCGGAGACATAGCGGTCATAAGTGTATTGGCCGGTGGTCAGAACAATGGCGCCCGCCCGCTGCACCAGAGCTTTTGCCTCCTCGCAGGTCATCTGCCGCACGTCGGGACGGCGCCCCTGTGCCGCAGCCTGCAACGGCGCAAACAGCGTAACCGCCGCGAGGCTCAAGCCCGCAATTCCGAAAAGCCCCTTCTTCATAGCCTTCCGTCGCAAATTCCCACTCATGGACGGTCTCTCCTTCTTGGCTGCCGCGAGGCAGACACCTTGCGATGAAATCCCACGCCCCGACCGACAATTCAATCTTCCATGACGTGAACCCGGCGCCGTTGTTCCAGAGCAATCCGAAGCACGCCCTCGAGGGACGACTTGTCTGCCGGGCCTCGCATACCCATCTAAGAGATTGGACGTGTGCTCCTTCACGCCGGCCCATTGGTTCCCGACCGGAACCATGGACCGGTTGGAACGTTATGCTTCATAGCCGAGTTCCGTTCTTTTTTTGAGGCCAGCACAACCGGAAGCAATGTCAGAGACACCAAGCCTCCTTACTTCCCTCGCTCCCACTGCATTCCATCCGGACAGCATTGCGCTATTCCTCGACTTCGACGGAACTCTCGCTCCAATCGCCGAACATCCCGACGCCGTTGCCGTTCCTCCGAAGACCATGAAGGCCCTGGCGGCCCTGGCGGAGCAGGTGCCACTCGCCATCCTTTCGGGAAGGCCGATCCACGATCTCGACCGCTTCCTTTCGCCGCTCATGCTCCCCGCCGCGGGCGTCCACGGTCTGGAACGGCGCAGCGCCGACGGGACAATCCATCGCGTTCCGATCGCGGACGATGCACTCGAGGCCGTGCGCGAGGCGCTGTCGCCCTTCGTCATGAAAAATCCCGGCCTTCTGCTGGAGCACAAGCCGGGTTCCATAGCGCTTCACTTCCGCAAGCGGCCTGAGCTGGCGGAGGCCTGCGCGGAGTGCGTCCGGGAAGCCACCGCCGCCCACGGGGACGCGCTCACGGTGGTTCCCGGCAAGATGGTGCTCGACATCAAGGCCGGAGCCGCGACCAAGGGCGACGCACTTCGGGCCTTCATGAACGAGGCGCCTTTTGTTGGGCGCAGAGCTTTCTTTGCGGGCGACGACGTGACGGACGAAGCCGCCTTCTCGGCGCTTCAGGCGTCCGACGCGATTACCGTGAAGATCGGGCCCGGTGAAACCGCTGCCCGCTACCGCTGCGCGGGACCGGAGACCTTCGCCGAATGGCTGATGTCACTGGCCCGCACCATGCAATCGCTTGAAAGGGAGAATGAGCTTACTCATGGGAAAAGCAAGGGACGTTGAGCCTCAAGGATATAATCCATGTTTTCGCTTTGAGGAGACGATCCATGCCGGTCCGGAGGAGATCGCTCGATGAGCAGGCTTGTGATCGTCTCCAATCGCGTTGCGGATCTGACCAATACGGCCCAGGCGGGCGGACTTGCCGTGGGCGTGGGCGATTCCCTGCGTCAGCGCGGGGGTGTCTGGCTTGGCTGGGATGGTCAGCGGTTGAAGTATGAGGAACCGCCTGAACCCCGCATCCGGAAAATGGGTCCGGTAAGCCTCGCAACCATTCCCCTCACCCAGCAGGACTACGATGAATATTATCTCGGCTTTTCCAACAGCGTCCTCTGGCCCCTGTTCCACTACCGGCTGGACCTCGTCGACTACAAGTCCGAATTCCTGGAGGGCTACCGGCGCGTGAACGGCAAGTTCGCCGACGCGCTGATGACCATCCTGCAACCCGACGACGTCATCTGGATCCATGACTACCACCTGATCCCGCTGGCGTCGGAACTCAGGCGGCGCGGCTGCACGCAGCGGATGGGTTTCTTCCTGCACATCCCGTTCCCGCCGCCCGAAATCCTTGCCGCCGTGCCCCGGCACAAGTGGCTGGTGGAATGCCTGCTCGATTTCGACGTGATCGGCTTCCAGACCAATACCGACCTCGGCAACCTGCAGCATTACGTGGCCGACCAGCTCGGCTGCGAGATGAGCGGCAACGTGATCCGGACCGGAGAGCGGGAAGTCATTTCCGGCTGCTTCCCCATCGGTATTGATGTGGACGCCTTTTCGCAGATGGCCCAGCGGCCCAACGAGGAAGTACAGATCGAGACCCACCGACGGCGGGTGCTGCGACGCAAACAGATCATCGGCGTCGACCGGCTCGACTATACCAAGGGCCTTCCCGACCGGCTGCGGGCGTTCGAGCGGCTGCTGGAACTCTATCCCGAGCACGTGAAGAACGTGGCGCTGATCCAGATCGCCACGCCGACACGCGAGGAGGTGGAAGCCTACGCCGACATCCGCCGCGAACTCGAAGCCCTTTCCGGCGCCATTAACGGCCGCTATGCCGACTTCAACTGGACGCCGGTGCGCTACATGTACCGCACCGTGCCGCGCGACGCGCTGGCCGCCCTGTTCCGCGTGAGCCAGGTTGGATTCGTAACGCCACTGCGCGACGGCATGAACCTGGTCGCAAAGGAATATGTGGCGGCGCAGTCGATGGACGATCCGGGCGTGCTGGTGCTCTCGAAATTCGCAGGCGCCGCTGAAGAACTGCGTGAAGCCCTGATCGTAAACCCCTACGATAGCGACGACATGGCGCGCGCGTTGAACAGGGCGCTGACGATGTCGCTCGAAGAGCGTCAGGAGCGGCAGCAGGCGTTGATCGATCGCATTCGCGAGAAGGACGCCAACTGGTGGCTCAAGAGCTTCATGGACGCGCTAGAGAACCGGAACCCGGTGCCGGCCTAAGCGGCTGTCTCTCTCTATCCAAGACCCATCCGTGGAAGGGCTGCGCGAGCCCTTCCTTTCTTTCGTGACGGATGGCCGAATGAGGGCCGGGACCGGCCGCGAGCCGGTCCCGGCGCCGCGAGCCCCTGTCAGGACTTGTCCTTCTTGTCGGGCAAATGCTTGTGGCTCGTGGACGCAAGCTCCTCCAGCTCCTTCTTCGTCATTGATTTTTCCATTTCCTTCGAGGCGCCCTTCAGCTTCTTCTTCGGAATCTCGCCACGCTTGGCAGCCAATGCTGCCCCGGCGGCCTTCTGCTGCGACTGGGATCGTGCGGGCATGGTGTCATTCTCCTTTTCCTGTGCCCTCCAATCGCCGCGACAGACCAATGTTCCAAAGAGATCACTGGCGATCATTTCGCCAGCGGAACAGTCGAGCTGTCCGCGGATTGGGTCCGCAGATCCATTCCCGCCGAAAGGAGCCATCGATGAGCGAAACGACCCTGCCGCCCCAGCACCAGGATCACCAGCCGGGAAACGAGCATGAGATGCGTCCGAGGCCTGAATTCCACCCGCGCCACCCCGGATCCGGACGGCTCAAGGACAGGATCGCCGTCATCACGGGCGGCGACTCCGGCATCGGACGCGCAACGGCAGTGCTGTTCGCCCGCGAGGGCGCAAAGGTTGCCTTTCTCTACAAGGAGGAACGGGAAGACGCACTGGAAACGGAACGCCTCGTCCAGGAGGAAGGCGCGGATGTATGGTCCATGGCCGGAGACATCGGCGAGCCGGAAGTCGCCGAACGCTTCATCGCCGGGGTGGTCGAACGCTGGAGCCGGATCGACGTGCTGGTCAACAATGCCGGCGAGCAACACTACCAGGAGACGCTGACGGACATTACCGACGAACAGCTGGAGCGGACCTACCGGACCAATGTTTTCGGGACGTTCTACGTCACCCGTGCCGCCCTGCCCCACATGAGCAAGGGCTCGTCCATCATCTGCACCACCTCGGTGACGGCCTACAAGGGTCAGGAGGTGCTGATGGACTATGCGACAACGAAGGGAGCGATCCTCGCCTTCGTGCGGGCGCTGTCCGGCAATCTCGCCTCACGCGGCATCAGGGTCAACGGCGTGGCGCCGGGGCCGATCTGGACGCCGCTCATTCCGGCGTCCTTCCCGGCCGAACACGTTGCCTCCTTCGGCGCAGACGTGCCGCTCGGCCGCCCGGGCCAGCCGAACGAAGTAGCGCCCGCGATGCTGTTCCTGGCCTGTGAGGATTCCTCCTACATGACCGGGCAGGTGCTGCATCCCAACGGCGGAACGTTGCTGGGCGGCTAAAGGGCCACGAAGCGCACAGCCGCTCGGATCCGC
The DNA here is from genome assembly GCF_039541695.1 of Chelativorans composti. Classification (NCBI taxonomy): domain Bacteria; kingdom Pseudomonadati; phylum Pseudomonadota; class Alphaproteobacteria; order Hyphomicrobiales; family Phyllobacteriaceae; genus Chelativorans; species Chelativorans composti. The sequence continues at coordinate 140,506 of NZ_BAABGS010000012.1, read as the reverse complement.
CTGTCGGGGATCGCGGCTCCGGACGGAAAACCGGGACCCACTTTTCGAGGAACCGCTTTTAACGGATACGCACGTTCACGAAGCGGGTGTCGCCGTTGGGAGAGACAATCAGGAGATAGGCGTTGCGACGTCCCTGGTTCTTGAGATCATTGATCAGGTCAAGGGCCTCGCCGGGGCTGGAAACCGACTGCTGATCTACCTCGGCGATGACATCGCCCACCGTGATGCCCTGCTCGGCAGCCGAAGAGCCCGCCTCCACCTTTGCAATCACGACGCCGGTCACGTCTTCGGACAGGCCGAATTCAGCGCGCGTCTCGTCGTTGATTTCGCGGATTTCCATGCCGAGTACGGTCACGGATGTGAGCTGCTCTTCCGTGTCGCCGGACTGATCGTCCGACGAATCGCTGGTCTTCGCCTCGCTTTCCTCGAGCTGTCCTAGAACGACCGTGACGGTCATCGGCTGCCCGTCGCGGAGGATCTCGACCGTCACCTCCTCGCCTGCCGGGCTGTCGGCGACGACGCGGCTCAGGTGGCGGACATCCCTGATTTCCTTTCCATTGAAGCGAAGAATTACGTCGCCCGCCGCAAGGGCGCCGCCATCGGCGGGCCCGCCCTTCTCGATGCCGCTGATGAGCGCCCCGGCGGCCCGCTCGAGGCCGAGACTTTCAGCGATCTCGTCGGTGACGGACTGGATGCGCACGCCCAACCAGCCGCGCCGCGTCTCGCCGAACTCGCGCAACTGTCCCGCCACGTGCTGGGCAAGGTTGGACGGAATGGCGAAGCCGATGCCGATCGACCCGCCGCTCGGAGAGACGATGGCCGTGTTGATGCCGATCACCTCGCCCTTCATGTTGAACAGCGGACCGCCGGAGTTGCCGCGATTGATGGCGGCATCGGTCTGGATGTAGTCATCATAGGGGCCGGAACCGATCTGGCGGTTCTGGGCGGACACGATGCCGATCGAGACGGAACCGCCAAAGCCGAAGGGGTTGCCGATCGCCAGAACCCAGTCGCCAATCTTCATCTGGTCGGAGTCGCCGAAGGGAACTGCCACCAGCTTCTTGCCCGACGGGTCCACCTTCAGGACGGCGAGGTCCGTCTTGGTGTCCACGCCGACCAGCTCCGCGGTGCGCTTCGAGCCGTCATGGAAATTGATGACGATCTCATCCGCGTCGGCGATCACGTGGTTGTTGGTGACGATGATGCCCTCTTCCGCGTCGATGATGAAACCGGAGCCGAGCGAAGAGCCCGGTCCCGGAATGCGCGGCTGGCGGTCGCCATCGCCGAAAAACTCCTCGAAATACTGCTCGAACGGGGATCCCTCCGGCACGCGGGGCCTTGGCACCCTGCCCTGGCCGCGACGCTGGGCCTTCTGGGTGGTCGAAATGTTGACGACGGCCGGAAGCAGGCGCTCGGCCAGCGCGGACACAGACTGCGGGCCGGCAGGGGTGACGGTCTGCTGCTGCTGCGACGGAGCGGCCCGCTGCGCCAGAGCCGGACACGACACCGCCACGACCACCGCGGCAACCATGGCGATTGCACAGTTGCTGGAACGCGACTTGAAGCACTTGGTCGTCAGCATGTGGCAACTCCGTTGAGCGACAAACCCGAAGTATCGGCGCAAACTGCGTCAGCGCAAGGATAAATCGCAATGATAAAGCGGGGATGACTCCCGCGCCAGAAGGAACGGGAGCCATGCGCCGTGCATGAACATTACACGGGAAATGCGGAAAAACATGAGGCCGTGATGGCGAAAATCAACCGCGCACGAGCCAAACGATGAAAACGCCGAGCGCCATCACCGTCAGGCCGACATAGCGCATCACGTTTTCGGGCATGCGCAGGATGTCGATCGCCATGCGCTTCACCAAACCCGGAAGGCCCCCGTAAAGGAGGCCTTCCAGAACCAGAACAAGTCCAACTGCGGTGAGAAAGTCGTTCACGGACGAACGCCCCTCTCGCGCCTGACCGAGGCGGACAGCATCGCCATCCTTTACTGCTGCGGCGCCTGGGCCGGAGCCGCGGTGCCGCCCTGCGGCTGCGGTATCAGAAGCCCTTCCGGCGTCCTGAAGTAGCGGAAGAACTCGCTGTCCGGGCTCAGGAGCATGGTGGTGCCGCTCGGATCCAGCGCCTGGCGGTAGGCCGACATGGACCGATAGAACTCGAAGAAGTCCGGATCGCGCTGGAAGGCATCGGCGAAGATGGCGTTGCGCTCGGCTTCACCCTGACCGCGGATGATCTCCGATTCACGCTGCGCGGCAGCCAGGATCTCCACCACCTCGCGGTCGGCACGGGCGCGGATGCGGGCGGCAGCCTCACGGCCGCGGGCACGCAGGCGCTCGGCCTCAGCCAGACGCTCGGCCTTCATGCGCTCGTAGGTCTGCTGAGAGACTTCCGCGGTGAGGTCCGTGCGGCGGATGCGGACGTCGACGATCTTGATGCCAAGCGTCGCCGCGTCGGGCCGGAGCTGGTCGGCCACCTCGCGCATCATCGACGCACGCTCCTCCGACAGGGCCGCCTCGAAACCGCGCAGACCGTAGACCCGGCGCAGGGCCGCGTCGAGACGGGTGCGCAGGCGCTGCTCGGCTAGCTGCAGACTGCCGGAGACCGTCTGACGGAACAGGCGCGGATCGTCGATCGCATAGGCGACGAAGGCGTCCACCTCGTAGAACTTGCCGCCCGAGACCTGGACGCGGATGTCATCCAGATCAAAGCGGAGAATGCGCTTCTCGATGATCTGGACATTATCGGCGCCCACGAAGGAGAACGGCAGCTTGAAGTAGAGGCCCGGCTCGCGGATCACGCGGACGATCTCACCGAAGCGGAGAACGATCGCCTGCTGGCGCTCGTTGATCACGAACACCGAGGACCAGGCCAGGAACAGGACCACGAAGAGCGCGATCAGAAAAGCTGGAAGACGATTGCTCATCAGTTATTTCCCCCAGTGCTCTGCGCTCCGCCGGCCTGACCGTTGGCGCGCGGCTGCTGCGCGGGTGGGTTGCGCCGCAGTTCGTTCAACGGCAGGTACGGGACCACTCCGGGCGTTCCCTCGTCCATGATCACCTTGTTCGAGCCCTTCAGAACTTCCTCCATCGTCTCGATGTAGAGACGCTTGCGGGTGACTTCCGGCGCCTTCGCGTATTCCTCGTAGACCGAGATGAAGCGCTGCGCCTCACCCTGCGCCTCCAGAACGATGCGGCTCTGGTAAGCGGCAGCGGCTTCGCGGATCTGAGCCGCCTCGCCACGGGCCTGGCCGAGTTTTTGGTTGGAGTACTGGTTGGCTTCCTCGACGAAACGGTCCTCGTCCTGCTCGGCACGCTGCACCTCGTCGAACGCGTCGGCCACTTCGCGCGGCGGCGCAGCGTCCTCGATCGAGATGGCATTGATGGTCAGGCCCGCACCGTAGTTGTTGAGGGCCGTCTGGACCGTGGCGCGGACGTCATCGGCGATGCCCTGACGGTCATCGCGGAAGATGTCCTGGGCCGGACGACGGCCAACGACCTCACGCATGGCGCTTTCAGCGACCTGCCGCAGCATGCCGTCCGGATCGTCCACATTGAAGAGATAGGCAATGGGGTCGTCCACCTGATAGGCGACCGAGAACTTGACCGAGACCAGGTTCTGGTCGCCGGTCAACATCAGGCCGGAGGTGGAGCCGCCACGCGCCTCGCCGATCTCGATCAGGCGCTCGGCAATGGTTGCCTCCTCGACGGTCTCGATCGGCCACCAGTGGAAATGCAGGCCCGGTTCGGACAGTTCAGGCTTTGGCTTGCCGAAAAGCATCTCCACGGCAACCCGGTCAGGCTGCACAGTGTAGATGGCCTTGAACAGCCACAGAACAATCACGGCCAGGACAACCAGGCCGAGCATCGCGGGGCTGAAGCCGCCGCCCCCGGGCAAGGCCTGTTTCAGCCGGTCCTGCCCGCGGCGAATGATTTCTTCCAGATCAGGAGGTGTTCCCTGCGGCCCAGAAGGGCCCCTTGGCCCCTGATCCCAGGGACCGCCTCCACCGCTTCCGCCGCCCCACGGGCCGCCACTTTGATTATTCCAAGGCATTCAGCTTCCTTTATTGCCAGGGCAGTGCGCCCTCCCGACGTTGAGCATGAGGCCTTTATAGGAAGCCGGAGGCCCGCTTTCAACGCGGCGAAGGACGCGAAAGCCGTTTAAGGACAAGATTCTCGCTCTTCAGCCTCGTATCCCGCATGAGGCGGAGGATAACGCGAAGCCCTCCCGCGAAATGCTGTGACCTGCAATTCCTTGCAGAGCGGCGGAAAAGGGAACCTCAGGACACTCGGGTTCCCGCGACGGGCCGGGCTGTTCTAACGCTCGTAGATCACGTAGCGGGTGGGAAAATCGTCCTTCTCGCCGGCGGGGACGCGCTCCTCGTGGACCGGCTTCCACTCCGGCCCTATCTCCGGAAAGACCGTATCGCCCTCAACCTCCGCCTCGACATGGGTGACGTGCAGGCGGTCGGCTTGCGGTATGGCCTGACGGTAGATCTCGCCGCCGCCGATGATGAAGACATCCCCCTCTCCCGCGAGCGCGCGGGCGCGTTCGAGCGCCTCATCGAGGGAGCTTGCCACCTCGGCGCCGGGAGCCGTGAAATCCGGCTGCCGGGTGATGACGATGTTCTGACGTCCGGGCAGCGGGCGGCCGAGGCTTTCCCACGTCTTGCGCCCCATGATGATCGGGCGCCCCATGGTGATCGACTTGAACCGTTTCAGGTCCGAGGACAGGCGCCAAGGCATGTCTCCATCGCGTCCGATCACGCCATTGCGTGCCGCTGCGACTACCAGGGCGATGGCCATATTTCCCGTCCCTTCCCGAACTTCAAGCGTCAAACCGCGATGGGCGCGCGGATGGTCGGGTCCGCGACATAGTTTTCGAGGCGGAAGTCCTCGTAGCTGAAATCCTCGAGCGCGCGGACCTCGGGATTGATCCACATGCGCGGCAAGGGCTTCGGCGTGCGGGTCAATTGCTCGCGCGCCTGGTCGAAATGGTTGAGGTAGAGATGCGCGTCACCCAGCGTGTGGATGAACTCGCCCGGCTGCAGGCCCGTCACCTGCGCCATCATCATCGTGAGCAGCGCGTAAGACGCGATGTTGAAAGGCACGCCGAGGAAGATGTCTGCCGAACGCTGGTAAAGCTGGCAGGAGAGCTTTCCATTGGCCACGTGGAACTGGAACAGGCAGTGGCACGGCGGAAGGGCCATCTCATCCACCTGCGCCGGATTCCAGGCGGTCACGACATGACGCCGCGAGTTAGGATTTTCGCGCAAACTCTTGACAACATTGGCGATCTGATCGATTGAGCGACCATCTGGCGCAGGCCAGGACCGCCACTGCGCCCCGTAGACGGGACCGAGTTCGCCGTTCTCGTCCGCCCATTCGTCCCAGATGGTGACACCGTTCTCGTTCAGGTAACGGATATTGGTGTCGCCCTTCAGGAACCACAGGAGCTCGTGAATGATCGACTTCAGGTGCAGCTTCTTAGTGGTCAGGACCGGAAAGCCCTCGGACAGATCGAAGCGCATCTGGTAACCGAAGATGCCGCGCGTGCCCACGCCGGTGCGGTCAGGCCGGTCGACTCCATTCTCGAGAACATGCGAGAGAAGGTCCAGATATTGGCGCATCGAAGCGTGCTCCCGTCTGATCATGCAGCTTCCGAATGAACGGTCGCGGCGGTCCGGCCACACGCATGCGAGGCAGTCCCGTTATCCCCCAGAGGGTCCGAACCGCCCGACACTGACTCGCACTCCAGGATGGATGTCCGGTGCCCACCGTTCAAGGGACCGCTCTGTAGCCCGGAGACGCGTCAGTTCGCAAACCGGAAAACGCCCCCGTCCCCAGCAATCTTCCACCGTACCCGAGCTGACAGGTGGAACGGCCCGACGGGCGGGCCGCAATCCATGCGCTACCGGGCCGGATCAGGCCAGCGCGTCGAGCTTTCCCAGTTCCTTGGCGACGAGGTAGTAGAAGGTCACGCGATCCTTGGTCCTGTCGCCCGACATCGCCTGGCAGACCTTCTCGATGGCTGCGTCGGCCTTGGCGTCGTCCGTCACGCCGAGCTTCTTCTTGCACCAGCTCTCCCGGACGCGTTCCAGCTCCGCCGGATCCGAACACGACACGAGGGCCGAGTCACGATTGCGGAGGGCAATGCCCAAATGCTTCACAATGCTGGACACCACCGCTTCCTTCGCCGAAGCGTCGTATTTCTGCACATCAGCGAGATAATCTGCCATGCAAGCCTCCCATTGACAGATGGAACAAGAGCTTCGCCCTGACTTGAAGGTTCCCCACCGACGTAGACATGTCAATCGAAATCGGGCTTATCCCCCGCTGGCTCTCCCTGCTCCCGGCGGCGCGCAAGGATCATCAAACTCCCCTCTTCCATTGCGAAGAGGACACCCCTATATATGCGGCGTCAGCCTCGAGCTGACTATGGCGATAAATGGACGATGGATTAAGCCTATCGGACCCGGGGGCAGGACCCGGCGCCTCCACCACAAACCGCCGGCGGCACGCCAAGGGCGGCTTGTGATGGGGGCGAAACAGGATCGACGAGGGTGTAAAGATCGTACTTTCGCCCGGTATGGTACCGCCGTTATCGGACCGAACACTATAGTTGCCAACGACAACTATGCGGAGGCTCGTCTCGCTGCTTAATGCAGCGCGACTGCTTCAAATCAAGTCCTGAGGGTTCGCTCCTTTAGGCGGGGTTCGGAGGTACCTGGCAACAGAAACCTCCACCTTCCTTTCCTTGCCTTTTCTTTCCTTTCTTTCCTTTCCCATCACCTTCCCACACGGCAGTCGGTACGCGCGACCGCTTTGCCTGTCTGGAGCGCTTGCGCGGCCGTCGTGCACGCTGTTCGTTTGCGCGCGGATCGTTCACCGCCGCAGCCAATCCGTTCGCGCCAAATCCTCCCTTTCGCACCCGCCCGCCATGCGGTTACAGTGCAGGTTGGAGGAACAAGCCCCTTGGAGGGCAGTGGGAGGACGGACCGACATGTCAGGCATCTGGATCATCCTCGCCGGGTTGATCGCGGCAGGCGTTGGGTTCCTCATGCTCAAGAAACGGAGTTCGCAAGACGGCCCACGGGCCCTTCCGGTCAGCGCGAGCAACCCGCCTGCCGGGACGGGCGGCGCCGGCACGACGGCCGGACCAAACGGCGAGCACGTGACGGAAACGTTCCACATCGGCGCGCAAGGCTTCACCATCACGCGTGGCAGATCGGCCGGCGAGGAACGGGACACCGAGACGTAGGGCCTTCCCTGCCCGCCAAACAGAAATTCTGTCGCGAACTCCCCTTTGAAACGCGTCCCCTTGAAACAGCAACGCGCCCGTGTTGGGCGCGTGCGATCTCCTCGTCAGGATGGCGCCAAGCCCCTCCCCTGAAGGGCGCGGCAACCGAAGCTCAGCCGATGCGAAGGGAATCGTCGTCGAGTTCGGCGCCGCCACGGACGCGGCGGAACATGTCGACGAGATCATCCACGGTCATGGTCCGGCGCCGTTCGCCGGATATGTCGAGCACGATCTGGCCTTCATGCAGCATGATCGTTCGAGTGCCGTGATCCAGCGCCTGGCGCATGGAGTGGGTCACCATCAACGTGGTGAGCTTGTGCTCGACGACCAGCTTCTCCGTTAGATTTGCCACGAACTCGGCCATGCCGGGGTCGAGGGCAGCCGTGTGCTCGTCAAGAAGCAGCACCTTCGCGTCGGCAAGCGTGGCCATCACCAGGGCCAGCGCCTGGCGCTGACCGCCCGACAGAAGGCCCATGCGGTCGCCCATGCGGTTCTCGAGGCCAAGGCCAAGCTCGGCGACGCGGTCCCGGAGGCGGGCCCGGCGGGCGCCGTTGAGCGCCAGTCCCAGGCCGCGGCGTACGCCGCGACAGGCAGCAAGAGCCAGATTCTCCTCGATCGAAAGGTTGGCGCAGGAGCCGGCAAGCGGATCCTGGAACACGCGCGCCACGCGACGGGCGCGCAGCGCCGGCTTCTCGCGGGTCACGTCATCGGCGCCGACGCGGATAACGCCCTTCTCGGGCGTGACGTCACCGGCAATCGCGCCGAGGAGCGTGGACTTACCCGCACCGTTGGAACCGATGACCGTCACGAACTCGCCATCGGCAAGCGTGAGGCTCACGCCGCGCAGGGCCTTGTGTTCCAGCGGCGTGCCGCGGTTGAAGGTGACGTGGATGTTTTCGGCGGCGATCATCAGGCAGCCCTCCGGCGAGCCTTGAGCTTCGGCAGGATGAGCGCCAGAGTCACAAGCACTGCGGTCACGAGGTTGAGGTCCGAAGCCTTCAGGAAGAGGAAATCGGCGGACAGCGCCAGCTGCACGGCGACGCGGTAGACGACCGAGCCGAGAATGCAGGCGAACAGCGCGATCAGCATGGAGCGGTTGCGGAACAGCGTCTCGCCAACAATCACCGAGGCAAGGCCGACAACGATGGTGCCGACGCCGGAGGTGACGTCCGCAAAGCCGGCGATCTGGGCGAAAAGCGCTCCTGCAAGGCCGACAAGGCCGTTGGAGAGCGCCATGCCGACATAGATCTGGCGGCCGACGTCGACCCCATTGGCCTGAGCCATGCGCGGGTTAGCACCGGCGGCCCGCATCGCAAGGCCGAAGTCGCTTGCCAGGAAGCGGCCGAGCAGCAGCGCCACGATCACCACCAGTACCAGAAGCACAAGCGGGCGGACGATGTGGTCCGGAATGCCGAGATCGTAGAAGGGCGTGACGATCGTATCCTGATTGAGGAGCGACATGTTGGGCCTCCCCATGACGCGCAGATTGACGGAGAAGAGCGCGATCATGGTCAGGATCGAGGCGAGCAAGTTGAGGATTCCGAAACGCACGTTGAGGAAGGCGGTCACAAGCCCGCAAACGGAACCGGCCGCCGCCGCGATCAGAAGCGAGGTCCAGGGATCGATGCCGTTGCTCAGCGCCACCGCCGCCGTGGCGGCTCCAAGCGGGAACGATCCGTCAACCGTGAGGTCCGGAAAATCCAGCACGCGAAACGCCAGGAAGACACCGAGCGCGACGAAGCCAAAAATCAGGCCAAGCTCGACGGCTCCCCAGAAGGCAATAGCGGACATAAAACTTTGCTCCAGAATAACTGCACGCCTGCCCCCGTTGCGTGACCCCAAGCTGGAGCTCAAGGCAAGCGAAAAAACGCAGTAACGGGCAGAAATACTCGGAAAAATGCCGCTCCGGCGAGCCGGAGCGGCTGGAATGGCTATTCGATGACCTTGTTGGCGCGCTGCAGGACGGAGTCGGGCAGCGTCACGCCCTGTGCCTCGGCCGCCTTCTTGTTCACGACGAGGTCCGAGCCGGAGGCGAAGGTTACCGGGATTTCACCAGGGTTTTCGCCCTTCAGCACGCGCAGGACCACGTCTGCGGTCTGACGGCCGACCTGGTAGTAGTCGAAGCCGACGGCGGCGATGGCGCCGCGGCCGACGGAGTCTGTATCGCCGGAAATCAGCGGCAGATCGTTCTCATCGGCCACACCGACGAGTGCCTCGAAGGCGGAGACGACCGTGTTATCGGTCGGGACGTACATGGCCTGAACCTTGCCGACCAGGCTGCGGGCGGCATTCTGGACGTCAGCGGTCTTGTTTGCCATGGCCTCGACCACCGTCAGGCCCTCGGCTTCCGCGGCCTTCTTGAACATCTCCAGCAGGACGACCGAATTGGCCTCACCGGGGTTGTAGACGAAGCCGATGGCCTTCACGTCCGGCACGATCTCCTTGATCAGGGCGACGTGATCGGCGACCGGCGTCAGGTCGGACACGCCGGTGACATTGGCGCCCGGCGCCTCATTCGACTTGACGAGACCGGCAGCGACCGGATCGGTCACGGCAGAGAAGACGATCGGAATGGTACGGGTCGCAGCGGCGGCAGCCTGGGCCGACGGCGTGGCAATCGGAACGATCACATCGGGCGAGCTGCCGGCGAATTCGCGGGCGATCTGGGCGGCCGTTGCCGGATTGCCCTGCGCGGATTCATAGATGAACTCGAGATTGTCGCCGACCTTGTACCCCGCCTCCTCGAGGCCATCCCGCACGCCGTCGCGCACAGCATCCAGCGACGGGTGTTCGACAATTGCGGTGACAGCCACTTTCGCCGACTGTGCAATTGCGCTTCCCGACATGAGAAGGCTCGCGACCGCAATAACGAGAAGTTTACGCATGTGAGATTACTCCGATGACTGTTGCCCAAGACAAGCCCCCCCCCCGAAGGCAACCAGACCGCGGCTGACGGCGGCCAACTTCAGGAACGCCTCCCGATCGAGCAATCTTTTCGATAGGCCCCCAATTGTCAATGCAGCCCGCCACAGAGATGCGCGCGGAAGTGCCCATCGCCCGGGAAAGGCTGGCGGTAGGTGAGGCCCCCTCGCCTTCGGGCGCGGCCACGCGGATCGAGATACGCCGGAAAACAGCCGCTGGGAGCGCAGCGCCGACACGCGCAGCGGCGACCACTGTGGGCGCCCTCCAGGTCAGCAGCTCCGACCCGCCGCCCGCCAGGATGACCGATCAATTCTGAAGGGCACGCCAAACCGATGCCTCATCGCGGCGGTGCGCGCCGCTCCCTGGTCACCGGACTTTGGCAGGCGCCGCCTGCCCGCCTTGGCACTCCGCGCTGCCGGACGAGACAGACGGGATCATAAGAAAAAAGAAGCCCGGCAGAGGGGTCCCCGCCGGGCTTTCTAATGGGAGACTTACTATCACACGTCGTCGCGATAGACTTTTTCGCGGCGTTCATGGCGCTCTTGCGCCTCAATGGAAAGCGTCGCGATCGGGCGAGCCTCGAGACGTTTCAGAGAGATGGGTTCGCCGGTTTCCTCGCAGTAGCCGTAGGTCCCATCCTCTATCCGTTGTAATGCCGCATCGATCTTCGCGATCAGCTTCCTCTGGCGATCACGGGCTCTCAGCTCGATTGCGCGATCAGTCTCCGAAGATGCCCTGTCAGCGATATCGGGATGATTTGCGCTTTCTCTCTGAAGTGCCTCCAGCGTCTCACGTGCTTCCTTGAGAATCTCCTCCTTCCACTTCAGCAGCTTCCGGCGGAAGTACGCCCGCTGGCGCTCGTTCATGAAAGGTTCGTCCTCTGAAGGCACGTAGTCAGCATCGACGAGATCGGTCATTAGCAACCCCACTGCTTCAAAGCCGATGCTATATATTCTGGCAGACCGGTCGGTACAAGCATAAACCTTTCGCCTTAGTGCAATTATAATCCCCCCTTGCGGATACATCCACAATTTCGCCGCAGATCGGCCAAAAGTTCGATCAGCACCAGCGAAGCAAATGTTTGATATTTCACAGTATAATCACGCGCTTGAAACAAATCATATAAAACTAGTCCGACCGTGACTTGCCCACACAGCGATGGGTGCGGAGAAACAAGCAGCACCAGGAAGCAGAGAATCACCGGCATCCACGGCGGCGTTCCAGACACCACAAAACAGGCGTGGCGGGTCTGGGACAGGCAGGCCGTAGAAACAGGCCTTCCCCGGAAAGCATGGCGGCTCCACCGGCCGAAGCCATCTCCACGTCAGTGTGTCCTCACGCCACGCATTGACCACCCCGCATCACGCGGCCGGGCCGACACGCCAGCCGCTTGCGGAGACCCAGCCGTGCGCTGCGGCGTTGCTCCAAGACTGCCGCGTGGCAAGCCAGCCTTCCACCGGAGGCGTCGCCCAAACCGGCTGGTTAAGCGAGCCCTCTTCTTTTGATTTTGAGCGGCATTCGTCGCCCCAAAAATCCGGCTGGAGACGCTGACCGCCCTCTTCTGAGCGTCACTCATCGCCCCAAATCCGGCCGGAAACGCACTCGCGTCCGCTTCTGCGAGACACATTCGCGCCGCGCACATCCGGCCGGAGCGCACTCCTCACCTCAGCCCGGTTTTCTCGGCACGGTTTGCCCTCGGACAAACAACACCTGGCAAGAGTGGTGTAAGGGCGGGCGCATCACCGCTGACAACGGTAGCCCGTCCATGCGCCTGGCAGGGCAACTCGCCGGTGCGGCTGTCGAGGCACCGCCCTGACGCGCCCCGAGAAACGTTTCACACGCGGTCAGTGAATGACGCTGATCCACGAGGCCACGGCAATGACAAACGAGCTGATCGCCAGCAACGAAGCGAGATCGCGAAAGAGATCTGCCATGGAATCCTCCTCAGAACATCCGTTGATCTTGATATGATCTTTGTATGTTCTTTTTTTGTTCACGTCAACCGCATAGCCGCGAATCCGATTCCCGCTTGAAGAAGGGGTAAAGAAAGCGTTACCGGCAGTTCGGATGACAACAATCTGGGCGGAACGTTCAGCCGGGATGATGCCGAGCGACCGCCTCCGGGGGCTGGCCGCATCGGTAACGGTGGCCGGGGGAGATGTGAGGCTTTCCGCTGACGGCTACCGAGATGCCCACCGCGGGCGCGTCAAAGGGCGAGCGATCAGAGGATGCCGCAGGCTCCTCACCTTCCCACGACAGACGCGGGATGCGGCGAAGAAAAGCCATTGCCCGGGAAGTCATGCGGCCCCTGCCCTCCCCAACAGGTTCGCTGCCCGCGTTCGCCACGCCCTGCGTATGTTCTGGCGCTAGCCATTGTACGCGGAAGGAACGAACGGAGATCTGGCAGCTCAGGCCGATCGCTGCCGTTACTTGGCCGACGACGTGCCGGTGGAAGAAGCAGCAGCGGCGGGCGTGCCGGCAGAGGCGGCGGCCGAAGTGCCCGAAGACGCTCCTGCAGCGGGAGCGCGGGAAAGCTCCACCACCTTGCCGTCGCGCAGGGTCACGCGGCGGTCCATGCGCGCGGCAAGCTCCTCATTATGGGTAGCGATGAGAGCGGCAAGGCCGGACTGGCGCACCAGCGCCTCCAGGGCCTCGAAGACGTATTTCGCCGTTGCGGGATCGAGGTTGCCGGTGGGCTCGTCTGCCAGAAGCAGAAGCGGCGCGTTGGCGACCGCGCGGGCAATGGCAACGCGCTGCTGCTCGCCGCCCGAAAGCTCCGCCGGGCGGTGCTCGGCCCGCTTGCCAACCTTCATATAGTTCAGCAGCTGGGCGGCGCGCTCGCGCGCCTCGGAGGGCTTCAGGCCCGCGATCAGCTGCGGCATCATCACGTTTTCCAGCGCGGTGAACTCCGGCAGGAGGTGATGGAACTGGTAGACGAAGCCGATGTCGCGGCGACGGATCTCGGTGCGGCGGTCATCGGAGAGGCCGGCGCAGGGCTGGCCGTTGACGATCACGTCACCGCCATCGGGGTATTCCAGCAGGCCCGCAATGTGCAGCAGGGTCGACTTGCCCGTGCCCGAAGGCGCCACAAGCGCAACCATCTCGCCGCGCTTCAGGGTGAAGCTGGCGTTGTTCAGGATTACCAGCTCCTTCGAGCCCTGAATGTAGCGGCGACTGATGGATTTGAGTTCGAGGATGCTGTCAGCCATTCTATTCGTATCTCAGGGCGTCGACGGGATCGAGACGGGCAGCGCGCCAGGCCGGGAACAGCGTGGCCAGGAACGACAGCAGCAGCGCCATCAGGACCACCGCCACCGTCTCACCCGACTCCATGTCGGCCGGAAGCTTGCTCAGGTAGTAGATCTCCGGGTTGAAGATCGTGGTTCCCGAAAGCCACGAGAAGAACTGGCGGATGGAATCCACATTGAGGCAGATGATGGTGCCGAGGATCAGACCCGCGAAGGTTCCCGCAACACCAATCGAGGCGCCCGCCATCATGAAGATGCGCATGACGGAGCCGCTCGTGGCGCCCATGGTGCGCAGAATGGCGATGTCGTGCCCCTTGTCCTTCACCAGCATGATCATGCCGGAGATGATGTTGAGGGCGGCGACCAGAACGATCATGGTCAGGATCATGAACATGACGTTCCGCTCCACCTCCAGCGCCGAGAAGAAAACCTGATTGCGCTGGCGCCAGTCGGTGATCTGCACCGGACGCTGCGCGGCCTCCTCGATCAGCGGGTAGAATTCGGCAACGTCGTCAGGATCGTCGATGAAGACTTCAATCTGCTGCGCCAGCCCTTCGACATTGAAGAAGAGCTGCGCCTCCGTGAGCGACATGATCACGAAGCTTGCATCGTAGTCCGAGATACCGACCTCGTAGATGCCTTTCACCGGATAGGCCTTGACGCGCGGCGTTACACCGAAGGGCGTGACGTCACCTTCGGGCGAGAAGAGGGTGATGTTGTCACCGAGGCCGATGCCAAGCCGCTGGGCCATGCGGGAGCCGATGAGGACCCCCTCGCCCGTATCGAAATTCTCAAGAGATCCCTGGCGGATGTTCTGGCCCATGGACAGTTGGGCCAGATCCCGGGCACGGAAGCCGCGGATGATGGCGCCGGTGCCCGCACCGCGCGGGCCGGAGGCGAGCACCTGCCCCTGCACCATCGGCACGGCGAGGCGCACACCCGGCACTTTCGCCAGCCGATCGGCGAGTTCCTCGTAATCGTCCAGAGGCAGGTCGATGGGCAGCACGGTCATGTGCCCCTCGATGCCCAGCAGACGCGTCAGGAGCTCAGTGCGAAATCCATTCATGACGGCCATCACGACGATGAGCGTCGCCACGCCCAGCATGATGCCGATGAAGGATATGGCCGAGATGACGGAAACCGCGGTCTCCTTGCGCCGCGAGCGCAGATAGCGCCACGCTACCAGCCGCTCATAGTAGGAGAACGGTCCCGCTCCCTTCGCCCTAGCTCCCGCTTCGCTCATTTGCCCTTGCCAAATCTGTCGATTGCAGCCTGTACGGACATGGTCTCACGCTCGCCGGTGGCGCGGTTCTTGACCTCAACCTCGCCGTTGGCGATGCCGCGCGGGCCCACAATGATCTGCCACGGCAGGCCGATCAGGTCGGCAATGGCGAACTTCGCGCCGGCGCGCTCCTCGGTGTCGTCATAGAGCACGTCGATGCCGGCGGCGGTGAGCTTGCTGTAGAGCTCGTCGGCCGCGCCGTCGCAGGCGGCGTCGCCCGCCTTCATGTTGATGAGCGCGACGTGGAAGGGAGCAACCGCCTCCGGCCAGATGATGCCGGCATCATCGTGGCTCGCCTCGATGATCGCGGCAATGAGGCGCGACGGACCAATGCCGTAGGAGCCCATGGAAACAAAGTGCTCCTTGCCGTCTGGTCCCATCACGGCCGCCTTCATCGGCGCGGAGTACTTGGTGCCGAAGTGGAAGATATGGCCGACCTCGATGCCGCGGGCCGACAGGCGCTGCTCCTCGGGAACGGACGCCCACTGGCTCTCGTCGTGCATCTCTTCGGTGGCCGCATACGGCGTGGTCCACTCGGTGACGACGCGCGCGATCTCCTCATTGTTGAAGAAATCGATGTCCGCCGGCGGCACCTGCAGATCCAGGAACTTCTTCTCGCAGAAGACGGCGCTCTCGCCGGTGGAGGCGAGGATGATGAACTCGTGCGACAGATCACCGCCGATCGGGCCGGTGTCGGCGCGCATCGGAATGGCCTGCAGGCCCATGCGGGCGAAGGTGCGTAGATAGGCAACGAACATGCGATTGTAGGCCGCCTTGGCGCCCTCGTAATCGAGGTCGAAGGAATAGGCGTCCTTCATCAGAAACTCGCGCGAACGCATGACTCCGAAGCGCGGGCGCACTTCGTCGCGGAACTTCCACTGGATATGATAGAGATTGAGCGGCAGGTCGCGGTAGGACTTTACATAGGCGCGGAAGATCTCCGTGACCATCTCCTCGTTGGTCGGACCGTAGAGCATCTCGCGCTCGTGGCGGTCCTTGAAGCGGAGCATTTCCTTGCCGTAATCGTCGTAACGGCCGCTCTCTCGCCAGAGTTCGGCCGACTGGATGGTCGGCATCAGGATCTCGATGGCGCCGGCGCGGTTCTGTTCCTCGCGGATGATCTGGCAAACCTTGTCCAGCACGCGCTTGCCGATCGGCAACCAGGAAAAGCTGCCGGCGGCCTGCTGCCGGATCATGCCGGCGCGCAGCATCAGGCGGTGGGACACGATTTCCGCTTCACGCGGGTTTTCCTTGAGAATTGGCAAAAAATAGCGCGACAGTCGCATAGGTCAGTCCAGCACGAGAGGAAGCGCGGAATCATAACCGCGCACTGTGGATTTGCATTGCTTCTTAGCCAGTTCGGGCGCGATTGAAAACCCGCGGGCACCCCGCACTGCCGTTTTGGCGTCCCTTCCAGCGGTCATGAACGATTTCAAGCCAATAACTCACCAGATGGTGAAAATTTGTCGTGACATGACGACAGAAATTAGTCTAAAGTGTGCGCCACATAACAAGAACATGGACTAGCAATCCAGTTCGTAACGCGGTCAATTGTCTTGGGAGGAAGTTGGTCCCGGCGCGTTCATCCGCAGCCGCCGTCCGAGGACGGAGAAGGGATCAAACGCGTTAAGCTGCAAGGCCTCGTGCCTTGCTTTTTTTTTGCCTGCAAGTCTGGACAGGACGATGAGCTGCCTTGCAAGGGACAAGGCGTATTTGCTCTGGCAGAACCAGGCTAGCGACAAGCAGCGCAGCACAGGTGGCTGAAGCGTCACTCCGAGTTGCGCCGCCGAACGAGCGAAGCTCGGCGGCCTGCGTCTCCGTCGAAATCAAATCCCGCTTGAAAAGCTGGGCGCTGGGCTGTGCCAGGATGCCGGCCTTTCATTCTCCCTAAAGAAGGGGAGATAATGCTTGCCTCACCCTCGGTGCAGAACGCCGGCATTGTTGGTTGCGGAAGCATTGACGCGACGCCCCTATCTCTCCCCTTGCGGGAGAGAATGCCCTTTCGGCGTCCTGGTCGAGCAGAGCGGAGGGCCCGAGTGCCTGGATGCAAAAGCGGAGACATCATTTCTCCGTGAAGCCGACCGTACTGGCCCACGAAGGCTCGACCCTCGACAGCTCGCCCCCGACAGGCTCGCGGTGAACTCGCCTGCAGTGCAAGCGATCAGCGGTTGCGGGCGCCGAACCCGAAATCCGGCATGATGTTCGGGATGTCGTCGAACGAATAGCCGAGCACGCGGGTGACAAGCAGAAAAAGGCCCATCACGACGAAGGACAGGAGCGTGGTGATGATGATGGCGCGCAGCATGTGCCTGCCAGCGGGAGCGCTCGGGGTCGTTCCCATAACAACCTCCTGCTCCTCGTCCTGCGTCCGCAATCCCAGTGGCAGCGACACGAACAGCATGATCCACCAGATGATGAAATAGACGGCTGCAAAGGATACCCAGGTCATGTGCACTCCAATCGCAATTTCAGCGGTCCCCTGGCGCCGGTCCCCTCACCTCACCCACGGGCCGGGGACGGGGCGCGCAATCGGGCCCGCACAGATCCGGAGCGGACACTTCCCATCTTCCTTCCGTCCGGAATCCGCCCCACTCGTGGCACCGCGGCGCGAACTTGTCAAAGGGCCATGCCGCAATCGTGACCGGCCTTGTGCATTCCGGCTTCGGACGCGCACGCGGTGTCAGGCCCGCCCTCCGACAGGCTTCACCCATCGACAAGCTCAGTGTGAGCGATGGCGGCGGAACGAGTGGCGCGGTCAGATCTGCTCGAGCTCGACGAGCGTGCCGTTGAAATCCTTCGGATGCAGGAACAGCACCGGCTTGCCGTGGGCGCCGGTCTTCGGCTCGCCGTCGCCCAGGATGCGCGCGCCCTTTTCCTTCAGATGATCGCGCGCAGCGATGATGTCATCCACCTCGTAGCAGACATGGTGGATGCCGCCGGACGGGCTCTTATCAAGGAAAGAGGCAATGGGCGACTTCTCGCCCAGCGGCTCCAGCAACTCGATCTTGGTGTTGTCGAGCTCCACGAAGACGACCGTCACGCCATGCTCCGGCAGAGACTGGGGCGCCGAGACCTTCGCGCCCAGCGTATCCCGATAGATCGCCGCAGCCGCGGAAAGATCCGGCACGGCAATCGCCACATGATTCAGTCTCTTCAGCATAGCTCCCCCTTACTGAGTGACGAAGACGGTCACGATCGGCTTCTTGCCCCAGGCCTCGTTGGCCGAGGCGCGCACGGCGCGGCGGACGGCCTCCGCCACCAGGTCCAGATTGCGGCGGCCCTTGCGCGGAATGCTCTCGATCGCGCCGATGGCCGCATCGAGCATGACCTGTTCCATCAGACGGCCCTGCGGATCCTTCTCCGCCACGCCGATGGCGACAAGGTCCGGATCACCGGCGAGATTGTAATGGTTGTCTAACACGACGTTCACCGCCACATGACCGGCATAGGAGAGCTTGCGGCGGTCGCGGACGCCCACCTCCACGTCATTTCCGATAACCTTGCCGTCCTTGAAAATGCGGCCGAAGTGGACGCGCTCCAGAATTTCGGCAGGTCCCGGCGCGAGCCGCAGCATCTCGCCGTCACGCACCTGGGCCACCTGAGGAATGCCGCACATGGCGCCGAGCGAGCCGTGGGCCACCAGATGGGCGGCCTCGCCGTGGACGGGCACGAGAATCTCGGGACGGACCCACTCGTACATCTTCCGCAACTCGTTGCGGCGGGGATGGCCGGAGACGTGGATGAGCGCGTCGGAGTCCTCGATGACCTTCACGCCCTGCTCGATCAGCAGGTTCTTGATGCCGATGATGGCCTTCTCGTTGCCAGGGATGACGCGGGAGGAGAAAACAACCGTGTCGCCGGGAGCAAGCTGCACGTTGCGCAGCTCCTGCCGCGCGAGCTTGGCCAGCGCCGCCCTCGCCTCGCCCTGGCTGCCGGTGCAGAGCACCACCACATGCTCACGCGGAATCTGCTCATACTGGTCTTCCGTGAGGAACGGCGGCAGCCCGTCTAGATAGCCCAGTTCAGCCGCAACATCGATCACGCGCTGAAGCGAGCGGCCGAGCACCAGCACGGACCGGCCGACATCGCGCGCCGCTTCGGCGATCGCGCGGATGCGGCCGACATTCGAGGAGAAGGTGGTGATGGCGACGCGGCCAGGCGCCTGCTCGATCACCTCGCGGATCCCCTTGCCCACATCCTGCTCAGAAGGCGAGTCCCCTTCCCGCAGCGCGTTGGTGGAGTCGCAGATCAGAGCCAGAACGCCCTCGTCGCCCAGCGCGCGGAAGCGCGCCTCATCCGTGCTGGGCCCGAGAACGGGAGCCGGGTCTATCTTCCAGTCGCCGGTGTGGATCACGCGGCCGAGCGGCGTCGTAATGGCAAGCGAAACCGGCTCCGGTATGGAGTGGCTGACGGCGATCGCCTCGATCCCGAACGGGCCGATCTCAAACCGGTCACCAGCCCGGAATACGCGTAACGGGATCTCCGGCGCGTCGACCTCGCTTTCGCGCTTGGCCTCGATCAGGCCGGCGGTGAACGGGGTTACCCAAACCTCCGTGCGCAGCATCGGCCAAAGATCGAGCAGCGCGCCGAAATGGTCCTCATGGGCATGGGTGATGACGATGCCCTTCAGATTGGGCAGATGTTCGGTAATGAAACGGATGTCCGGCAGGACGAGGTCGACACCGGGAAGCTCCGGTCCGGGAAACGACACGCCGCAGTCAACCAGAAGCCAGCTGCGATTGTTGGCCGGACCATATCCATACAGGGCCAGGTTCATGCCGATCTCGCCGACACCACCCAAAGGACAGAACACCAATTCCTCTTGCCCCAATGCCACGTCCGGAATTCCTCTCCAATTTCGTTAGCAGATTATTGATTCGATCAATCAACAACTGCGCCTAACTCGTTGTTCTCTAATACTACCAATCATTTATCGGGCGCGCTCGGATGCGACCGCGCCAAAGTGGACATCGCCGGCGGTAACGTACAGCCGGTTGCCATCGTCCTCGCGGATCACCAGCCGTCCGGCGTCATCAATGGTCTCAAATAAGCCGGAAGCGACCCGTCCGTCTACCCTCACGGCGACCCTGCCGCCAAGCCCTGACGCGCGCTTGAGCCATCGTTCGCGTATCAGGGGCAAGCCGCGCGCCCCGTTCCACAGACGCATGTTGTCGACCCAGGCGTCGCTCAGGGCCAGGAACAGACCGCCCGCATCGGCCTTGCTGCCAAGGGCTGCCAGCGAAGTCGCCGGATACGGAAGATCCGGTGGATAGGCGACCACGTTCACGCCAATACCAATGGCCAGTGCCAGGCGGCCATCAGGCAGCAAAGTCGACTCCAGCAGAATGCCTGCGAGCTTCGCGCCGCCGGCGAGCACGTCGTTCGGCCACTTCAGCTCGAAGCGGTGGCCGGAGCCGGAACCGTGATCGAGTCCGATATCGATCCGCGCATCCGGTGCCGTTGCGTCGAGGGCGTCGGAAAGCGAAAGCCCCGCAACGAAGCCCAGCGTTGCGGCCGTTGCGGGGTCGAAGCTCTCCACGAGGAGGACGGTGGCGGCAAGGTTTCCGACCGGCGTCTCCCAGGCGCGCCCCCGCCTTCCGCGCCCCCCGGTCTGGTGCCGCGAAACGATCCAGAGACGGCCCGGGTCACCCTCACGCGCCCGCTCGAGAGCGAGCGCGTTGGTGGAAGTCACAGACTGGTGCGCCTCCAGCCGGTAGCCGTCCGAGAGAGCCGAAGGCGCAAGCGCAAACATCGATCAGAACAGGCTCTGCGCGGCCGCCTGGGCGAGACGCCCGACGGGAGCGGCAAACAGAACGTAGAGGGTGATGAACGCACCGCTCAGACCCAGCACCAGACGCAGCTCGCCTGCCATGGGCTGGAAGCCGCCAACCGACTCGTCGAACCACATGATCTTGATGATGCGCAGGTAGTAGTAGGCCGACACCACGGAAGCCAGCACACCGATGACGGCAAGCGTCACCAGTCCGACCTCGATCGCGGCGAGGAAGACGTACCACTTGGCGAAGAAGCCCGCGAGGAACGGAATGCCCGCAAGCGAGAACATCATCAGCGTCAGGATCACCGCCATGACCGGATTGGTCGTGGCAAGACCGGCCAGATCATCGATCTGCTCGACGTTCTCGTCGTTGCGGCGCATCGCCAGAATGAAGGCGAAGGTGCCGAGCGTCATGACGAGATAGATCAGCATGTAGATGATGACGCCGCGCACGCCAGCCTCGGAGTTGGCGGCAAGGCCCACCAGGGCGAAGCCGACATGGCCGATCGACGAATAGGCCATCAGACGCTTGAAGTTGCGCTGGCCGATGGCCGCGAAGGAGCCGAGCACCATCGAGGCGATCGAGATGAAGACGACGATCTGCTGCCAGTCGCGCGCAACCGGCTCGAAGGTCTCCATGGTGACGCGGACCAGCATGGCCATGGCGGCCATCTTGGGCGCGGCGGCGAAGAAGGCCGTCACCGGCGTCGGAGCACCCTCGTAGACGTCCGGCGTCCACATGTGGAACGGAACGGCAGAGATCTTGAAGGCAATGCCGGCTAGGATGAACACAAGGCCGAAGATCAGGCCGAGCGGACGCTCACCGCCGGCAAGCGCCGCCGAGATGCCCTCGAAGCCCGTCTGGCCCGTAAAGCCGTAGACCAGCGTGATGCCATAGAGCAACATGCCCGAAGCCAGCGAGCCGAGCACGAAGTACTTGAGGCCCGCCTCGGTCGAACGCACGCTGTCGCGATTGATGGCGGCGACGACGTAGAGCGCGAGCGAGGAGAGCTCGAGGCCCAGGTACAGCGTCAGCATGTTGTTGGCCGAAACCATGAGCATCATGCCGACGGTCGAAAGGATGATCAGGACCGGATACTCGAACTTGTCGAAGCGTTCGGCACGGGCAAAGCCCACGGACATGACCAGCGTGACGACAGAACTCGCCAACGTCAGCAGCTTCATGAAGCGGGCGAAACCGTCGCTGATGAAGGCGCCACCGAAAGCCTCGCCTTCCGACGGGAAGACCAGGATCCAGGCGATGACCGCCAGGAACAGCGCCACGGCCAGGCCGGTGACCGTGGTGTTGGCCCGCTCGCCGGAGAACACCCCTATCATCAGCAGCACCATGGCGCCAACGGCGAGCGCCAGTTCCGGCAGGGTTAGAGCCAAGCTCGAAGTGAGATCAAACGTCATGGAATCCACTCTTCCGTTCAATTGGCTCCGGCCAGCAAGGCCACATCAAGCGACGCATTCAGATGGTCGAGCAGTGCGCCGACCGAGGCGTTCGTCACGTTGATCAGCGCATTGGGATAGACGCCGAAGAAGATGACGAGCGCGACCAGCGGGTACAGGATCGCCCTCTCCCGCGTGGACAGATCGGCAAGCTGCTTCAGGCTCTCCTTGGTCAGCGCGCCGAAGATCACGCGGCGGTACAGCCACAGCGCATAGGCCGCGGAAAGGATCATGCCGGTGGCGCCGAACAGAGCGACCCAGGTATTGACCCGGTAGACGGCCAGAAGCGTCAGGAACTCGCCCACGAAGCCGCTGGTGCCCGGCAGACCCACGTTCGCCATCGTGAAGATCATGAAGACCACGGCATACTTCGGCATGTTGTTGACGAGGCCGCCATAGGCCGCGATCTCGCGGGTGTGCATGCGGTCGTAAATCACGCCGATGCAGAGGAACAGCGCACCGGAGACCAGACCGTGCGAGAGCATCTGGAAGATCGCACCCTGGATGCCCTGCTCGTTCATGGCGAAGATGCCCATAGTCACGAAGCCCATGTGGGCGACCGACGAGTAAGCGATCAGCTTCTTGATGTCGGTCTGCATGAGCGCAACCAGAGACGTGTAGACGATGGCGATCACCGACAGGGCGAAGACAAGCGGAGCGAAGTCGGCCGAGGCGACCGGGAACATCGGCAGCGAGAAACGCAGGAAGCCGTAGCCGCCCATCTTCAGGAGGATCGCGGCCAGGATCACCGAGCCCGCCGTCGGTGCCTCCACGTGGGCGTCAGGCAGCCAGGTGTGGACCGGCCACATGGGCATCTTCACCGCGAAGGAGGCGAAGAAGGCAAGCCACAGCCAGTACTGCAGGTGCGCAGGGAAGGCATAGGTCAGCAGCGTCGGAATATCGGTCGTTCCGGCCTGCCAGTACATGGCCATCATGGCCAGCAGCATCAGCACGGAACCGGCGAGCGTGTAGAGGAAGAACTTGAAGCTCGCGTAGACCCGGCGCGGACCACCCCACACGCCGATGATGATGAACATCGGGATGAGGCTCGCCTCGAAGAAGATGTAGAACAGCACCATGTCGAGGGCGCAGAACACGCCGATCATGAACGTTTCCAGCACGAGGAAAGCGATCATGTATTCCTTGACGCGGCTCTGCACCGACTCCCAGCTGGCGAGAATGCAGAACGGCATCAGGAAGGTGCTGAGGATGACGAACAGCATCGAAATGCCGTCGACACCCATGTGATAGGAGATGTTGGCGTCGAACCAGTCGTGCTTCTCGACCATCTGGAAGCCCGGCGTCGAATAGTCGAAGCCGGCCCAGACGAAGATCGACAGCACGAAGGTGAAGACCGTCGTCAGCAGCGCAACGTTGCGGATGTTGCGTCCGGCGCTCTGGCCATCATCCCGGATCAGGAAAATGAGGAACGCACCTACCAGCGGCAGGAAGGTGACCGTGGAAAGAATGGGCCAATCCGTCATGGTTTAGAACGAGCTCCCGAGCATCATCCAGGTCACAAGTGCTGCGACGCCGATCAGCATCGCAAAGGCGTAATGATAGAGGTAGCCGGTCTGCATTTTCACAACGCGGTTGGTGATATCCACGACGCGGGCGGAGATGCCGTCAGGACCGAACCCGTCGATCAGCCAGCCGTCGCCCTTCTTCCAGAGGAACTGGCCGAGGCGCATCGCAGGCCGGACGAACAGGAAGTCATACAGCTCGTCGAAATACCACTTGTTGAGAAGGAAGGCGTAGAGGCCGCGGTGACGCTCGGCGAGACGCTTCGGGCTCTCCGGCGACTTGATGTAGAAGCGCCAGGCAACCAGGAAGCCGAGCAGCATGGCCACGAAGGGCGACCACTTCACCCACAGCGGCACATCGTGGAAGTCGTGCAGGATGTGGTTGTCCGGCAGGACGAACAGCGCACCCTTCCAGAAGTCGGTGAAGTGGTGGCCGACGAAGTACTCGCTGAAGACCCCGCCCGCAAAGACCGCGCCGACGGCCAGCACATAAAGCGGCGCCAGCATGACCAGCGGCGACTCGTGGACGTGGTGCATCACGTCGGCGGAGGCGCGCGGCTTGCCGTGGAACGTCATGAAGATCAGACGCCAGGAGTAGAAACTGGTGAACACGGCGGCAATCACCAGCAGCACGAAGGCGAACTGGCCGATCGAGGTGTGCGTCGCAAAGGCGCCCTCGATGATCGCATCCTTCGAGAAGAAGCCGGCCATGCCGATGAGCGTGCCGGGGATGCCGACGCCGGTGAGCGCCAGCGTGCCGATGACCATCATCCAGTAGGTCTGCGGGATAAGCGTGCGCAGGCCGCCCATCTTGCGCATGTCCTGCTCGTCGGAGACGGCGTGGATGACCGAGCCGGCACCGAGGAAGAGCAGCGCCTTGAAGAAGGCGTGCGTGAAAAGGTGGAACACGGCGGCGCCGTAGAAGCCGCTTCCCAGGGCCACGAACATGTAGCCGAGCTGCGAACAGGTCGAATAGGCGATCACGCGCTTGATGTCGTTCTGCACCAAGCCGACCGTCGCCGCGAAGAAGGCGGTGATGGCGCCGATCAGGGTGACGACCATGAGCGCGGTGGACGACAGCTCGAAGATCGGCGACAGGCGCGCGACCATGAAGACACCGGCGGTCACCATGGTAGCAGCGTGAATGAGGGCCGACACCGGCGTCGGGCCTTCCATCGCGTCAGGAAGCCAGGTGTGCAGCGGAACCTGGGCCGACTTGCCCATGGCGCCCACGAAGAGCAGCAGGCAGACGACCGTCAGCGCGTCATGGGTGGTGAGCGCGTAGCCGAGGAAGGTCAGCACCGGCTCGGCCGAAGCGGGCGCATCCGGCAGGAAGTTCTGCGTGTTGGCGAAGATCGTGTCGAAATTCACCGAGCCGAAGAGGATGAAGACCCCGAGGATGCCGAGCACGAAGCCGAAGTCGCCGACGCGGTTGACGATGAAGGCCTTCATGGCGGCGGCATTGGCGGAGGGCTTCTTGTACCAGAAGCCGATCAGCAGGTAGGAGGCCAGACCCACGCCTTCCCAGCCGAAGAACATCTGGACCAGATTGTCCGACGTCACCAGCATCAGCATCGCGAAGGTGAAGAGCGAGAGGTACGCGAAGAAGCGCGGCCGCTGCGGATCGTGATGCATGTAGCCAATGGAGTAGATGTGAACCAGCGCGGATACCGTGTTCACGACCACCAGCATGACAGCCGTCAGCGTGTCGATGTGCAGCGCCCAGTTCACGTCCAGGCTGCCGGAGGAGATGAACTGCAGCAGCGGCACCGTGAACGCCTGCTGGTCGCCCAGGGCGACAGAGAAGAACGCCACCCAGGACAGCACGGCCGAAACGACCAGCAGCCCGGAGGTAATGAGCTCCGCTCCCCTCGCCCCGATGGCGCGGCCGAAAAGCCCGGCAATGAGGAAGCCGGCGAGAGGAAGGAATACGATCGCCTGATACATGAAAGTCCCCTCTTCAGCCCTTCATCGTGTTGATGTCTTCAACGGCGATGGAGCCGCGGTTGCGGAAGAAGACAACAAGGATTGCAAGGCCGATCGCGGCTTCAGCCGCGGCGACTGTTAGTACGAACAATGCGAAAACCTGGCCGACGAGATCCCCGAGCACCGAGGAGAACGCCACGAAGTTGATGTTCACCGAGAGCAGGATCAGCTCGATGGACATCAGGATGATGATGACGTTCTTCCGGTTCAGGAAGATGCCGAACACGCCCAGCGTGAAGAGCACCGCCGAGACAGTGAGAAAATGTGCAATACCCACTTCCATGATCAAATTCCCTCGCCGGTCTTCACCTTGCGGATCTCAATGGCGGTCGCAGGCGTGCGGGCGACCTGCTCGGCAATGTTCTGGCGCTTGACGTGCGGACGGTGACGCAGGGTCAGCACGATGGCGCCGATCATCGCAACCAGCAGGACCAGGCCAGCGATCTGGAAGAAGAAGACGTAGTCCGTATAGAGGATGTCACCGAGCGCGGCCGTGTTCTGCCTCTCGGCGAGCGACGGCATCGGCTCCGCGACCGTGGAGGCAAGCTGCGGGGAGAAGCCGTAGCCGCCCAGCACGATGATCAGCTCCGCAGCGAGGATCAGCCCCACCAGGGCGCCCACCGGCGCGTACTGCAGCGCGCCCTGCTTCAGCTCGGCGAAGTCCACATCCAGCATCATCACCACGAACAGGAAGAGCACCGCCACAGCGCCGACGTAGACGATCAGCAGGATGAGTGACAGGAACTCTGCCCCGGCCAGCAGGAACAGGCCTGCGGCGTTGAAGAAGACGAGAATGAGAAAGAGCACCGAGTGTACCGGGTTGCGCGCGGAGATGACCATTAACGCCGCCGCGACCGCAACGAAGGCGAATAGGTAGAAAAAGATCGCCCCTAGTCCTGTCAGCATCGATTACCTCGATTCTTTCCCGGCCCGTCCTCGCGGAGCGGGCCGCCGCCGTCCCCATGACGGCTCTTGCCTGTATCGTTTCGGCGGGGCCTCCCCCGCCGCGTCAGAGCGTTCCAGCCCCTCACGGCAATTCCAAAACGCTCCCACCATTCATCTTTTCGCGCCCCGGTCGGAAACCGTTTCCCTTCCCGGGACCGCTTCACCCTGCTGCCCCCCGCCTCAGCGGTAAGGTGCATCCAGCGCAATGTTGCGGGCCAGCTCACGCTCCCAGCGGTCGCCGTTCGCGAGAAGCTTCTCCTTATCGTAGTAAAGCTCCTCGCGGGTCTCCGTGGCGAACTCGAAGTTCGGCCCCTCGACGATCGCATCCACCGGACACGCCTCCTGGCAGAAACCGCAGTAGATGCACTTCACCATGTCAATGTCGTAGCGCACCGTGCGGCGCGTGCCGTCATTGCGGCGCGGGCCGGCCTCGATGGTGATGGCCTGCGCCGGGCAGATCGCCTCGCAGAGCTTGCAGGCGATGCAACGCTCCTCGCCGCTCGGATAGCGGCGCAGCGCGTGCTCGCCGCGGAAGCGGGGCGAGATCGGGCCCTTCTCGTAGGGGTAGTTGATCGTGGCCTTCGGCGCGAAGAACTGCCGCATCGACAGCACGATCGCTCCCCAGAACTCCTTCAGGAGCAGTGACTTGGCGGCCTGTGCAAGCGCGGACATCGTCATTCTCCTGCAAATTCAAACAGTTGCGACATCTTATTCATGTTCATGCCAGACCCGTGATCTTGAGGAACGCTGCCACGATCACGACCATCGCCAGCGAGATCGGCAGGAACACCTTCCAGCCCAGCCGCATCAGCTGGTCATAGCGGTAGCGCGGCACGAAAGCCTTCACCAGCGCGAACATGAAGAAGACGAAGCAGACCTTCAGCACGAACCACACCACACCCGGGATCCAGGTGAAGGGGGCGAAGTCGAAGGGCGGCAGCCATCCGCCGAGGAACAGAATGGTGGTCAGCGCGCACATCAGAACGATGGCGACATACTCACCGAGGAAGAAGAGCAGGAACGGCGTCGACGAGTACTCGATCATATGACCGGCGACGAGCTCCGACTCCGCCTCCACCAGGTCGAAGGGCGGACGGTTCGTCTCCGCGAGCGCGGAGATGAAGAAGATGATGAACATCGGGAAGAGCGGCAGCCAGTGCCAGTCGAGGAACGAGTTCGGCAGGCCGAGCATGGTGCCCAGACCGTCCTGCTGCGAAACCACGATGTCGGTGAGGTTCAGCGAGCCCACCACCAGCAGGACGGTGACGATCACGAAGCCGATGGAGACTTCGTAAGACACCATCTGCGCGGCGGAGCGCAGCGCGCCGAGGAACGGGTACTTCGAGTTCGAGGCCCAGCCGCCCATGATGACGCCGTAAACCTCGAGCGATGAGATGGCGAGCACGTAGAGGATGCCGACATTGATGTCGGCGATCGCCCAGCCGAAGCTCACCGGAACCACCGCCCAGGCCGACATGGCGAGAACGGAGGAGACCAGCGGGGCCAGGAGGAACACCACCTTGTTGGCGCCCGACGGGATGATCGGCTCCTTGAAGACGAACTTCAGAAGGTCCGCAAAGGACTGCAGAAGGCCCCAGGGGCCGACCACGTTGGGACCGCGGCGCAGCTGGACGGCGGCCCAGATCTTGCGGTCGGCATAGAGGATATAGGCAAGGCCAACCAGCAGGATGACCAGCAACAGCACCGACTGAGCCAGGATGATCAGCCCGGGAACCACGTAGTCAGTAAGGAACGATTCCATAGTAGACCTACTCAGCCGCCTGTTTGATCTCGCCGCGCGCCAGTGCCGAGCACTCGGCCATCACGGCCGAAGCGCGCGCAATCGGATTGGTTAGGTAGAAGTCGCGGATGGTGGAGGCGAAGCCCGCACTGTCCATGGCGCCCGCGAGCGAGGCCAGCGCCTCGACATCGGCCGCCGAACCGGGCGCGATCGTGTCGATGGCGGTGAAATGTGGGTAGTCCGCATAGAGCCGCGCACGCAGCTGCGCCAGCGAGTCGAACGGCAGGCGATGGCCGAGCACGTCCGAGAGCGCGCGCAGGATCGCCCAGTCTTCGCGGGCGTCACCCGGCGCGAAGGCGGCGCGGTTACCCATCTGGACACGGCCTTCCGTGTTCACATAAGTGCCGGACTTTTCGGTATAGGCTGCACCCGGCAGGATCACGTCGGCGCGGTGGGCGCCGGCATCGCCATGCGAGCCAATATAGACCGTGAAGGCGTTACCGATGCGTTCCATGTCGATCTCGTCGGCACCGAGCAGGAACAGCACGTCGAGGTTGCCCATCATGCCGGCAACGTCCCGGCCGCCCTCGCCCGGCACGAAGCCGAGGTCGAGACCGCCAACGCGCGCAGCCGCCGTGTGGAGCACGGCAAAGCCGTTCCAGTCCTCGGAAACGGCGCCGACGGCAGTGGCGAGTTTCGCCACATTGCCAAGCACGGCGCGGCCGTCCGGACGGGCAAGAGCGCCCTGCCCCACCAGGATCAGCGGACGCTGGGCCGTCTTCAGCACCTCGGCGAACTCATGCTTGCCGTCGAGGAGAGCCTTGAGCGACTCCGGACCGGAGCCGATGTGCGTGTACTGGTAGCGCAGCTCGCCGCCCTCGCCGACCACGCCGATCGGGAACGGGCCAACGCGCCAGCGCTTGCGGATGCGCGCGTTGAGCACCGCCGCCTCGATGCGTGGGTTGGAGCCCACGATCAGCAGCGCGTCGGCATCCTCGATGCCCTCGATGGTCGGGTTGAAGATGTAGGTTGCGCGACCGAGCGACGGGTCGAGCACGGTGCCGTCCTGGCGGCAGTCGATGTTGGCCGAGCCCAGCGACTGCATGAGCAGCTTGAGCGCGTACATCTCCTCCACCGAGGCGAGGTCGCCGGCGATGGCGCCGATGCGGTCACCCGAGGTCTGCTTGATGGCAGCGGCGATGGCTGCGAAGGCCTCGCTCCAGGTCGCCGGATAGAGGCGGCCGTCGCGGCGGACATACGGACGGTCAAGGCGCTGCGTGCGCAGGCCGTCCCAGACGAAACGGGTCTTGTCGGAGATCCACTCCTCGTTCACCGCCTCGTTGATGACGGGCACGATACGCATCACCTCGCGGCCGCGGGTATCCACGCGGATCGACGAGCCGACGGCGTCCATCACGTCCACGGACTGGGTCTTGGTGAGCTCCCACGGACGGGCCTTGAAAGCGTAGGGTTTCGAGGTCAGCGCGCCGACCGGGCAGAGGTCGATCACGTTGCCCTGCAGCTCCGAGGTCATTGCGCGCTCGAGATAGGTCGTGATCTCGGCGTCCTCGCCGCGGCCAATCATGCCGAGCTCGGCGATGCCGGCCACTTCCGTCGTGAAGCGGACGCACCGCGTGCAGTGGATGCAGCGGTTCATGATCGTCTTGACCAGCGGGCCGATGTACTTGTCCTCGACCGCGCGCTTGTTCTCGTGATAGCGCGAGGAGTCCACGCCATAGGCCATGGCCTGGTCCTGCAGGTCGCACTCGCCGCCCTGATCGCAGATCGGGCAGTCGAGCGGATGGTTGATGAGCAGGAACTCCATCACGCCCTCGCGCGCCTTCTTCACCATCGCGGACTTGGTGAAGATCTCCGGCAGCTCGCCGTTCGGGCCCGGACGCAGATCGCGGACGCTCATGGCGCAGGACGCCTGGGGCTTGGGCGGACCGCCCTTCACTTCCACCAGACACATGCGGCAGTTGCCGGCGATCGAGAGCCGTTCATGGAAGCAGAAACGCGGAACCTCTGCACCGGCCTCTTCCGCAGCCTGCAGCAGCGTGTAGTGATCGGGAACTTCGATCTCTATGCCGTCGACTTTCAACCTTGCCATTATCGCCGTCCGCTAACTGCTTGCCTTATCGACACATTCATTCTCATTCGGCCGCCGCCAGAACCGGTTCCACGCGGTGCGCATTCCGCGAGAACTCATCGATGCGACATTCGATCTCGTGCCGGAAATTCCGGATCAGGCCCTGGACCGGCCAGGCGGCCGCATCGCCAAGGGCGCAGATCGTGTGACCCTCGATCTGCTTCGACACGTCGAGCAGCATGTCAATCTCGTGCTTGTGCGCCTCGCCGCGCACGAAGCGCTCCATAACGCGCCACATCCAGCCGGTGCCTTCGCGGCACGGGGTGCACTGACCGCAGCTCTCGTGCTTGAAGAACTGCGACAGGCGGGCGATCGCCTTGATGATGTCGGTGGACTTGTCCATGACGATCACGGCGGCCGTGCCGAAGGAGGACTTCACGGAACGAAGGCCGTCGAAATCCATCGGGCAGTCAATGATGTCCTCGGCCTTGACGACCGGGCAGGACGCGCCGCCGGGAATGACCGCCAGAAGGTTGTCCCAGCCGCCGCGGATGCCGCCGGCATGGCGCTCGATCAGCTCGCGGAACGGAATGCCCATCTCCTCCTCGACGGTGCACGGCGTGTTGACGTGACCGGAAATCATGAAGAGCTTGGTGCCCTTGTTGTTCTCGCGTCCGAAGGAGGAGAACCAGGCCGCCCCGCGGCGCAGGATGGTCGGCGCAACGGCAATAGACTCGACGTTGTTGACCGTCGTCGGGCAGCCGTAGAGGCCCATGTTGGCCGGGAACGGCGGCTTCAGGCGCGGCTGGCCCTTCTTGCCTTCGAGGCTCTCGAGCAGCGCGGTTTCCTCGCCGCAGATGTAGGCGCCGGCGCCGTGGTGGACGACGATGTCGAAGTCCCAGCCGTGGCGGTTGTTCTTGCCGATGAGTCCCGCGTCATAGCACTCGTCGATGGCGCGCTGCAGTGCCTCGCGCTCACGGATGAACTCGCCGCGGACGTAGATGAAGGCATGATGCGCGCCCATCGCGAAACCGGCGATCAGGCAGCCCTCGATCAGCGTGTGCGGATCGTGGCGAAGAATATCGCGGTCCTTGCAGGTGCCAGGCTCGGACTCGTCGGCGTTGACGACGAGGTAGTGCGGGCGGCCGTCGCTCTGCTTCGGCATGAACGACCACTTGAGGCCCGTCGGGAAGCCCGCGCCGCCGCGGCCGCGGAGACCGGAAGCCTTCATCTCCTCGATGATCCGGTCCCTGCCCTTCTCCAGGATGGCCTTGGTGCCATCCCAGTGGCCGCGCATCATGGCGCCGCGCAGCGAACGGTCAAACCGGCCGTAGATATTCGTAAAGATGCGGTCCTTGTCCTGAAGCATCTCGCTCTCCTAGCGCGGTTTCTTTCCGAAGACCCGCTCGTATTCGGCTTCGCCGCCACGGGCCAGAGCCTCGGCCTGGCCGACCCAGTTCTCGCGCTCAATGCGGCCGTGGAACTGCAGGTGACGATCCACCCAGGCGCGCTCGCGCGGACCCCAGGCGGCAATCTGCACGTAGGTGTAGATGCCGAGCTCGTTGAGGATGGCCTCGATCTTCGGGCCGATGCCCGAGATCAGTTGCAGGTTGTCCGGCTTCTCCGGGCGCGGAAGCGCAACCGGACGGTCGTCGTCAGACAGGTCCGGGATCGGATCCACCCTGCTCAGCTCCGGCGCGCGCAGCTTGGGCTGCTGTTCCTCAGGCTTGCCGCTGTGGGTGCGGGTGCGAACCGTGCGCTCAACCTCCTCGGCCACGCGATCCGCCTGGGCCGGATTTTCAGCCGGGGCGGAGACGCTTGCAGCCGATTCCGCGGCACCGCTGACCTTGGCGGCGGACGGCGAGCTCACGGCAGGATTGGTCTCGATGGCGTCGGTGCGCGGACGGCCAGCCTCGGTGGGCGGAACCGTGGCGGACGGCGACGAAGCGAACCGCGCCGGCAGATCAGGATTGGGGACCTTGATGACGTCCGCCTCGTTCGCCAGGGCGGTGAAGCCGCCGGCAGGCGCGGAGTTGAAACGGTCGATCTGCGTGCCGGGCTTGATGGTGTCGCCCTTGCCCTCGTGGAAGGCGTCGATGATCTCTTCGAGCCGCTCGGGCGTCAGGTCCTCGTAGGTGTCCTTGAAGATCATCACCATGGGCGCGTTCACGCAGGCGCCCAGGCATTCGACCTCCTCCCAGGAGAGGGAGCCGTCCTCGTTGAGATGGAACGGTTCGGGATGGATCTTGCGCTTGCAGACCTCAATCAGGTCCCCTGCCCCGCGCAGCATGCAGGGCGTGGTGCCGCAGACCTGAACGTGCGCGCGCTTGCCGACAGGGGCGAGCTGGAACTGGGTGTAGAAAGTGGCGACCTCCAGCACGCGGATGTAAGGCATGCCAAGCATGTCAGCCACATATTCGATGGCCGCGCGGGTGACCCAGCCTTCCTGTTCCTGAGCCCGCATCAGGAGCGGGATGACGGCAGACTGCTGGCGCCCCTCGGGATACTTGGCGATCGTGCGCTGCGCCCACTCAAGGTTTTCCTGCGTGAAGGCGAAGCTTGCGGGCTGAACAGCTTCGTCTGCGAGACGGCGGACTGACATTACCTGTCTACCTCACCAAACACGATGTCGAGAGAGCCGAGCACAGCCGTGACATCGGCCAGAAGATGATGCCGGCAAAGGAAGTCCATTGCCTGCAGGTGGGCAAAGCCCGGCGCGCGAAGCTTCACCCGGTAGGGCCGGTTCGTGCCGTCGGAAACCAGGTAGACGCCGAACTCGCCCTTGGGCGCCTCGACGGCGGCATAGACCTCGCCCGCCGGAACGCGGAAGCCTTCCGTGTAGAGCTTGAAGTGATGGATGAGCGCTTCCATCGAGCGCTTCATGGCGGCGCGCTTCGGCGGCACGACCTTGCCATCCTCGGCCGAAACCGGCCCGGTGCGCTCGGTGCTCAACAGACGCTCGACGCACTGGCGCATGATCTTCGCCGACTGGCGCATCTCCTCCATGCGGATGAGATAGCGGTCATAGCAGTCGCCGTTCTTGCCGACCGGGATGTCGAAATCCATCTCGTCGTAGCATTCGTAGGGCTGGCTCTTGCGCAGGTCCCACGGCGCGCCAGACCCGCGCACCATCACGCCGGAGAAGCCCCAGGCCCAGGCGTCCTCGAGCTTCACGACGCCGATGTCGACGTTGCGCTGCTTGAAGATGCGGTTTTCGGTCAGCAGTTCATCGAGGTCATCGACCGTCTTGAGGAAGGGGTCGATCCAGTTGCCGATATCCTCGACCAGCTTCTCGGGCAAATCCTGGTGGACGCCGCCCGGGCGGAAGTAGGCCGCATGCATGCGGGCGCCGGAGGCGCGCTCGTAGAAGACCATCAGCTTCTCGCGCTCCTCAAAGCCCCAAAGCGGCGGGGTGAGCGCGCCAACGTCCATGGCCTGCGTGGTGATGTTCAGCAGATGGTTCAGGATGCGGCCGATCTCGGAATAGAGAACGCGGATGAGCTGGCCGCGCTTCGGCACCTCGATGCCGAGCAGACGCTCGATGGCCAGGCACCAGGCATGTTCCTGGTTCATCGGCGCCACGTAGTCGAGGCGGTCGAGATAGGGCAAGGCCTGGAGGTAGGTCTTGTACTCCATCAGCTTCTCGGTGCCGCGATGGAGCAGACCGATGTGCGGATCGACGCGTTCCACCACCTCGCCGTCCAGCTCCAGAACCAGACGCAGAACGCCGTGGGCGGCCGGATGCTGGGGGCCGAAGTTGATGTTGAAATTGCGGACAGAGGTTTCAGCCACGCGACACCTTCCTCGTCACTGCTTGGCCTTCTCGTCACCTGGCAGCACGTATTCCGTACCCTCCCAGGGCGAGAGAAAATCGAAGTTGCGGAATTCCTGACGGAGCGACACCGGCTTGTAGACGACGCGCTTGGCCTCTTCGTCGTAATGGACTTCGGAATAGCCGGTCAGCGGGAAATCCTTGCGGAGCGGATGGCCCTCGAAGCCGTAGTCGGTCAGGATGCGGCGGAGGTCCGGATGGCCGGTGAACAGCACGCCGTAGAAATCGTAGACCTCGCGCTCATACCAGTTGGCGCCAGGGAATACGTCGACAGCCGAGGGAACTGGCGTGTCCTCGTCCGTCGACAGCTTGACGCGGATGCGCTGGTTCTGGCGCGGCGACAGGAGGTGGTAGACCACCTCGAAACGCTTCTCGCGGGACGGGTAGTCCGCACCGCAAATGTCGATCAGGCAGATGAACTGACACTGCACGTCGTCCTTCAGGAAGGTCAGAACCTCGACGATGTCGTCGGGCTCGACCACCAGGGTCAGTTCCCCGTAGGCGACGATGCTCTCCCGCACACGGCCAGCGAGCTTGTCCTGAATGTAGGCTCCGAGGTCCTTCAGCGCGTCGCTCATCTTCACTCCTAACGCTCGATGGTGCCAGAGCGGCGGATCTTCTTCTGCAGAAGCAGCACGCCATAGAGCAGCGCTTCAGCGGTCGGCGGGCAACCCGGTACATAGATGTCCACCGGGACCACGCGGTCACAGCCGCGAACGACGGAATAGGAATAATGGTAGTAGCCGCCGCCGTTGGCGCAGGACCCCATGGAGATCACGTAGCGCGGCTCGGGCATCTGGTCGTAGACCTTGCGCAGCGCAGGGGCCATCTTGTTGGTGAGAGTTCCCGCTACGATCATCACGTCGGACTGGCGGGGAGAAGCGCGGGGAGCGAAGCCGAAACGCTCGCAATCATAGCGCGGCATCGACATCTGCATCATCTCGACGGCGCAGCAGGCCAGACCGAAGGTCATCCACATCAGCGAACCGGTCCGGGCCCAGGTGATCAGGGCTTCCGACGACGTCACCAGGAAGCCCTTGTCGGTCAGCTCCTCATTGATGGAGCCAAAGAAGGGATCGTTCTCGCCAACCGGACGGCCCGTATTCGGATCAATGATTCCCTTGGGCTTAGGGGCGACCATCGTCGTGCCGTTCAATTCCATTCGAGAGCCCCCTTCTTCCACTCATAGATGAAGCCTACGGTGAGGACGGCGAGGAACACCATCATCGACCAGAAGCCGAACATCCCGATGTCGCCGAAGGACACGGCCCACGGGAAGAGGAACGCCACTTCCAGATCGAAGATGATGAAAAGGATGGCGACCAGATAGAACCGCACATCGAACTTCATGCGGGCGTCGTCGAAGGCGTTGAAGCCGCATTCATAAGCGGACAGCTTTTCCGGGTCGGGATTGCGATAGGCGACCAGGAAGGGCGCAACCAGCAGGGCGCAGCCAATAATGAGCGACACCCCGATGAAGATGACGATGGGTAAGTATGAACTCAGAAGCTCGTTCATTGTCCGACTTTCCGTGACCTGCCAGGCAGGTTCGTACAGGGCGAGTCGCTTGCTGGCAGGAGTGCCGGCAGTGAGCCAGGCCCGTGTTGCAACGCGGCGAGGGTTAGCGCAGCCGTCTCCAGGAAGCAAGTCCAACGTTATGTAGTTGAGCCAGACTCGGGTCTGCTTCCCCCCAATTTTCGTGTTTTTTTGATCAGGCTCAAGAAACAACTTGATGCTTTCTCTCCTCAAACCAAGGGCCTGACCATAATTATTGGCTTACATCCTCATCAGATCTCCACCAGGGATGGGGCCCCGGCCACGCTCCAGGGGGGCTCTCACGGTTCCCTGCCCTCCTCTTCCGTGCCACAGTCGGCTTTGGACAGGAAGGTTCAACCGGACAGGGAGGCGCTCGATTGACCCGGGACACGATCGGACTGGCACAGGCACGGCGCATCGCCCTCGCCGCGCAGGGGTTCGGCACCCGCCCGCGGCCGGAAGGTGCCGAACCCACGCGACAGCATATCGTGCGAGTTCTTCAACGGCTCGGCGCGTTCCAGATCGATTCGGTGAATGTCGTCACCCGGGCGCATTACATGCCGGCCTTCTCGCGGCTGGGCCCCTATCCAGCGCAGCTCGTCGATGCGTCGCTCAGCCGGAAGCCGAGACGCGCCTTCGAGTACTGGGCGCACGAGGCTTCCCTTCTCCCGGCGGAAGTGCATCCGCTCCTGCGCTGGCGCATGGAGGAGGGGCGCGCCGGCCGGGGCATTTACAAGGGGCTCGCAACCTTCGGCCGGGAGATGCGGGATTTCATCGACCAGGTGCTGGCCGAGGTCGAGCGAAACGGCCCGCTGACGGCCGCCGCCATCGAGGGCCATCGCGGCGCCTCCGGCTGGTGGCAGTGGAGCGAGGCCAAACGCGCGCTCGAATGGCTGTTCTGGGCGGGACTGGTGACGACCCATTCGCGCGGGCCCAATTTCGAGCGGCTCTACGACATTCCGGATCGCGTGATGCCGCGCGAGATCCTTGCGCTTCCCACGCCGGAGCCGCGTGAGGCAAAACGCGGCCTGATCGAACGGGCGGCGCGGGCGCTGGGGATCGCCACGCGCAGCGACCTCCGCGATTATTTCCGCCTGCGTCCGGACGACGCCTATCCGCGGATCGAGGAGCTCGTGGAAGACGGAACCCTGTTTCCCGTCAGGGTCGAGGGCTGGTCGCAGACGGCATACCTGCACCGGGAGGCCCGGACGCCCCGAAAAGTCCGGGCAGCCGCGCTGCTCGCCCCCTTCGATCCTCTTATCTGGGAACGCAGCCGGGTCGAACGGCTGTTCGATTTCCGATACCGGCTGGGGATCTACACACCCGTTCACAATCGCGTGCATGGCTATTACGTCTTTCCGTTCCTGCTCGATGACCAGTTGGTGGCGAGGGTGGACCTGAAGGCTGACCGGAAGGTCGGCGTGCTCAGGGTGCTTTCCGCCCATCCGGAAGACGATGCGCCGGACGAGACCCCCGCGCGGCTCGCCGCGGAACTCGGACGAATGGCTGCCTGGCTGGGCCTTGAACGAGCGGAGATGAGCGGCCGGGACTGCCCTTTCGCGCAGCGCCTGGCCCGGGCATTGGAAGATGCGCCGGAGGTCAATCCGCGGTATGTTACCAAGGATGACAAAGTGACTTCGTGACATTGCGCCCGATGCGTGCCATGGGAAGCCCATGCAGAGGTTCATGCGCCTGAAACGGGATCCGTTGCTCGCGTGGCTGGTCGCCGCGCTGCTGGGCTATTTGCTGGCCCTGCAGGGTGCGGTCGCAGCCTACGCCAAGGGCACGATGGCGGCCCATGACCTGACCTACGAGTTCGTCCTTTGCCTGCCTTCCTCGGAGGACGGCTCCGGTCACGATCATCCGCTTGCGGGACTGGACCGCGACTGCTGCACGTCCGCCTGCCAGATGGCCTGCGGAACCGGCCCCCTCTGCACCCCCGAAACCCATCCGCGGATTTCCGCTCCGCATCTTGTTCCTCTCGGCCGGACCGCGGCGGTTGAGCCTCTGCCGCTTCCGGTCAGAGCCGTCAAGGCGGGGCACGCCCGGGCTCCGCCCACTCTCTCCATCTGACCGAAAGCACGGTGCCGCTTCCGGCTCCGCCATCGTACCGCCGCCCTCGCGGCGATCGTCAGACCTGGAGACTCTACTTATGAAATTCGCTGCATATCTTGTTGCTGCATCTGCCCTTTTCATGAGCCACGCCGCGCTGGCGCATGACTATCACGCGGGCGACATCCACATCGTTCATCCCTGGTCGCGCGCCACTCCGCCCGCCGCACAGGTCGGCGGCGGCTTCCTCAAGCTCGAGAACAAGGGCGAAGCGGCCGATCGCCTGGTTTCCGCCTCATCCCCTGTGGCTGGGCGGGTCGAGATCCACTCGATGGAAGTGACGGACGGCGTGATGCGCATGCGCCCCCTCGCGGACGGCCTCGAGATAAAGCCTGGCGCCACGGTGGAGCTGGCCCCCGGCGGCTATCACCTCATGCTGATGGAGCTCAAGCAACCCCTCAAGGAGGGCGAGCGCGTGCCGCTCACGCTCACCTTCGAGAAGGCCGGCTCCATCGACGTCGAGCTGGCAGTGGAAGCTGCCCGCCCTTCCAGCAACCATGGGGCGCACGGTGGGCACGAGGCACAGCCGCAGGACCACGGGCACAAGCACTAGGTGGTATCTGCGCTTCCTCCGGAAGCATGGAAACAACCAGATCGCCGGACGAAAAACGGTTCGCGCCTTTCCCGGGAGCGGACGGCTGGGCGGGGCCACGAGGTGGCCCCTTTCCTTCCCACGCATAAGCCCTGCATGGCCGTTCCTGTGCGCATTTGCCGATTGACCCTGACTGAACCCGGGTTCAATTGCTGATCAAAGAAATGCTTCTTTCCGGGTGAGTCCACGTGGTTCAGTCATGGCAGTTCTGGGCGCTGCTGTCCGCCGCCTTCGCCGCGCTTACGGCCATCTTCGGCAAGATCGGCGTGTCCGGCATCAATTCCGACATGGCGACCTTCATCCGCACGGCAATCATCCTGCCGGTGACGCTCGCGATCGTGCTGATGTTCGGCAACTGGCAGAGCCCGTCCAGCATTCCCGGCAAGACGTGGCAGTTCCTGACGCTCTCGGCACTTGCGACGGGCGCCTCGTGGCTCTGCTATTTCCGCGCGCTAAAGCTCGGTGACGCCGGCCAGGTGGCTCCGATCGACAAGCTCAGCGTCGTCATGGTCGCCATCTTCGCGGCCATCTTCCTCGGCGAGCGGCTCTCCATCCAGGGCTGGACGGGCGTTGCCCTCATCGCCGCCGGCGCCGTACTGGTGGCGACCGCCTGACCTGCCCTACCCGCGCTTCTGCCGGACCAGTCGAAACCCTCAAAGGCATCGCCTCGATGGTCACTACGCTGAGACAGGCAGCATACGACGCATGAAAAGTCTGCAAGATTGGGTCAATAGAGTAACTCTCTAACACCCTCTGCGGGAGTGGAAGTCGCCAACATATTGAAATCATTGAGGAAATTTTGGTGACCCCGGCAGGGCTCGAACCTGCGACATTCAGCTTAGAAGGCTGACGCTCTATCCAGCTGAGCTACGGGGCCAGTCCTGAACCCTCAGTGGGTCCAGGGCATCTTGCGATCATAGCGGAAGTTATCCGCGTACGAAATCTGACGCCGCTTGGGCCTGCGCTCCGGCTCGACGCGATAGGCGATGCCGTTCTTCTCGGCATAGGCGATCGCCTCTTCCTTCGTCGCGAAGGTCAGACGAACCTGACGGCGCGTGTCGGAGGACGACGTGTAACCCATCAGGGGCTCGATCGTCAGGGGCGCTTCCGGCTCAAACTCCAAGACCCAATGACCTGTCTTTGCCGTACCGGATTGCATCGCTGTCCTTGCTGGGCTGTAAATTCGCGCGGACATTCTAGACGACCTCGCTGCTGCCTCTCATGCCGCTCGCGCGGCACACTCGAATTCCTGGTCGGAGCGGCAGGATTTGAACCCGCGACCCTCTGGTCCCAAACCAGATGCGCTACCAGGCTGCGCTACGCTCCGACAGCAATGTCCTCTAGAGAGGATGACGATTCAACGCAAGGGGCTTGCGGAGAAATTTCCAAGCCTCCAAAGC
Organism: Chelativorans composti; assembly: GCF_039541695.1. NCBI lineage: Bacteria > Pseudomonadati > Pseudomonadota > Alphaproteobacteria > Hyphomicrobiales > Phyllobacteriaceae > Chelativorans > Chelativorans composti. The sequence goes on along the minus strand of NZ_BAABGS010000012.1, from coordinate 100,765 downwards.
CACCCGGTGGATAGATAATGGGTAGGCGTGGACAATTCCAGACGCTCCCGCCTCTCCGAACCCGCAGGGAAGACGGGACTATCGCGTCAGTGCCTGTCAGCAGGAAACGGCCAGATGATTAACTTGATGCCCCGCGGCGTATACATTTCCTCCCGTTCCAGGATCGAGGGAGGAAGGAATGGACGACAGGACTGAACCCGCGAAACCACGCCTTCTTGCCGGGGGCAACCCACAGATCCCAAAGGGATACGGGAACCGGCCCGTGCAGACCTACATCGCCGCGATGCCGGGATGGAAGCAGGCCGTCGGCCGGCAGATCGACCAGCTCATCGAACAGGCCGTGCCCAACGTGCGCAAGGCGGTGAAATGGAACTCGCCCTTCTACGGCGCGGACGACGACGGCTGGTTCCTCAACTTCCACTGCATCGCCCGGTACATAAAGGTCGCGTTCTTCCGGGGCACGTCGCTCGAACCGATGCCGCCTGTCGCCTCCAAACACAAGGAGGTGCGGTATTTCCACATTTACGAGAACGAACCATTCGACACGGAGCAGTTCGTCGACTGGGTCAAGCAGGCGGCAAAACTGCCGAGCGTGAAGATGTAATCGGCCACCAGGCGGTCAGGGGCAGAGGGATAACCGCCCTGCCCGCCTATTTCACCAATCATACCGGCAAGGCAGGCAGCACCCGCGCAATAACAGTCGGTCACGACGGCGCGCGGGTGATAGCCGCCTCGGCCAGATGCTCGCGGACCTGGGGACGGCGGCGGCGGATCAGCTTGGGCGCGTCGAGCTTCACGGGCGGTTCGTTCGAGAGTGTACGGACGACCGCATCGGTCATCCTGGTGGCAACGAAATCCGCACTGATTTCGTGGGCAAGCACCTCGAGGTCGGTCCCGTCCATTGCCTCGGCGTCCCACAGGACAATGCCGACGCGCAGTCTCGGCGAAGCCCGCTTCAGGCGGCGGACGAGGAAGCGGCCGTGGCCGAGGGAGTTCGGGTTCAGGAAGGCGATCACTGCGGTGTCGAAACCGCGGACAGCGAGTTCGCGCAGGTTGCGCGGCTGGATCTGAACATGGGTGGCGACCTCGGTCTCCGCGCCCTGAACGTCCAGTACCTGAGCGAACATGGCGGCGGAGACGTCGTCGAGTTCCGTGCGGCCGCCGATGCAGAGGATGCGCCTGCCCTCGCCATCGGGAAGCTCGACCTCATCCCCCTGACCCGCCTCGGGCGCGCCGGCGACAGTCCCCTCCTCGGTTGCGGTTATATCCTCCTCCTCCGACTCCTCCTCGGCAATTTCCTCCAGGTTGCGGAGGAGCGTGGAGGCGCTTGCCGCCACCTGCCGCATCTGCTCGCCGGAGAGAACGCCACGGGCGCGGTCGTGCTCTCCGAGCAGAAGCGCCGGGATCGCCACCGTGCCATAGAAGTCCACCAGATAGTCTTCCTCCAGCATTTCCTCGGCATTGTCCGTGGCCTCGTCGGGGTCGGCGGCAAGAAGGCGCTGGTAAAGCCGCTCCTTGGGATCAAGCACCGGTTCGTTGCCAAGCATCACCTGCAGGAACTCGAACTGCGGCACATGGCGGCCGAGGACGACGAGGCAGACGGTCAGCGGAGTAGACAGGACCAGTCCGATCGGTCCCCAAAGCCAGGTCCAGAAGATGGCGGCGGCGATGATGGCAAGCGGAGATAGGCCTGTGCGCGAGCCGTATAGGAGCGGTTCGACGATGTTGTTGCTGATAAGCTCCATGGTGAGGAAAAGGCCGGCTGTCCACAGGAGCAGCGACCAGCCGGGCGCCACCGCGAGCGCCAGCACCAGCGGCAGTACCGCTGCGATGAACGGGCCTATATAGGGCAGGAAGCGCAGGATGGTGGCGAGCAGGCCCCAGAGCAGTGCGTTGGGCACCCCAATCAGCCAGAGGCCAATGCCGATGGGCACGCCGTAGGTGACATTCACCACCAGCTGCGTCAGAAGGTACTGGCTCACGCGGCGGCCGGCGTCCTGGATCGCCTCGGTGGTGCGGTGGAGGTCGCTGTAGCCCACCAGGCGAATGAAGCGATCGCGCAGCTCCTCGCGGTCGAGCAGCATGAAGATCACCACGACGATGACAAGGCCGGTGGTGGCGAGCGGCTCGATCAGCGGGGCGATCAGCTCGGTCAGCATCTCGATCGGCCGCTGGGGGGAGAAGATCTCGACCAGGATCGGATTGCGGCGGTCAGCCGTTTCCACGGGGCCCGCGCTCTCGCCGAGCTGGTTCAGTTCGGAGCCCACGCGCTCCACCACGCCGCTCAGCCGCTCGATGCTGCCACTGCCCGCACCCAGTTCCTTGAGGGAGCGGATCTTGGCGATGATGTTGCTCTGATAGGTTGGAAGCTCGCGGGCAAGCTCGTTGAGCTGCAGCACGACCACCACGCTGATCGCCAGGATGATCAGGAAGGCGAGCAGCACGCTGATGACGACGGCCACCACGCGCGGCAAGCCGATGCGCCGCAAGCGGCTCACCACCGGCTGCAGCGCGAAGGACAGCAGCACGGCTATGGCGAAGGGAAGGATCACCTCGCGGGCGAAATAGAGCGCCACGACCGCAAGGCAGATGAGCAGCAGCGATTGAAGGATCGGGGTGCCCGAGAGGCCCGGCGCGCCCGTATAGGATACCTTCGGGAACCGGATCGGTCCCCCGGTCACGTCCGCCATCTCCATGCCTCCCGAGGTTGCAACTGACCCACAACGCCGGAACGGCCTCTCCCGTTGCAAAGCCGGATAAGAATGTCGGCGGCATGCCCCTTTCCCGGATCGGCCGTGTCCGCGCCCATCAGGGGCGTCCGCCGCACGACAGAACGAGCCATACGCGTGAGGACATGAGGGGGCGCCGGAGCACGACCGGCCGAGCAGTCGGGCCACGGGACAGCACCAGAGCGTTCGTGCTCCAGTTCCTGCGCCAGGTCAGTGTTTGCCTCGCGCCTAGCTTCGCCAGAGGGCGCGAGGGGGTGTGGCTGGAGAGCCGGGGCGCTAACGGCGGTACTGATTCACGACATCGGCGAGCCTGGCGCCGGGGGTATCGCGGCAGTCGGTCATCACCATTTCCACCGGGATGCGATAGAAGCCGGCGTCACCCAATGCAGCCAGGCCAGCGCTGCCGACCGCGCCCGTGACCGTTGTGTCGACTGCCGATGGAGCGGGTTCCGACACGGTCTCAACGTTGCCGGATTCAGCATTGCGGGCGGCAGCCATGGCTTGAACCCGGGCCCTCACCTCCTCCCCGCGCATCCGTCCCTCTGCTTCGCGGCGGGCTTCCACCGTCTGCGACTGGCCGTCACCGATATGGTCAGACCAGTCGATGTTCGGGCTCGGCCAACTCATTGCGTCCCTGGGCAGTTTTTCGCTGGATTCCATGCGGTCTCCGGCCGCTTGGTCGAACGAGACTCTAGCATCGTCCGGGGCGGAGCCGCGCCAGCGGATCAATGCTCGTATCCGGATCCACCGAAACGCTGTGGGCGGGCATGGCGTCTGCCGGAGTTTCCGGCTGGGCGCCTTGCCGGGCAGCCAGGATGCGGGCTTCGTTCAATCCGGCAAGGAAATAAAGCACCCTCTCCGTCTGTGCCCGATCCAGGCCGACAATCTCCGCGCAGGTGACGTCCACGGGATTCACGTTCTCCTGCGCCCGTGCGGCCAGAAGACCTGCTCCGACCGTGATGGCTGCCGCGGCGGCAGCCGTATTCAGCAGCATGCTCATGCGCCTTCTCCTCCCATGGATGCAAACCGTGCTCATGGCGGGCACGCGATGTGTCGGATTGAGCGCAGGTTTCCCTGTTGATGGCGAAGGGCATCAAGCAGAATACGGCCGGACTGTCCGAGCGCCGTCACGGCCGCGGCCGTTTGCGGGAGATCCTGGTACTGTGCAGTCCCTCACGGAAAGACGGTCACCGCGTTTCCGTGGCTGCACCGGGATCGCGCTCTCACGCGCTATCGATCAGCCGCTTCAGTAGAAAGCGAACGCTCGCCCCATTTCTATCAAGGATGGGGCGGAACGGCCAATCACATACCGCCTGCGGGAACGGCCGATCCGTGACAGCCGGGCCGGTTGGCCGCGGGCCGGAAAGAGGCCCGCTCCCAAGCGACACGATCCGTCAGCCGCTGCGGCGCTGTTCCAGGATGGCAGCGGCCTCGGCCGCGAGAGTGCGCGTGATCTTCGCCTTGCGCTCCATGGCCATCTGGTCGATCAGGGCGACGAGCTCGCGCATAGAGGAGAGCGAGCGTTCGGCGCGGCGGACGAGGAACTGCACGACATGCGGCTCCACGACGACCTGGCGGTCGGCGAAGAGCTTCACGATCACGCCGGCGAGCAGATGATCGTCTGGCTCGTGTATCTCGACGGTCGCGGCGGCGCGCAGGCGCGAGGCAAGGTCCGGCAGTTCGACGCCCCAGGCGCCCGCGAACTTGCGGGCGGTCAACAGAAGCTGGGTGCCGGAGGACTTCACCATGTTGATCAGGTGGAACAGACCGGTCTCGTCGAGGCCGGGGGAATCGGCGTCCTCCACCAGGACCGGGCCTTCGGAAGCCGCGTCAATCGCCTCCTGGCCGATACGGTCGTGACGGACGCGGAAGGCACCCGATTCCTCGCACCAGATCTCGGCCAGATGGGATTTGCCCGAACCGGGGGGGCCGGCCAGGATCATTACCGGCGCAGGCCAGTCCGGCCAGCTGTCGATCAGCGCGACAGCCTGCTCGTTCGCCTCGGTAATCACAAGATCATCGCGGGACCTGCCCTCGCCGTGAACCAGGGCAAGGGGAAGCTGCCGCGGCAATGTCTCGTCGTTCATCGGTGTTCCAAGTCTCCGGCACTCGAGTGCTGAGCATGTCCGCTGTAAAGCGGGGATTCCAGATAGCGGGCGATGGCGAAGCGCACCAGCACCGCGACGGCGGCGGCGGCCGGCACGGCCACCAGGAGCCTCACGAAGCCAAACAGATAGCCGAAGGCAAACAGGGCGAACATCAGCCACACGGGGTGCAGGCCAACGCTCCGGCCCACGAGTTTCGGCTGCAGAATGTTTCCTTCAATGAACTGGCCGCTGAAGAAGACAACCAGCACTCCGGCGATCCAGTACCAGTCCGGCCAGAACTGGACGATAGCCACGCCGAGGCCGAGCGCAAGCCCGACCAGCGAGCCGACATAGGGAATGAAGCTGATGAGGCCGGCAAACAGGCCGATCAGCAGGCCGAAATTGGGGCCAAGAAGCGTCAGTCCCGTCGCGTAGTAGATGCCGAGGATCAGGCAAAGGGTGCCCTGCCCGCGCACGAAGCCCGCCGTGGCGGCGTTTATGTCGCGGGCGATCCGGCGGACGTCGTCGAGGTGATTGCGCGGGACCAGGTTGTCGATCTGTTCAACCATGCGGTCCCAGTCGACCAACAGGTAGAAGGCGACGACCGGCGTGACCACGAACAGGCTGACCAGGTTGACGAGCGCCAGGCCCGAACTCCAGATCGAGGCGATCAGGCTGGTAATGAAGCCCGTGCCTTGGGACAGGAGTGTCGCCAGACCGTTCTGAAGCGTGTCGGCCTTGATGCCGAGCTCCTGCTCGAACCATTCGGGGTCGAAGCTCACGATCAGCGCATGCAGACGCGACATGTAGTCAGGCAGCCGGGCCGCGAAATCGAAAAGCTGGGTGGACAGGACCGGCACCACGATCATCAGGGCAAGGATCAGCGCCAGCACGCAGACGATCAGGATGAGGATCGTCGCCCACAGGCGCGAGACGCCCAGAGTCTCGAGCCGGTCAGCCACCGGATCGAGAAAATAGGCAAGCAGCATGCCGGCAAGGAACGGCAGCAGGATCGAGCTGAAGACGTAGAGGAAAAGGATCAGGCCGCCGCCAGCGACAAGCCAGAAGCCCGCGTTGCGCAGGTAGGCCGACCGACGCAACGCGCTGTCCGATTCACTTGTCCGAGGCAGTCCCTGCGTCGACATAGCCACCCATGTGCTTGATCCAGGCAAGGAGATAGGCCGCGCCGGAAGCGACGGTCAAGATGCCCGAGAGCCAGACCAGTGCATCAAGCACAAGACCGGGGGAAACCTGCAGGGCGAGACTTGCCAGGACCAGAGATGCAAGGACGAGCTGAACCGCTGTGTTCGCCTTGGACACGAAGATCGGCTGCATCGCCACCGGATTGCCCATTACCGTGGACAGCACCACGCCGCCCACGATCAGCGCGTCACGCGACACGGCGGCGATTACCAGCCACAGGGGAAGCTGGCCCATGTAGCCCAGCATCACGAAGACCGTAACCAGGAGCAGCTTGTCGGCAATGGGATCGAGATATGAGCCCAGGACACTGCGCTGGTTGAAGTGACGGGCGATGAAGCCGTCCAGACCGTCCGAAATGGCGGCAAGCACGAACCCGCAGAGCGCCCAGAGCCATTCACCATTGAGCAGGAAGAAGACGATCAGGGGAACCAGAAGAAAACGGAACAGGGTGATGACGTTGGGGACGGTCAACGGACACTCCAGCTAACGATACGTCCAAGCATATGAAGGCGTCGGGCTACGGCTTCAAGAGGCGCGAACCATCTATCACCGGACAAAGATGCGGCGTTCCTCATTGCCGCGGATTTGCTAAGGTTGAAGTCTGTGGCTGATGCCTGTGCGTGGCGCTGGCGGGAGCTTGAGTTGCACGCCCCGGCGTGCCAATAGAGCGCCAGCGTCGAGCGACGCCATCGAACGGACTGCCCCGACCGCTGGCCAAGGGGCGGTTCCCCCGGACCACTGAATTGCGCGGAAAGGTCTCCAGGATGAGCAACGAGAAAAAGGGACTGAGCTACGCCGACGCCGGCGTGGACATTGACGCGGGCAATACGCTTGTCGAGAAGATCAAGCCCCTCGTTCGCTCGACGCGCCGTGCGGGAGCCGACACCGAAATCGGCGGTTTCGGCGGGCTGTTCGACCTCAAGGCGGCAGGCTTCAACGATCCGATCCTGGTGGCCGCCAATGACGGCGTGGGCACCAAGCTCAAGATCGCCATCGAGTCGGGCAAGCACGACACGGTCGGCATCGACCTCGTGGCCATGTGCGTGAACGACCTGGTCGTGCAGGGCGCGGAGCCCCTGCTCTTCCTCGACTATTTCGCAACGGGCAAGCTGGATCCGGAACAGGGCGCAGCCATCATTTCCGGCATAGCCGAGGGCTGCCGCCAGGCGGGCTGCGCGCTCATCGGCGGAGAAACCGCCGAGATGCCGGGCATGTACAGCGACGGCGACTATGACCTCGCCGGCTTCGCCGTGGGCGCGGCCGAGCGCGGAACGCTGCTGCCGACGCCTGACGTGGTCGAGGGCGACGTGATCCTCGGGCTTGCCTCCTCCGGCGTGCATTCCAACGGCTTCTCGCTGGTGCGCAAGATCGTGAGCCAGAGCGGGCTCAAATGGACCGACCCCGCCCCGTTCGCCGAGGGCAGGACGCTGGCGGAGGCGCTGCTGGAGCCGACCCGCATCTATGTGAAGCCTATCCTTTCCGCCATCCGCGAGACGCATGGCATAAAGGCGCTGGCCCACATCACCGGCGGCGGTTTCACCGAGAACATTCCGCGCGTGCTGCCGAAGGACTACGCCGCCGAGATCGACCTCGACGCTATCAACGCGCCGGCGGTGTTCTCGTGGCTGGCGAGCCAGGGCAATATCGCGGAACAGGAGATGCTGCGCACCTTCAACTGCGGCATCGGCATGGTGATCGTCGTCGCCTCCGGACAGGCTGCCCAGGTGGCCGCCGTGCTGCAAAGGGCAGGCGAAAAGGTTACAACGCTGGGGCGGATCGTGCCGCGGCGTGATGCAGGCGTGGTCTACAGGGGAAGCCTTGAACTATGAGCAAACGCAAGCGCACAGCCATCCTGATTTCCGGCCGCGGTTCCAACATGACCGCGCTCATCCGCGCGGCGGGCGAACCCGACTATCCGGCGGAAATCTGCTGCGTCATCAGCGACCAGCCCGAGGCGCCGGGCCTCGCGGTCGCCGCATCGTCGGGCATTCCCACGTTCGTCGCGCCGCGCGCGGGGCATCCCAGCAAGGCCGCGCACGAGGCGGAAATCCAGCGCATCCTTGAACAGAGCGGCGCGGAACTCATCTGCCTCGCAGGCTTCATGCGGATCCTGAGCCCGGATTTCGTGAAGCGCTGGGAGGGACGCATCATCAACATCCATCCGTCGCTGCTGCCGCTGTTCCCGGGACTCACCACACATGCGCGGGTGCTGCAGCAGGGCATGCGCATCCACGGCTGCACGGTGCATTTCGTGACCGCCGAGATGGACGCCGGGCCGATCATCGCGCAGGCGGCTGTGCCGGTGCTGCCTGACGACACGGAGGGAGAGCTCGCCGCGCGCGTGCTCAACATGGAGCACAAGATCTATCCCCTCGCTCTTTCGATGCTCGCCTCCGGCAAGGTGCGGATGGAGAACAACCGCGCCGTCTACGTGGCGTCGCTTGAAATCGGCTGGGGACCGACCACGAGCCTGATGGTACCCTCCTCCATCGAGGAGATCGTAAACCTCGAGGATCTCGCCCGCCGGACCCCGTGACGCGGCGACAGACACAAGCCAGTTTCAGCGAAGGCGGGCCACGAGCCCGCCTTCTCTTTTTTCCGGGGGGTGGGTCCTGACCGGTTTCGGGTGGCACCTAACCGGCCGGGTGACTCTCCGGTCCGCTGTCGGCCACGACAGCGCCGCGCAGGCCCGGTGGCTGTTCTGGGCCGGTGGTGGAGTCGCGCAGGGTCTGTCGCTCCATCTCGGCGTTGAGCTCTGCGCCGACAATCACCACGACCGTCGAGATCCAGAGCCACATCAGAAGTCCCATGACCGCTCCCAGAGCGCCGTAGGTGGCGTTGTAGTCGGCAAAATTCTGCAGATAGAGCGAGAAGCCCCAGGAGACAGCGAACCAGCCGAGCGTGGCAATCACCGCACCAACGCTTACCCAGCTCCAGCGCGCGGGCGCGCGGCTGGGTCCGAAGCGGTAAAGAAGCGAAATGGCTGCGAGCGCAACGAGGGCGATCAGAACCCAGCGCATCACGCGGACAAGAAGCTCGGTGACCGGTCCGAGGCCCAGCCAGGCAAGCGCCACGGGCACGATGCCGACCGCAACGATGAAGAGCACCGCCAGCAGGAAAGCGCCGAGCGTGAAGGCGAAGGCGGCGAGATTGAGGCTGATGAAGCCCCGCTTTTCCTCCTCCTCGTAGGCGATGTTCATTGCGTCAAAGAGCGCCTTCACGCCACCGTTGGCGCTCCAGAACGCCACGAGCAGGCCGAGGATGAAGCTGACGCCGAGCGCGTCGGCGCTCTGGCCCGCCAGCGTGCGGATCTGGGTGCCGATGATCTCGATCCCGGCCGCGGGTACGATGCCCTGAAGCTGGCCAAGGTAGCCGGAGACAGCGGCCGGGTCGGCGAGCAGGCCGTAGATCGAGACGAAGGCAGCGAGCGCGGGAAACAGCGCCAGCACGAGGTAGAAGGTCACGCCTCCCGCCACGAGCAGCACGCGGTCCTCGGAAATCTCCCGCCAGACGCGGACAAGCACCGCCCGCCACCCATGCGTGGACAGTTCCGCCGGCGAACGGGCATTGTCGCCGGACCGCCCTCCGGCAGCGTGGGGCATGTCGCGCGCTTCAGCCATCGAACCCTCCTGGAAGAGAGTTCAATTCCCCGGGCGGCCGTTCGTTCCGGAAGGCCCCGCAGGAGCGCAGGACCAGGCTGGCCGTCTTCCCGGCAATCAGCCGGGAAGCGCCCTCACCCACACCTTGGTGTCGTGGAAGCCGACGCCGCCATAGGGCGCCACCGCATCCGCGCCGACCAGAACGTTGATGCCCTCGCCCCGCTCGTGGGCGCTATTGGGCCAGATGCCTTCAGCCACCACGACGCCGCGCTTCACGCCGTCGAACAGGCGGGCGTGCAGGACGACCTCGCCGCGGTGGTTGCCGATCTCCACGCGGCCGCCGTCAGCAACGCCAAGGGCTGCCGCATCCTGCGGATGCAGCATGAGCTCCGGACGGCGCTCGCGCGACTGGGACTCCGGCGTTTCGGTGAAGGTCGAGTTGAGGAAATTGCGCGCCGGCGAGGTGGCGAGACGGAACGGATGCTCCGGGTCCGCCTCCTCGATCAGGTTCACGTAGTCGGGGAACGCGGGCAGCGACCGGTGATCGCCGAAAATGCCCATCCCCTCCGGCGGACGGTTTGGCGCGGGCGTACCGGTCCAATCCGGACGGAAGCGGAACTTGCCGTCAGGAAAGCCAAATCCGTTCAGGAAATGCGCCGTCTCGAAGTCTGGCTGGACGTCGGCCCAGCGTTGCTCCTTCAGCGTCTCGAAGGAGCCCAGGCCCCGGCGCTGCAGCATCCAGTCGATGTGCTCGCGGGCCGTGAGGCCAAAGCCCGGCAGGTGCGCGACACCGAGGCGATTGGCCAGCTCTTCGATGACATAGAGGTTGGGCATCGCCTCACCCGGCGCGTCGAGCAGCTTCGGGCCGAGGTGGATGAACTGGTTGCCACCGCCGCGGTAGATGTCGTCGTGCTCCATGAACATGGTTGCGGGCAGGACGACATCGGCAAGCTTCGCCGTGTCGGTCATGAACTGCTCGTGAACGCAGACAAACAGGTCCTCGCGCAGGAAGCCCTGCTTCACCAGCCGCTGCTCCGGCGCGACATTTGCAGGGTTGGTGTTCTGGATCAGCATGGCGGTGACGGGCGGGCCGCCGTAAAGCTCATTGGGGTCGTTCGTCAGCACCCGGCCGATCTTCGACTGGTCAAGCGAGCGGATGGAGGGATCGCGGTAGGCGCGGCCCTCGATCAGCGACTTGTCAAGGCCGAAGATGTCCGAATTGGAATGGAACGCGCCGCCACCCTCGTACTGCCAGGCGCCGGTGACAGCCGCAATGCTGAGCGCCGCATGCATGCTCACCGCACCGTTGCGGTTGCGGGTGAAGCCGTAGCCCAGACGGAAATAGGTCCGCTTGGTCGTGCCAAAGAGATGGGCGAGCCGGACGATCTCATCAGCCGGGACACCGCAGATGGCCTCCGCCCATTCGGGCGTCCTCGTGCGCAGGTGCTGCTCGAGGCCATGCGGGTCAGCGGTGTATTTTTCGAGATAGGCCCAGTCGGCCATGCCGTCCCGGAACAGGACGTGCATTATCGCGCAGGCGAGCGCGGCATCAGTGCCCGGCCGCAGCAGTACGGGAATGTCCGCCTGCTTCATGGTCGCGTTGTCGTAGATGTCGATGACGACGATCTTCGCGCCGCGCTCCTTGCGGGCTCGCACGGCGTGGGTCATCACGTTCACCTGGGTTGCCACCGCATTGGTGCCCCAGATGACGACGCAGTCGGACTTGGCCATCTCGCGCGGGTCGGGGCCGCGCAGGGTGCCCGCTCCCATGACCCAGCCTGTCCAGGCCGGATTGGTGCAGATGGAATCGTACTGGCAGGAATACCGCTTGGCGTGGCGCAGGCGGTGGATCGAGTCGCGCTGCACCAGTCCCATGGTGCCCGCATACTGATAGGGCCAGACGGTCTCGCTGCCGTATTTTTCCTCTGCCCGCAGGAAAGCCTCCGCCACGCGGTCGAGGGCCGCCTCCCAGCTCGCCTCCTGCCACTTCCCCTCGCCCTTGGCGCCGGCGCGCACCAGCGGCTTCAAGAGGCGGGCGGGATGATGAATGCGCTCGCCATAGCGGGCGACCTTGGCGCAGATCACGCCGGCAGTGTAGCTGTTGTCCTTCGCGCCGTGGACGCGCTGGACGCGCCCGCCGACGATCTGGACATCAAGCGCGCAGGTGGAAGGACAGTCGTGCGGGCAAACCGTATGCCCGATCATCATGTTGGGCTGAATATTCATGGCCGGAACCTAGCGGATTTCCATCCGATCAGGTAGACCCGCGCAGAAATAAAGAGACACCAGCTGCCATCCAGGGTTCAGCCGGGGCCGGAGCCACCATGAACTACCGTCACGCCTATCACGCGGGAAATTTCGCCGATGTGCTCAAGCACACGGTGCTGACCCTCGTCATCGAGTACCTGAAGCGGAAGGAGAAACCATTTCGGGTGATCGACACGCACGCGGGGACCGGTCTCTACGATCTTTCTTCCGACGAGGCGCAGCGGACGGGCGAATGGCTGGGCGGCATCGGAGCGCTGCGCGACGCGAAGCTATCCGAGAAAGAAGCAAGCATTATCAGCGCCTTAATGGACGCTGTTGAATCAGTTAACGAGGGGTCTCAACTGAAGCTTTATCCCGGCTCGCCGGTGATCACGCGGCAGCTCCTGCGCAAGCAGGACCGGCTGACGGCGATCGAGCTGCATCCGGAAGACGCAAAGCGCCTGCGCGCGCAATTTGACGGCGACTATCAGACACGGGTGATCGAGCTTGACGGGTGGCTGGCGCTCGGCGCCCACTTGCCCCCCAAGGAAAAGCGCGGGCTGGTGCTGGTCGATCCGCCCTTCGAGAAGGAAGGCGAGTTCGACCGGCTGCTTTCGGGTCTGCAAAAGGCGCACCGACGCTGGCCTGGCGGCATCTACGCGCTTTGGTATCCGATCAAGAACCTCAAGGAGGTCGCCGCCTTCCGCAAGGGGCTCAAGGAAAGCGGCATACCGGACATCATCGACGTCACGCTGGAGGTTGCGCCGGTCCATCCGGACGGAAAGCTTTCGGCCACGGGGATGATCATCGTCAACCCACCCTACGTGCTGCAGGAACAGCTCAAGACGATCCTGCCCGCCTTCGCCCGGATCCTCGGCGAGAACGGACGGGGACGGTATTCAATCGAAAGACTGGCGGACGAGCACCGGCCGGCTGCATCTTGACCAGGCAAACGCCGTAGCTGAAACTGTAATGCAAGATCACGAGAGGGGATTCCGAATGTCGCGCATCGCAAAGCTTCTGGCGACCATTGCCGTTTCTGCTGCCGCAACCACTCCACTGTCCACCGCGCAGGCGGCCGATATGCTGGGAACCTACCCCGAAGCCAGCTATGGCGCCGACGATCCGATCTGCGGCCACTCGAGTGTGCGGTCGACAATCGCCAACCGTTTCCGCCACCAGGTGACCCATGTGCCGCATCTGCCCAATGTGGACATAGTCGCCTTCCATGATGCGCGCGTGACCCGCTACGAACCCTCGACGCCGGACAGCCCGATCGAACGGCGCTACTGCTCCGCGAGTGTCTCACTGTCTGACGGCTACACGCGGCAGGTCTGGTACGTGATCGAGTATGGCCAGGGCTTTGCTTCGATCGGCGACAACGTCGAGTTCTGCGTCTCGGGCTTCGACCGCTGGAACGTCTACAACAGCAAGTGCAGCACTCTCAGATGAGGCGGTTCACGGGTGCGGCGCTCTCCGCATTCAGCCTGGTTGCGCTTCCCTTCGTTTCGCCTGCGAAGGCGCAGTATCGCGGCGCAGAGCCGGGTGCCTTCGACCATTTCGTCCTTTCGCTCAGCTGGTCACCCAGTTATTGCGCGACGGAAGGTTCGCCCCGGTCGGTTCAGTGCTCGCGGCCCTACGCCTTCCTGCTGCACGGCCTGTGGCCGCAGTATGAGCATGGCTATCCGGAATTCTGTCCGACCAACCAGCCAAGTCGCGTGCCCGATTCGCTGGCGCGCCGCTATCTCGACATCATCCCCTCGCCCGGCCTGATCGGGCACCAGTGGCGCAAGCACGGGTCCTGCACCGGGCTGACGCAGGAGCAGTATCTGCAGCTATCCCGCAGAGCCATGGAGGCAGTGGCAATACCGAGGGAATTCGTGCTGCCATCCGCGCCGATCCTGATCTCGCCACGCGAAGTCGAGGAGAAGTTCATCGCCGCCAATCCGGGGCTCCGGCCCCAACAGATCGCCGTAACCTGCGACCGGCGATACCTGCGCGAGGTGCGCATCTGCCTGTCGAAGGACCTGAAGTTCACGGATTGCGAGTGGGTCAACCGCAATAGCTGCCGGCTCGACCGGGCGCTGATGCCGCCAGTGCGGTGAGTTTGTGAGCGACAGCTCTCTTCGCCTTCCCCATTCAACCGGCTCAAGATGAAGACGAAGAATGGCCGGCGATTGATCCCTCCCCTTCGACAGCCTCAGGGTGAGAGGCTTGGAGTGAAGACCGACCGTCCAAACAGAAAAGCCGGGCGCGAGGCCCGGCTTTTCAGATGTCCGAGGCAATAAAGCCTTAGAACTTCATGCCGACGCCGACCAGAACCTTGTGGCTGGTGGAGTCGACCTTGCCGCCGACGTTGTCGAACGTCTTGCCGCCGAGGTCCGTGTAACGGTACTCGAGGCGGCCGAAGACCTGGTCGGTGACCTTGACGTCAGCACCGGCGCCAGCGGTCCAGCCCCACAGGGTCTTGGACTCGGCAACGCCAGCCGGTTCCGTCACCTTCACGCGGCTACCTGCACCACCGGCGGTCGCATAGATGAGGACGTTGTCCGTGGCAGCAACGCCGAGACGGGCGCGGAGCGTGCCGTCAACGCCATGCTTGACGTTGTAGCCGAAGTCATTGCCGTCCATGCCGTTGTAGCCGATGTCACCCTCGACGCCGTACACGAACTGATCGGACTGCCAGTTCCAGCCGCCGAAGACGTTGCCGACGAAACCGTCGGTCTTCACATCGCCCTGGCCGGCAATGTCAGACTTGCCCGAGAAGCCATAGCCGAGCGACAGACCGGCGTAGCCACCTTCCCAGGTGTTTACGGGCGCGGAAACGATCGGAGCAGCGGGCGGAGCCGGAGGTGCCTCGAACACCGCGTCAGCGGCCTGAGAAGCAGCGGTGGCTGCGAAGAGAGCTGCAACAGCAGCGCCGAGCTTGAAACTTGTCTTGGTGTTCATTCCTGGTGACTCCTTAGTCAACGAATTCCTTTACTGGGTCATCCGAGAGGGTACCCGGCGCCCCTACCGACGAGGCCGAACGATCCAGCCGTCGTGCGGTTCCGCCTGAGCCACCAAAAAGAAGCCAAACGTGGCGCCAACATGGCTCAATTTTGAAATTGTTGCCTTATTTATTGTTCTGCCCCGGTACTGTTGCGATTAAGGCACAGTTTATGGTTTCTTAAACGTAAATATATGAAGAGATTGCAGATTCCGCGGGCCCAGCCCGGTGCCGGACAGGCGTCATGCACAGACGTTCAGGTCGGCGATAAGGAGAATCGCTGGCAGTCAACTCGGCGTGTTCGGCGGGGTCATCACGCAGCTATGAATTCGAACCAGTACTTCATATATAAGCGATTGACTGGCTGGATCGGGTTGGGATGCTGGAATCAGGAACAGGAGTGCTGATCACGGGTGGCGCGCGGCGCATCGGGCGGGCCATCGCCCTCGACCTCGCCGCCCACGGGTTTGCCGTCGTGATTCACCACAACGAATCGGGGGAGGAAGCGGAAGCCCTGGCCAGCGTGATCAACCGCGACGGGGGCTTTGCGCGCGTCGTGCAGGCAGACCTTACCGATCCCACCGCCGCCGCCAGCCTGGTCGACAAGGCGGTCGAGGCCGTCGGTCGGATCGGCATCGTCGTCAACAACGCCTCGATCTTCGAGGACGATTCAGTTACCGACTTCACGCTCGACCGGTTCGACCGGCACTTTGCGCTGCATCTGAAGGCGCCGCTGCAGATCGCGCAGGCCTTCGCGCGCTACGCCGGCGGCGATATGGATGCTCTGATCGTCAACATGATCGACCAGCGGGTGTGGCGGCCGAATCCACGCTTTTTCACCTATACGCTGTCGAAGGCGGCGCTCTGGATGGCAACGAAGACCATGGCGCAGGCGCTCGCGCCCAACATCCGTGTCAACGCCATCGGTCCCGGCCCCACGCTTGCCAACGACCGCCAGTCTCCAGAGGATTTCCAGCGGCAGATCAGGGGACTCCTCCTGCAGCGCGGCCCGGAACTGCCTGAATTTGGCGCGACCATCCGCTATCTATGGGAAACGCCCTCCATCACCGGTCAGATGATCGCGCTCGATGGCGGACAGCATCTTGCCTGGGAGACGCCGGACATAGCAGGTATTGCGGAATGAATTCTCCAGCAACGGACGAAACGATCGCCTGGGACAGCGCCGGACGCGACTCGGCGCTGACGGGCGTTGCCGTGATTCAGGAAATCGTGAAGCGCCTGCCCAACGCGCCCGGCGTCTACCGCATGATCAATGCCGAAGGCGACGTGCTCTATGTCGGCAAGGCGCGCAGCCTCAAGAAGCGCGTCAGCAATTACGCGCAGGGTCGCGGCCACTCCAACCGCATCGAGCGGATGATCCGCGAGACGGCGTCTATGGAGTTCGTCATCACCCGCACCGAGACGGAAGCGCTGCTGCTCGAGGCGAACCTCATCAAGCGGCTCAGGCCCCGCTTCAACGTGCTGCTGCGGGACGACAAGTCGTTCCCCTACATCATGCTGTCCACGGATCACAAGGCGCCGGGCATCTTCAAGCACCGGGGCGCGCGAACGCGCAGGGCGGACTATTTCGGCCCGTTCGCCTCGGCCGGCGCGGTGGACCGCACGATCAACGCGCTGCAACGCGCCTTTCTCATCCGCACCTGCACCGACTCGGTGTTCGAGAGCCGCACGCGGCCATGCCTGCTCTATCAGATCAAGCGTTGCTCGGGTCCCTGCACCGGTGAGATCAGCCTCGACAACTATGCGAAACTGGTGAAGGAGGCAAAGGACTTCCTCTCCGGCCGTTCGGTCAAGGTGAAGGAAGAGATGGCGCGGGCCATGCAGGAGGCCTCCGACGCGCTCGACTTCGAGCGGGCGGCCGTCTACCGCGACCGTCTTGCCGCCCTCTCCCACGTCCAGTCGCATCAGGGCATCAACCCGCAGTCGGTCGAGGAAGCGGACGTGTTCGCCATCCATCAGGAGGGTGGGCAGAACTGCATCCAGGTGTTCTTCTTCCGCACCGGCCAGAACTGGGGCAACCGCGCCTATTTCCCGAAGGCGGACCCGGCGCTGGAGCCCGGACAGGTACTCGGTTCCTTCATTGCCCAGTTCTATGACGACAAGCCGGTGGCGCGGCTGGTGCTGCTTTCCCACGAGGTAGAGGATCAGGAACTGCTCGCAGAGGCATTGTCGGCAAAGGCCGGACACAAGGTCACCCTGTCCATGCCGCAGCGGGGCGAGAAAAAGGATCTGGTCGACCACGCGTTGCAGAACGCCAGGGAAGCGCTCGGGCGCCGCCTGGCGGAGACCTCCACGCAGGCGCGTCTGCTCGAGGGCTTCGCGCAGACCTTCGGGCTGGAGCGCGTGCCGCGGCGCATCGAGGTTTACGACAACTCGCACATCATGGGCACCAATGCCGTCGGAGCGATGATCGTGGCGGGACCGGACGGGTTCGTGAAGAACCAGTACCGCAAGTTCAACATCCGCTCGACCGACATCACACCCGGTGACGACTTCGGCATGATGCGCGAGGTCATGCAGCGGCGCTTCTCCCGCCTCATCAGGGAGGAAGGGCTGCGGCCGGAAGCGGCCGAGCATGAGGACGCCGATACCTTTCCTGCCTGGCCGGACGTGATCCTGATCGACGGCGGCCAGGGGCAGATGTCAGCCGTGCGGCAAATCCTCGAAGACCTCGGGATCGCCAATCAGGTCACCGCCATCGGCGTGGCCAAGGGCGTGGATCGCGATGCGGGCCGCGAACGCTTCTTCATGCAGGGCCGGGAACCATTCACGCTACCCTTGCGCGATCCGGTGCTCTATTTCGTTCAGAGGCTGCGCGACGAGGCGCA
The DNA here is from genome assembly GCF_039541695.1 of Chelativorans composti. Taxonomy (NCBI): domain Bacteria; kingdom Pseudomonadati; phylum Pseudomonadota; class Alphaproteobacteria; order Hyphomicrobiales; family Phyllobacteriaceae; genus Chelativorans; species Chelativorans composti. The sequence continues at coordinate 83,062 of NZ_BAABGS010000012.1, read as the reverse complement.
CCGCTTCGCCATCGGTTCCCACCGGGCGCGGAGGAAGAAGGAAATGGTCAAGAACCCCCTGGATGAAATTCCGGGCATCGGGCCGGCGCGCAAGCGTGCCCTGCTCCATCATTTCGGCACAGCCAAGGCGGTGAGCCGCGCCGGTGTCGAAGATTTGATGGCCGTCGAAGGGATTTCGGAAGCCATGGCCCGACTTATTCATAACCATTTCCATGAGAGGGCATAAACTTTTCCGGCAGTCCTGCTATGAATGCTTCAAAGTCGCCGTCCCGATTGATCTGAAGGGCTGAAATGAGCCAACCGACCGTCCAGCAGCAGCGCATTGCGTTCAGTCTTCCGAACCTGCTCACCTATGCCCGCATCCTTGCGGTGCCGATGATCGTGCTGTGCTTCTTCCTTGAAGGAAAACTGCAGTCCAGCGACTTCGCCCGCTGGACGGCGCTGGCCATCTTCATCGCCGCCAGCGTCACCGACTATCTGGACGGGTACCTGGCCCGCACCTGGAAGCAGACCTCCAATATCGGGCGCATGCTCGACCCGATCGCCGACAAGCTGCTGGTTGCCACCTGCCTGCTGCTGCTCGCGGCGGATACGGACCACACGATCGCCGGATGGACGCTGTGGGCGGCGATCATCATCCTCTGCCGGGAAATTCTGGTGTCTGGCCTGCGCGAATACCTTGCCGCTCTGAAGGTGAGCGTGCCGGTGACGCGGCTCGCCAAGTGGAAGACGGCAATCCAGATGGTCGCCATCGCGACGCTGCTTGTCGGCCCCGCCGGTGACAAGATCGTACCCTATACCACGCAGATCGGCATCACCCTGCTCTGGATCTCGGCGATCATCACGCTCTACACGGGCTATGACTATTTCCGGGCGGGGCTCAAGCACATCATCGAGGAATAGCGGATGAAGCTCGTCTATTTCGCCTGGGTGCGCGAACGCATCGGCACGGCATCGGAGACCATCGAGAAGCCGGAGACGGTGGAGACGGTGGCGGACCTGCTCGCGTGGCTCGCCAGCCGCGGCGAAGGCTACGCGGCGGCGCTGGAGCGACCGGAGGTCATCCGTGTGGCGATCAACCACGAGCATGTCGAGCACGACACCGTTCTGCCCGAGGACGGCGAGATCGCCCTGTTCCCGCCGATGACGGGGGGATGAGATGACGGTGGCGCCGCGCATCTCCGTCCAGGCGGAGGATTTCGATATCGCTGCCGAGATCGAGCGGCTCACCGCCGGGCGCAAGGACATCGGCGCGGTGGTGACCTTCACCGGCCGCTGCCGGGACGAAGGCGGGACGCTCGCAGCACTCGAGCTCGAACATTATCCGGGCATGGCTGAAGCGGAGATCGGCCGGGTCGCCCGCGAGGCGTCCGAGCGCTGGCGTCTCAAGGGGCTCACCGTCATCCACCGCTACGGAAAGATCCCGGCGGGCGAGAACATCGTGCTGGTGGCCGCCTGCTCGGAGAGCCGCAAGGCCGCCTTCGAGGCCGCCGACTTCCTCATGGACTATCTCAAGTCGCGCGCGCCCTTCTGGAAGAAGGAACACCGCGCCGACGGCACGGCAGGCGGCTGGGTCGAGGCGAAAGAGAGCGACGAACAGGCGCTGGCCGCCTGGAAAAAGACCTGACCGCCAGGCCATATCTTCCACCATCCAGTTCCGTCCCTTTCATTCAGACCATATCAGGAGGGCGTGTTGCGCACGACATTGGACCGGATCCGCCATGCGCTGAGCTTCGAGATCATTGGTCTCCTGATCTCCACGCCGCTGGCGGCCTGGGTGTTCCACCATCCGATACTGGATATCGGCGTGGTGGGCGCCGTGACCTCGGTGGTCGCGACGGCGTGGAACTACGTCTACAACCTGATCTTCGACCACGCGATGCAGCGGATTGCGGGCACCACGCGGAAGGGGCCGGTCATCCGCGTCCTGCACAGCGCGCTGTTCGAGGGCGGGCTTCTGGTCATGCTGCTGCCCTTCATCGCCTGGTATCTCGGCATCGGCCTCATCGAGGCCTTCGTGATGGATATTTCCTACTCGCTCTTCTACATGGCCTACGCATTCGTCTTCAACTGGGCCTATGACCTGATCTTCCCGCTGCCGGAATGGAGCCAGGGCGAGCCGGAAACGAAAAAAGCCGAGGCGTGAGCCCCGGCTTTTCCGTTTCATCGGCAATCCTGCAGATTAGCCGACGATTTCCGTCTCGGAGAACCAGAAGCGGATTTCCTGGACCGCCGTCTCGGGGCCATCCGAACCGTGGACCGAGTTCTCGCCGATCGACAGGGCGAAGGTCTTGCGGATGGTGCCCTCGGCAGCCTCGGCCGGGTTGGTGGCACCCATGACCTCGCGGTTCTTGGCGATGGCGTTCTCGCCCTCGAGAACCTGGACGACGGTCGGGCCGGAGGTCATCGTCTCAACGAGCTCGCCGAAGAACGGACGGTCCTTGTGGACCGCATAGAAAGCCTCGGCCTGGCGGCGGGTCATCCACACGCGCTTGGAAGCGACGACGCGAAGGCCGGCATCCTCCAGCATCTTGGTGATGGCGCCGGTCAGGTTACGCTTCGTCGCGTCCGGCTTGATCATGGAAAAGGTGCGTTCGATTGCCATTTCTGGTCCTTCACAACTCGGTAAAAATCAGGATGGGCGTCTATAGCGTCACCGCGGCTCCCTGTGAAGGGCCAGCAGGCATTCCATGCCTTTCATAAATGCCTTGCATCAGAATTTTCCATCGATCCGGCGCAGATTCCGTCTCACAAGTCGCCGAGGAGGCAGTCTAAATTGCATCATCACAGAGAAGGTGGCACATGAACAGGCAGTGTTTTTCCATGATGGCGGCCTACAATCGGTGGGCCAACCGCATTCTCTTCGACGCGGCGGCGGAGCTTTCGGCCGAGGAATTCACGCGGGACGTGTCGGCCTTCTTCCGGTCGATGATGGGCACGCTCAACCACCTGCTGGTGACAGACCGGATCTGGATGCAGCGCTTCACCGGCGAAGGCGAGGCGCCAAAGCAGCTCGACGCCATCCTCCACGAGGGTTTCGAGGAGCTGCGCGCGGCGCGGGTAGCCGAGGACGAACGGATCTGCGCCTGGGTGGACGGTCTTTCCGACGAAAGGCTTGCGGAAAGCTTCACGTACCGCCGCATCGCCGATCCGACACCGATCACGCAGCGGCTGGCGCCGGCGCTCGCGCACATGTTCAACCACCAGACGCACCACCGCGGCCAGGCGCACATGTGCCTGTCGGTGCTCGGCAAGAACCCGCCGCAGCTCGACATTATCTATTTTCTGAGAAGCGCGGACGGCGCGCAGTTCGCCTAATGCGCCCGCCTGCCCTGCCCGGCCACACTTACCCCTTGAAACGCCGCGCAGCCTCGTTCAAAAGCGCCTGATGCTTGTCATCGATAATCTTTCATTGCGCATCGCCGGGCGTCTTCTGATCGAGCACGCCTCGCTCACCATTCCCGCCGGAACGAAGGCGGGCATTGTCGGTCGCAACGGCGCCGGCAAGACGACGCTGTTCCGCGCCATCATGGGTGAAATAGCCCCGGAAACGGGCTCGATCAGCCTGCCCAAGGGGCTCCGGATCGGCCAGGTTGCGCAGGAAGCGCCGGGAACCGACGAGCCGTTGATCGACATCGTGCTGCGCGCCGACGTGGAGCGCGAGCGGCTTTTGAAGGAAGCGGAGACAGCGACAGATCCCAACCGCATCGCGGAAATCCAGACGCGGCTTGCCGACATCGGCGCGCATTCGGCGGAAGCGCGAGCGGCCTCGATCCTCGCGGGCCTCGGCTTCGATGCGGAGGCGCAGAAGCGGCCGGCCTCCTCCTTCTCCGGCGGCTGGCGCATGCGCGTGGCGCTCGCGGCGGTGCTGTTCTCCGAGCCCGATCTGCTGCTCCTCGACGAGCCGACCAACTACCTCGACCTCGAAGGCACGATGTGGCTGGAGGGATATCTGGCAAAGTACCCGCACACGGTGCTGCTGATCAGCCACGACCGCGACCTGCTCAACCGGGCGGTGAACTGCATCATCCACCTCGAACACCGCAAGCTCACGCTGTGGCGCGGCGGCTACGACCAGTTCGCGCGGCAGTATGCCGAGAAGGCGGAGCTTCAAGAGAAGATGCGCGCCAAGGTGGAGGCGCAGCGCAAGCACATGGAAGCCTTCGTGGAGCGCTTCCGCTACAAGGCATCCAAGGCACGGCAGGCACAGTCGCGACTGAAGGCCATCGCCAAGCTGCCGCCCATCGCGGCGATGGAGAGCGAGAGCGTCATCCCGTTCCGCTTTCCCAATCCCGAGAAGCAGGTGGCCTCCCCCATCATCGCCATCAATGGCGGCGCGGTGGGCTACATCCCCGGCAAGCCGGTGCTGAAGAATCTCACGCTACGGATCGACAATGACGACCGCATCGCGCTGCTCGGTTCGAACGGCAACGGCAAGTCCACCTTCGCGAAGCTGATCGCCGGACGGCTGAAGCTGGAAGCCGGCATGATGACGGTGGCGCCGAGCCTCAAGGTCTCCATGTTCGCGCAGCACCAGCTCGACGACCTGCGCCCGGACGAAACGCCGGTGGAGCACGTGCGGCGGCTGATGCCGGACGCGCCGGAGGCGAAGGTACGCGCGCGCGCCGCGCAGTTCGGCCTGTCGCGCGAGAAGATGGATACCGCCGCCAAGGATCTCTCGGGCGGCGAGAAGGCGCGGCTGCTCATGGGGCTTGCCGCCTTCGACGCCCCTCACCTGTTCATCCTCGACGAGCCGACCAACCACCTCGACATCGAGAGCCGGCAAGAGCTGATCGAGGCGCTCAACAGCTTCGAGGGGGCGGTGATCCTCATCAGCCACGACCGGCACCTGATCGACGCCTGCGCCGACCGGCTGTGGCTGGTGGACAAGGGAACGGTGCAACCGTTCGACGGGGATCTCGACGAGTACCGGGCGCTCGCCACCGGAAGGGGTGCTTCGGGCGCGACAGACAAGGGCGACAACGGCGACAAGGTCTCCAAGGCCGACCGGAGGCGGGAGAACGCGAAGAAGCGCGCGGCGCTCGAACCGCTCGCCAGGCAGATCAAGGCGATCGAGACGGGACTTGAAAAGGCGCGCAAGCGACTGGAAGTTATCGACAGTGCGATGGCCGACCCGGAGCTCTATACCCGCGATCCGGCCAAAGCGGGCACGCTCGCCAAGGAGCGCGCCACACTGGTGAGCCTCATCGAAGCGAAGGAAGAGGAGTGGCTGCTTCTCTCCGCCGAATACGAGGAAGCGATGGCCGAGCCCTCAAGCTGAGGGCTCTGTCCTTTTCGGGGCAGCCGCAGCGGGCTCTTCTTCAGTAGTCTCTTCGGCCTCCGGCTTGCCGTCGGTGGACTCCTCCGCAACAGGCTTTCCCTCGGCGGCCTCGTCCGGCGCTGGCTCCGATTCAGCGGAATCTTCCGCGACAGGCTCAGCCGTCGATAGCTCTTCCGGGGTGGAGACAGGCCCCGTCTGAGCGTCTGCAGCCCCTTCAATCGCAACCTCGGCGGGAGCGGGCCCGGCCGGCTCCGCGGGAGCGGTGCCGGAAGTGCTCTCTTCGACCACCTCGACAACCGCGGCGCTTTCGTCGGCGGATGCCGTTTCAGCCGGTCCGGCTTCAGCCCGCTCCTCGTCCGTGCGGGGGAACAGAAGCTCCCAGCCCCGGTCAGGCTCAAAGCGCGGGCCGTTGCGGGCCTCGAGCTCCAGAAGCTTCTCACGGACATGGGCGATGCCCCGGCGGCGAGCGTAGTGGAGAGGACCGCCGCGGAACGGGGCGAAGCCGGTGCCGAAGATCATGGCGCCATCTATGGTGTCGGCGTCATCGACGATCCCCTCGCGCAGGCAGCGCACCAGCGTATTCAGCATCGGCAGGATCATACGGTCGGCGATCTCGGTGTCCTTGAGCTGGACGTCGAGATCCTCGCCCGTCTTGGGCTCCTCCTTCTTGCGCTTGCCTTTCGCGTCGTACTCGTAGATGCCCTTGCCGGTCTTGCGGCCAAGCTCGCCTGCCTCCACCTTGTGAACGAGCCACTGCGGAATGGCCGGCTGGTTGTCGGGAAGGCGTTCGGTGAGCATGCGTGCGACCTCGAGGCAGATGTCGAGGCCCACCTGGTCGGCGAGCTCCAGCGGACCCATCGGCATGCCGAAATCGCGGGCGGCGCGGTCAATGGATTCCTTCTTCGTGCCCTCGTCCACCAGCAGGAAAGCCTCGGACATGTAGGCCATGAGCGCGCGGTTGACGAGGAAGCCCGGCGCGCTCTTCACCGGCACGGGCAGCCGCGAGATGGTTCCGCAGAAGGCGCGCAGCCGCTCCAGCGTCACGGCGCTCACGGCATCGTGGGAGACGACCTCCACGAGCTCCATCTTCGGCACCGGGTTGAAGAAGTGCAGACCAGCGAAACGTTCCGGCGCCGGCAGTCCCTCGCGCAGCGTCTCGAGCGGAATGCTCGAGGTGTTGGTGGCGAGGATCGCGTCTGGCCTCATGCGGGCGGCGACATCGGCCAGCACCTTGCTCTTGATATCGGCGCGCTCGGCGACCGCCTCGATGACCAGATCGGCGGTGCCGATGCCGAAGCCGTCGAAGTCGGGGATCAGGCGGTCGAGCGCGTCGCGCCGCTCCAGCGACGAATGCAGGCGGCTCTCGAACAGCTTGGCGGCGCGGCCGATGGCCTTGGCCACGGCCTTGCGGTCAAGGTCGGAGATGGTGACGCGCAGGCCGCGGGCGGCGCACCAGGCGGCAATGTCGCCGCCCATGACACCGGCGCCGATGACATGGACGTGCTCGACAAGGCTCTCGCCCTTGGCGAGGCCCTTGAGCTTCTCGCGCAGGAAGAATACGCGCACGAGGTTCTGCGCCGTCTCGCCGGTAATCAGCTCGGCGAAAGAGCGGATCTCCGCCTTCTGCATGGCGGCGGCGTTGGCGCCGTGCTCCTCCCACAGATCGATCAGCCGCCAGGGTGCGGGGTAATGGCTGCGCGGCGCGCGCTTCTCGAGTTCCTTGCGCATGCGTTTTGCGACGAAGGTGCGGGCCGGCTCGAAGCGGAAGACCGCCGCCTTGAGACCGTGGCCGCGGCGCTTCAGTTCACCACGCGCGGCAGCGCGGACGGCCTCCATGACATGGCGCTCCTCGACCACCACATCGACGAGGCCGAGCGCCTTCGCCTTCTTCGTATGGACGGTGCGGCCCGTGAGCATCATCGTCATCGCCTCGATCGGGTCGATGAGGCGCGGCAGGCGGAAGGTGCCGCCGAGGCCCGGATGCAGGCCGAGAAGCACTTCCGGCAGGCCGAAACTCGCGCCGTTGACGGCGATGCGATACCGGCAGGCAAGCGCCAGCTCGAGACCGCCGCCCAGGCAGTAGCCGTGGATGACGGCAACGGTCGGCATGGGCAGGCTTGCCAGGCGGTCGAAGACGCCGTGGCCGTCGCGCAGCAGCGCCTCGACCTTCGCCTGGTCGCGCATGCCGGTGAACTCGCGGATGTCGGCACCCGCCACGAAGCCGTTGTGCTTGGCGGAGCGGATCACCAGGGCGCGCGCGCCTTCGGCGTGGATCTCGCCAAGCGCCTTGTCCAGTTCGGCCAGCGCTTCGACGGAGAGCGTGTTGGCGCTCTCGCCGGCGCGGTCAAAAATCAGCCAGGCAATGCCTTCCTCATCCTTGGCCCAGCGCCAGTGGGTGAGCCGCATCCAGTCGCCGCCCGCAGGTCCCATGGCGGTGTTGCGGTGCTGCAGAACCTTCCAAACCATACCCGACATTACGCAACCTCCAGCAGCATCGCACCACCCTGACCGCCACCGATGCACTCGGTGGCGATGCCACGCCTCAGTCCACGCCGCTTCAGCGCATTGGCGAGATGAAGAACGATCCGGTTGCCGCTGGTGCCGACCGGATGGCCAAGGCTGATGGCGCCGCCGTCAACGTTGAGGCGGTCGCGGGGCACTTCCCCATAAGGGGCTTCAAGCCCCAGCACCTCGCGGCAATAGTCCTCGTCGGTCCAGGCGGCAAGGCAGGCGAGCACCTGCGCGGCGAAGGCCTCGTTGATCTCCCACAGGTCGATGTCCTCGCGTGAAAAACCAAGGCGCTCGGTGAGCGCGGCGGAGCAGATGGTGGGGCCGAGGCCCATGACGGCGGGATCGAGCGCCGACCACTCGCTGTCGACGATGCGGGCGATAGGTGTGAGACCATATTCCTCCACCGCCTCCTCCGAGGCGAGGATGACCCAGCTCGCGCCGTCGGTGATCTGGGACGAGTTGCCTGCCGTCACGCGGCCATAGGGCCGCTCGAAGACGGGCTTGAGCTTGGCGAGTTGTTCCATGGACGTGTCGGGCCGGACGCCGTCGTCCTTCTCGAAGAGCTGTCCGTCGCGGGAGACGGCGGGAATGAGCTCGCCGGCGAAGGTCCCGTCCTCCTGGGCGCGGGCGAGACGCTGGTGGCTTTCCAGCGCATAGGCGTCGGCCTGCTCGCGCGTGATGCCGAAGGCGTGGCCGATGATCTCGGCCGTGCGTCCCATGCTCAGGTCGGTGATCGGATCGGTCAGGCCCCGTTCCAGCCCGATGACGGGCTTCAGCATGTTCGGGCGGAAGCCCCCGAGCGCGGCGAGGCGCTTCAGCGGCGACCTGGCGGTGGCGAAGCGGCCGAACCAGCGCGTCGCATTGCGCGACCAGACGAGCGGGGAATGGGACAGCGCCTCGGCACCGCCGGCCAGGATCAGGTCGGCCTGCCCTCCCTCGATCAGGCGGAAACCCGAGTCGATCGACTGCATGCCGGAGCCGCAATTGATCTGCACGGTGAAGGCCCGCATGGCCTCGCCCATGCCGAGGCGGAGGGCAGCGACGCGCGCCGGGTTCATCTCGTCGGCAAGCACGCTCACGCAGCCGAGGATGACATAGTCGAACGCATCCGGCGCAAAGGGCTGGCGGCCGAGCAGCGGACGCCCGCACTGGACCGCGAGGTCCACCGGCGTGAACGGTCCGGGCTCTCCCCTCGCCCGCAGGAACGGTGTGCGCGCCCCGTCAACGATATAGACCTTGCGCCCGGTCTGGCTGCGCGGCGCCGAGCGGCTCCCGCGAATCGCTTCCGTCCGTCGGAGCGAGACGCGGCGCGAAGGCGTTCTGCGCTGTGCGGGCGTGGAAGTGTTGGGAGCCTGTTCCATTTCTTCGTCCGACCTATTCATAAAACATTCAAAACGCAGCGGGCATGCCGGCGGTCACCGGAAGATCGCCCGATACCTGAAGCTCATACAACTTTGGTGAAAGGGCATTCATGGACGCACTATACCCGGCAAACCTCGGCGCGATAATCACGTGAGATGAAAGCATCGGAATAAAAGTTTGCGTCACGATCATGGCGCGCCTGTTATAACAGTTCTGGAAATCTCCGGTTGCCGTAGCGGCAACGGGAAGCGTCTGTATCGCCCGGATACATAAAATTTTAGCCAAGTTTCGAGGTTCCCCGGCTGGCTGCATTGCAATGTCATATGCTTAAGGTCAGGTTTATGGTTTCTGACGGTTATCATTGACGTTTAATGATGGTGTAGATACAGGCTGCATGAGCTGGACACACAGAGCGCCGAGAGGAATACCAAGGCCCGGAATGCTGAGACGTCTGATTGCAGTTTCGGTTCCGGCACTGATCCTTCTTGCGCCGCCGCCGGCAGAGGCATTCCAGCTCTTCGGCATCAAATTCTTTGAAAGTTCAAAGGACCAGAGCGAGTCCGACGACATCATCGGAACGCCGCAGCCCTACGAGGTCGAGCTCGTGGTCGCGGGCGAAGACAAGGAACTTGAGGAACGCTTCGGGTCCGCATCCTCGCTTTGGAGAGGCAAGGACAAGCCGGCATCGGGCGCGGCGGGTCTCATTGCCGCCGCACGCGGCGACTACCGCCGCCTTCTCGATGCAAGCTATGCGGCCGGCAGATATGGCCCCTCCATTTCCATCACCATCAACGGCAAGGAAGCGGCGAGCCTGCTTCCCGACGAGGAGTTCGGCGGCAGCGCGCGAGTGCGCATCAACATCGATCCCGGACCATCCTTCGTCTTCTCGAAGGCCACGGTCGAAAACCGGGCCCCTGCCCCGACGAACCGGCGGGACCGGGTGGACGACGCGAACCGCGAAGCTTTCCAGCCGGGCCAGCCCGCCTTCAGCGGCATCATCCTCGGCACGGCGCGGGTGGCGGTTGAGGAGTGGCGGCACCAGGGCTATCCGAAAGCCACAATCTCCCGGCAGGAGATTGTCGCCAATCACGACACGAATACAGTTGACGCAACGCTGGTGGTCGATCCCGGCCGCTACGCCACGTTCGGGCCGGTGACGGTGAACGGCACCGAGCGGATGGACGCGGATTTCGTTGCCTGGATGACGGGCATCAAGCCCGGCGAGGAATACGATCCGGACGAGATTCAGGCCGCGCGCGACCGGCTGGCGCGGCTCGGCGTGTTCCGCTCGAGCCGGATCGAGGAAGCGGCGCAGATCACGCCAGAGGGCAGGCTGCCGCTGCACCTCTATGTGCAGGAACGCCCCCTCCACAGGATAAGCGTGGGTGGCACCTACTCCACCGTGGACGGACTCGGCCTCGAGGCGGCGTGGCTCCACCGCAACCTGTTCGGACGTGCGGAGAGCATACGCTTCGAAGGCAAGGTCGCCGGTATCGGCGAGACCATCGATCCGAAGAAGTTCACCTACCGGCTGGGGGCGACGTTCACCAAGCCGGGCGTCTACACGCCCGACACGGATTTCGTGGCCTCCCTGTTCGGCGACCGGGAAGTGCTGGAACGCTATACGCGGACCGGCGTGACGGGACAGGCAGGCTTCACCCACCAGTTCAACAAGGAACTGTCGGGACGGGTCTTCGCGGTCGGGTCGTACAACAGGTTCGAGGACGACGTGTTCGGTGAGCGCGAGTTCACGACGGCCGGGCTCAGCGGCGGCGTGACCTACGACTCGCGCGATGACAAGACGGACGCGACGACAGGCATCTACGCCGATCTGTCCCTCGAGCCCTATTACGAATTCAACTACGGCAACGCGGCGGCCAAGGTCGTCGGCGAAGTGCGCGGCTATCAGAGCCTCGACGAGAAGAACCGCTTCGTCGTGGCCGCGCGCGTCAAGGCGGGCAGCCTGATGGATCCGCCGGTCGCCGAGACGCCGCCCGACAAGCTGTTCTTCGCCGGCGGCGGCGGTTCGGTACGCGGCTACGCCTACCGAAACATCGGCGTCGACACACCGGGCGGCGTGGCCGGCGGCCGCTCGCTGATCGAAGGATCAGTCGAACTGCGCGCCCGCGTGACGGACTCGATTGGCGTTGTGGCTTTTGCCGATGCGGGCTACGTCGGCGCGGATGCCCTGCCAAAATTCTCCGAGGATCTCAGAGTCGGCGTCGGCGGCGGTCTGCGCTATTTTACAGGGTTCGGACCGATCCGGCTGGATGTGGCCACGCCGCTCAACCGCCGCTCCGGCGATCCGTCCGTTGCAGTCTACGTGGGAATAGGTCAGGCGTTTTGATCCGGATCGTACTCATATCCGTCGTTGGCATCACGGCCGGCTTCGCGCTGGCCCAGGACAGTGCCACCCAGCAATCGCCCGAGGAAGAGCGCTCGTTCTTCACCTCGCTGCTGGAAGACCAGCTGTCCACGCCCAACCGCATCATCCGCATCAGCGGCATCGAGGGCGTGCTGTCGAGCCAGGCGACGATCGGCCAGATCACCGTCGCAGACCGCGAGGGCGTCTGGCTGCGGATCAACAATGCCTCGATCGACTGGAGCCGCTCGGCGCTGATCTTCAGCCAGCGGCTGGAAATCTCCCACATTTCGGCGGCGTCGATTGAAGTGCTGCGCCGTCCACTGCCGGACGAAGACGCACTCCCCTCGCCCGAGGCGCGCTCCTTCTCGGTGCCCGAACTTCCCATCGCCATCAACCTCGAAGAGCTGGAGGTGCCGGCCATCACCTTCGGAGAGGAGGTGTTCGGCCTCGCCTCGCAGCTTGCCCTGGAGGGCAGGCTGAAACTCGAAGCGGGAACGCTCGACACAGAGCTCAACGTCAACCGGCTCGACGGTCCCGGCGGGCAGCTCTCGCTCACCGCGGCGTATGCCAATTCCACCTCACAGCTCGCCCTCAACGTCAGCCTCTCCGAGCCGGAGAACGGCGTACTGGCCAATGCGCTCAACATCGACGGGCGGCCGCCGCTGGCGCTCACCATTCAAGGTGAAGGCCCGGTCCAGAACCTGGATGTCAATCTCGCGCTCGACGCGGACGGCGCGCGGGCGCTGGCGGGCATGGCGCAGTTCCGGGAAGAACCGGAGGGCATCGGCTTCAACGTCGACGTGGGCGGACCGATCAGCCGCCTGATCGCGCCGCAATACCGCGCCTTCTTCGGGAACGACACGCGCCTGCAGGCGGCGGGCGTGTCGCGCAGCGCAGGCGGACTGCTGTTGTCGTCCCTCACGGTCTCCAGCGAAGCGCTGCAGCTTGAAGCAGCCGCCGAAACCGCGCCGGACGGGTTCCTCACCGCGCTGTCGCTCGATGCCTCGATTGCAGACCCACAGCAGCAGCGCGTGGTGCTGCCTGTCGCAGGCGGGGACACATCTGTCCGGAGCGCTCGGCTCACCGCCACCTATGGCGAGGCGGGAACGGACGCCTGGCAGGTGGCGCTCGATATCGACGACCTCGACACCGGCACCTTTGCAGCACGGGACACGCGCCTGCGGCTCAACGGCCAGGCCCGCAACCTCAACGATGCGGCGAACCGCAACATCAGTTACCTGGTGGCGGGCGAAATCAGCGGCATCTCGTCCGATGATCCAAACCTAGTCCAGGCGCTGGGCGATTCGATCCGGCTCAACAGCCGCGGCCACTGGGATGCGGGCAAGCCGCTGACGCTGACGGACCTCGAGCTTGCGGCGCAGAGCTTCGTCGCCCGCCTCTCCGGCGACGTGCAAAATTTCGCCTTCAATGGCAACGTATCGCTTGAAGCACAGGATATCTCAGCGTTTTCCGGTCTCGCCGACCGCAGGCTCGGTGGCGGGCTGAGCTTCACGGCCACGGGCGAACTCAAGCCGATCAGCGGCGCCTTCAACCTGACGCTCGATGGCACCGGCAGTGGGCTTCGCGTAGGCAATGATGCCGCCAATGCCCTTCTCAAGGGTGAGACGCGCCTCACCGGCCGCGTTGCCCGCACCACAGAGGGATTCGAGGCCCAGAACTTCCGTGTCGCCAGCGAACAGATGGAACTCGAGGCCAACGGCTCGTTCTCGACAGAAGCGGCCGACTTCCGCTTCGAGACCGCCATCACGGATCTCGGCCTGATCTCCGAACGCGCCTCAGGCCGCCTCACGGCAAACGGCACGGCAAGGGGCAGCGCCAGCGACCTCAAGGTGGATCTCGTTGCCGAGGTGCCCGAGGGCAGCGTGCTCAGCCGCCCCCTCACCCGGGCGAAGCTCGGCTTCGACGGGCGCATACGGGACGGCGACCTCGACGGCAGCGCCTTCGGAGAAGCGCTGCTCGACGGCAAGGCTGCGACCCTATCCGCCAATATCGCCACCGCGGACGAGACCCGCAGCATGCGGGATATCCTCTTCTCGGCGGAGGGCGCCCGCCTCACCGGCAACGTAACACAGGACGCAACCGGGCTCCTCACCGGCGAGCTCACGGTCGACGCATCGGACATTTCCAATGCTGCCGCGCTGTTTCTCACTCAGGCAAAGGGTGCCGTCAAAGCCAATATCCGCCTGGAACCGCAGAACGGCGAGCAGCGGGCTTCCCTGGACGGCACCGTTCGCGGTCTGGAGCTCGAGACCGTCTCGCTCGACAGTGCGGATATTCAGGCCACGGCAGCGGATCTCTTCGGCGTGCCGGCCATTCAGGGCACGATCCGCGCAAACGGCCTCAAGACCGCCGGAATCGACGTGGCGCGGCTCGAAGCCGATGCCTCGTCGAACGGAAGCAACACTGCCTTCAACGCCCGCACGTCGCTCGCCAACGGCACGGATATCGTCACGAGCGGCACGCTGGCGCCGGAACAGGACGGCTTCCGGCTCGGCATCGACACGCTCACGCTGCAGCAGAACCAGATCGCCGCGCGCCTGCTCCATCCGGTCACGATCAACACTGCAGGCGATGCCATCACCTTCTCGCCGGTCGAACTCGACGTTGCGGGAGGGCGCATCGCCGCCGAGGGAACGCTCAACGACCGGCTCGACGTCGCCCTCTCCATGGCAGGCGTTCCGCTCTCCATCGCCAATGCGATCCGCGCTGATCTTGGCATGGGCGGCACGATCGACGGCAATGCCCGCATCGGCGGAACCCGTTCGGCGCCTCAGATCACCTTCGACCTGCGCGGCCGGGACATCCGGTCGTCGGCGCTGGCGGCAGCAGGCGTCTCGACGCTCGCCGTGTCGGCCAACGGAAGCACGGACGGCAACGCGCTCAACCTCAACGGCGAGATCACGAGCCCCGAAGGCGTGCGCGCCAACGTGCAGGGTTCGGTGCCGCTCAACGGCAGCCAGATGGACCTCAACATCGCCCTGCGCTCCTTCCCCCTGGCGGTCCTCAACCGGCACGTGCCCAACCAGAACCTGGGCGGAACGCTCACGGGCACGGCGAAGATCGGAGGCACGACCTCCAGCCCTACCGCGCAATTCAATATCCAGGGCCGCGGCCTGACGGCGCTGCAACTCACCGAGCTTGGCATCGCACCGCTCTCCCTCGAGGCGGCAGGCAGCTACGTCAATGACCGCGTGCAGCTCACGTCGCTCAGGGCGGATGGCCCGGCGGGCCTCAACCTCACCGCAAGCGGCACCATCCCGGTGGCCGGCAATGGCCTGTCGGTGAGCGCCCGCGGCACCATTCCGCTGACGCTCGGAAACCGCCTGCTCATCGACCGGGGCACACAGCTTTCCGGCACCGCGACAGCCGACGTGCAGGTCTCGGGAAGCCTCACTAGCCCGCTCATCAACGGAACGCTTTCGACCCGGGGTGCCTCGGTGGTCGACCCGCTGACCAATCTGCGGCTCAACAATGTGGCTGTCGACGCGGCGCTTAGCGGAGACACGGTCAACCTGCGCTCCGCGACGGCCTCGTTCGCGCGCGGGGGAACGCTCGCCATCTCGGGTACGGTTTCGACCAACGCGGCGTCAGGATTTCCGGCAAATCTCTCTATCCGCCTCGACAACGCGCGCTACACGGACGGCGAGCTCGTGACCGCGACAGTCAACGGTGCCATGAGCATCTCCGGCCCCCTTACCCGCGATCCTCTGCTCGCCGGCAACCTGCGTATCGAGCGGGCCGAAGTGGTCGTGCCCGAAAGCCTCGGCGGGGGTGCGGCGAGCATTGACGTCAGGCATATCGATCCGCCGGCGGCGGTGGTTCAGACCCTGCAGCGCGCCCGCGCCGAAGACGGAACGCCGATGCCGGGCAGCCGCCCGAGCGTGATGCGCCTCGACCTCACGGTCGACGCTCCAGCCCGCATTTTCATCCGCGGCCGGGGACTGGATGCCGAAGTGGGCGGTTCGGTCCGTCTCACGGGCCCGATCACATCGGTGGAGCCAGTGGGCGGCTTCCGCCTCATCCGCGGCCGCCTGTCGATCCTCGGCCAGCGCATCGTGCTGAGCGAGGGCACGGTGACCCTGACCGGCGATCTCGATCCGGACCTGAACTTTATCGCCACGTCCGAGGCGAACGGAACCCACATCATCATCACGGTCCGCGGACGTGTCTCCAACCCGAGCGTGAATTTCTCCTCCGAGCCCGCGCTGCCGGAGGACGAAGTGCTTTCGCAGCTTATCTTCAACCGCTCCATCGACCAGCTGTCGCCCATCCAACTGGCGCAGCTCGCTGTGGCGGCATCGGAGCTTGCGGGCGGCAACACGTCCCTGCTCGGATCGTTGCGCAGCGCCACCGGCCTCGACGAGCTCGACGTGACAACCGACGCTGAGGGCAACTTCGGCGTTCGCGCCGGCCGCTATATCCAGGAGAACATCTACCTGGGCGTGGAGACGGGCGCCAAGGGCGACGCCAAGGCCACGATCAATCTCGACGTGACCGAACACCTGCGCCTGCGCGGCTCGACCGGCACCGACGGGGACACGGGCGGCGGTATCTTCTACGAAAAGGATTACTGAGGGGGCGGCCTTGTCCTCTCCGGTCAATGCGTTTGCCTGAACGGCCCGGACGACCGCAGCGGCTTGGAGCCAGCGCCCCAAGTCTCTGGACGTTGCCCAGGGAAAAATCCACGAGCTTCACGGAAGTCGACCCAGGAAACTTGGCCCGACTGCAGGCAAAAAAATGCCGGCAGAGCCGGCAACGGTACGCAATTGTGGGGTTGGGGGGGCGGGGAAGTGCGTACCGTCGAGCAAGTAATCATCGCCGCCTGAAAAGGTTCCTGCTATCCCCAAAAAAGTTGGTACCTCCTTCGTCCAAGACCATCCTCCCTCAGCCGTACCAGGGGCCGAGGATAACATTCACTTCCGGAGCCCCCTCCCTCACCTTCGCGGCGAAAGCTTCCACGTCACTGCCCCGATAGTGGTACGGATAGACATTGGCGGGCTTGAACTCGATCACCGCCGAGGCCGCCTGGTCGATGTCCATCGTGTAGGGCAGGTTCATGGGAATGAAGGCGACGTCGATGTTGCGAAGCGCGCGCATCTCCGGCGTGTCCTCCGTGTCGCCCGCAATGTAGACGCGGCGGCCGTCGATGGTGAGGACATAGCCGTTGTCCCTGCCCTTCGGGTGATACTGGAGCCGGTCTTCCGTCATGTTGTAGGCGGGGATCGCCTCGATCTGCACGTCACGGACTTCCGTCGTGTCGCCGTTCTTCATGGCCGTCGCGCGGGCCCTGTAGTCCTCCGACAGCTTCTCATACACTGACGGGTTGGTAATGAACTGGGACTGTGCGGACACGGTCACGTCGAGCGTGTCCGGACTGAAGTGATCGCCGTGCTCATGGGTAATGAGGACGAGATCGGGCGGTGGCAGGCCCTCATAGGCATCGGCTTCGCCGACCGGGTCGACGTAGATCACCATGCCGGGAACTTCCAGCACGATCGACGCATGAGCGATCGGATAGACGACAATCTCGCCGCCATCGGTCGGATAACGGTCGCTGCTGCGGTCCTGAGCCAGCGCCAGGTGAAGGGAAGCAGGCATGGCCAGCGCAGCCGCCGTTCCCGCTCCAAGCCTCAGTGTCGTTCTTCGGGTGACTTTCATCAGATCTCCTCCAGATCCGGTGCACACAGTCCCCATAAGGTGACCCAATGACGCGAACGCGTCCAGAATATGATTATCAACGATAACAAATTCGCCGCGCACAAATGCGTGAGAATGCGCGACATCCGCGCCGAAGATGCTCGCCGCCTTGATCAATCGCCCGTAGCGGACTACATCTGCATCAGAAACGCGGCATCCCCGCCTGCGCGCCTGTTTGGACCACATTCCTTGCTGATGTCTTTCAAAAACCAGCTTCTGACGGAACCGGTCGAAGCCGTTGTCTTCGACATGGACGGCACGCTGATCGATTCCGAAGCCGTGTTCCGCTCCGCCCTCTTCACGACCTGCGCGGAACTCGGGTTCGAGATGACCGACGAGGTTCACCTGGCCATCGTCGGCGGCACCGCGGAGCATACGAAGCGCGTGTTGTTCGACGCGTTCGGCACATCGTTTCCGTTCGAGGAGTTCGTCGAGCGCTGCACCCATCACATGGAGGCGGAGCTCGAGCAGAATCCGATGCGCGTGAAGCACGGGGCGCGCGACCTTCTGTCGTTCCTGAACGAACGGGGCGTTCCAATGGCGGTCGCCACCAGCTCGCGGCAGATCCATGCGTCGAAGCACCTGGGCCGAGTGGGGCTTCTGCCCTTCTTCCGCACGCTCGTGACACGCGACGACGTCAGGAATCCCAAGCCTCATCCCGAGCCCTATCTCACGGCGGCGCAGCGGCTCAACGTGCATCCGTCCCGCTGCATCGCCTTCGAGGATTCGCCCTTCGGCGTCATGGCTGCCACTTCGGCGGGAATGCGGACCTTCCTCGTGCCGGACCTGACGCGTCCAACTGAGGACATCGCCAGCCGCTGCGCCGCCGTGCTTGAAAACCTCGCCCACGCGCTCGACCATATCGCGGAAATGTTCGAAGCAAGGGTCTGATCCGGCGGAAAAAGGCGCTGTCGGCGCTCCGTCCGACCTTCGCCGCCCGGCCTGCCAAATCGTCACACGGGATTGACCGGCCGTGACGCGGGGTCATACATAAGCGCGGCGTGGGGCAGGCCAGACTTTCGCAGAATCTCTGAACTGCTCCAACCGGTAATTCTTCACGGTTCCGGTTGGGAAACCGGTCTTCACCTTCCCCGGAACCGTGCTCTGTTTGTTTTTCGCGGAGCGGGAAAGAAAGACGATCTCCACTTTCCCGGAACTGCTTCAGATGACGAGGGAATGATCATGTCAGAGCAGCAGGAGTGGCCGAAGCTCTCCCCCCTTCAAGTAGGTATCAGGGGGCGGTGCCCGCGATGCGGCGAAGGCCACCTCTTCAACGGTTTCCTGAAGCTCGCCAAGAAATGCGAGGTGTGCGGCCTCGACTATTCGTTCGCCGATCCGGCCGATGGTCCCGCCTTCTTCGTGATGATCTTCGCCGTCATTCCCAGCGCGCTGCTCGCCGTGTGGCTGGAGGTTGAGTTCTCGGCGCCGATCTGGGTGCACCTGATTACCACCCTGCCCTTCATGCTGCTCACCTGCGTGCCGACACTCAGACCGCTGAAGGGCTGGCTCGTCGCCAGCCAGTATTACTACAAGGCCGAACAGGGCAAGCTGAGCGCCGAGAACTGACGCGGCCTACCGCCTGGCGGTCGGTTTCAAGCGCTTCCGAACGATGCGGATGGGGCCTCGCGCCCCATCTTGCGTTTCCGGGCCATGCCTTCCCGCTGCCCCCTCCCCGTCCTGGAGCGCGTACGGGAGGAGCGGTTCGAAGGGTGGGAACCGCCTTAGTCCAGAATGAAATGGGGCACGAAACGCGACGTGTTGCGCGTGATGGGGCTTCTGTCCTCGCGGATGCCGATGCCTGCTGGCCTCCCCGCGATTACCCAGGAACCGATCACGGTCCAGTCGTCGCCGAAGCGCGGAAGCATCTGGACCTGCTGGCGGATGTAACCCTCTTCACCATAGGCGCCATCCACGGCGATCCCACCTCCGGGGAGCGCGGGATCGACGATCGCCACATTGGCGCCCTCACGCGATAGAAGCGGCTTGCGGACATAGCTGTCCCCCAGCATGTCGCTTGCCGGGCTGCCCTCGAAAAAGGCGGGCAGAAGGTTGGGGTGACCCGGGAACATCTCCCACAGCACCGGCAGCAGGCCCTTGTTGGAAAGCACCAGCTTCCACAGCGGCTCAACGATGCGCGTCGGCGTTTCGATCAGGTAGCGGCCGAATTCCTCGCGAACCATGTCCTCCAGCGGATAGAGCTTGAACAGGGTTTCGATGCGGTAGTCGCTGCTGTCGGTGAACCAGCCTTCAGCGTCCACCCCGATGTGAGCGATGTCGATGAGCGTCGCCTCGATGCCCGCCTGCACGGCACAGTCGGCGATGTATTCCACGGTTGCGCGGTCCTCACCGCTGTCGAAGACGCCGGCGAAGTGCATGCGGCGGTTCGGCCCAGCAATGACCGGAAGCGCCTCGACCAGCTTCTCGTGGATACTGTTGAACTGGTCGGCCTCATCCGGCAGGCGTCCGAGCTCCTTCATCCCCTCCAGCCAGCGCCACTGGAATACCGAGCTCTCGAAGAGGCTCGTGGGCGTGTCGGCGTTGAACTCCAGAAGCTTCGCGGGCGAGCGGCCGTCATAAGCAAGGTCAAAGCGGCCGTAGAGGTCATAGTCCTTGCGGGTCCAGGACTGGCGCACCGCATCGTGAAACTCTTCAGGGATCGCCATGCGCTCCATCAGAGCGCCGTCGTTCACAATCCGCTCGACGGCCCGGTAGCACAGCGAAAGCAGTTCCTGCGTCGGATCTTCCAGATTGTCCTCGATTTCGGCGAGGCTGAACCGGTAGGCCCGGGTCTCATCCCAATATGGTTCGCCGTCAATCGTGTGAAACAGGAAGCCGCAGCGTTCCGCGTCGTCCCGCCAGTCGGGACGTTCCTCAATCTCGATCCGGTCCAAGGGTGTGTTCCTCAGCCTGCCACGTCACGGGATGAAACTGCATGCGCGCCGGTCAGGCGGATATCCCGATGGAGCGGCTGCCGAAGCCGCCGCGGGCGATGGTGCGCGTGGTGGCAGGCGGCGTCTTGGCTACGCCGGAGCGGGTCGAAACCTTGACCGGTCCGGTCGAGCGGGCGACCTCGGTGCCGCGGGCGTTCACATAGGCGTCGGAACCGGCACGGCGGTAAAGCGGCTGGGGATCCACCACCGGACCGCCGCCAAGGGTCCTGCCGATCATGTAGCCTGCAAGCAGGGGCAGGAACGGGAAGCCGCCGGAAGCGTGCTGCTCGGTCGCCTGCCGGCACCGGTCCGGGCCAAACTCGGCCTCGCAGTCTTCCCTGGTGGCAAAGGCGGGCGCAACCTTCTCATGCGCGGCAAGCGCGGCCTTGAAGTCCGTCTCGCATTTCTCGGGCGTGTAGACCCTATCGGCGATGCACTCATCGACCGAGCCGTAAATGGCCGTATCCACCGTCTGGTCTTCACATGCCGCCAGCGCGGCAGCTCCCATGATCACCAGCGAAACTGCAACCGAACGCTTCAACGGATACCTCCTGATGTATGCCCTGCCCGATATGGGCACCGGCCAGCGCTCCGTCAACCGCATGGTCTGCCCTTTGGGGAAAAGCCGCAGCCGCCATGAGGCGGACCGGCTGCTCCGGCCCGCGTGACACCATAAGGCAGGCGTCATTCACCGGCAGAGCCGGACAGCTTCCGCCGGAACGAGATGAAAGCCACGATGCCGACCCGGTCGCGGATCGCCAGATGCAGAAGCATCGTCTCCAGCACGATCGAGGCGGTGGCGGCAATGGCCGCGCCCATGGGGCCCAGATCGTCGATGATAAGCAGGCAGAGCACCAGGTTGAACAGGAACGAGATGGCGTAGACCATCGCGGACATGCGCTGGTGCCCCAGCATGTTCAGAATCTGCTCGCCCGGGCCGATCGACGCGCGAATCACGAGCCCAAGGGTGAGCACCACCACCAACCAATAGCCGTAGGTGAATTCGGAACCAAAGAGCCACAGGAACGGCTTTGCGAAAGCGACAATACCCACGCCTACCAGCAGCGTCGGCCAGAAGGTCCAGCTCACCGAATTGCAGTAGAAAGCCTGCAGGCCCTGCACATTTCCTTCCGCGTGGAGCGCCGCGAAGCGGTAGGCAGCGGAGGCGGCAACCGAGAAATAGACCATGGAGACGATGGCCGTGAGCTTCGTGGCGGCATAGAAGACGGCAATATCGTCCGGCGGATTGTGGACCTGAAGGACCAGCACACCGACATAGCTCAGCATGAACTGGAAGAGCGTCGAGAACAGGACCGGCAGGGACGACACGATCCATTCCCGCCTGGCGTAGCTGCGCGGGCCAGGTTCGATCCGTTTGCGGAAGCGACGGTCGAAGACGATGATCTGGCCCATCGAGGTGAGCCAGGTGGAAATGACGGCGGCCTCCATGGCGCTTCCCGCGTTGAGCGGCACGCGCAGCACGAGGAATACCATCATCACCAGGAGCAGCAGCGAAGGCCTGACGATATAGGGAGGCACCAGAGCCAGGTTGATCCAGCCGAAGGCGCGGGCCGTGCCGTCCTGGGCGTCAGTCAGGCCATAGGGCGGCAGCGCAATGCAGGCGATGAGCATCGGCAGGACCAGATAGGAGTCGAGACGGTCCTGCAGAAGCCAGATCAGGCCCGCCGCCAGAATGGCCAGGATTGTCACGAAGATGCCCGGTATCCAGCGGCTCGCATGGATGAAGCCACGGACGTAATCCAGCTGCCCCCGCTGGAGATAACCCGGGATCACCCGCTGGGCCGTGTTTGCGAAACCGAGGTCGGCCACCAGGCCGACGATGAGCACCCAGGTCCAGACATAGACATAGATGCCGAACTCGAAGGCCCCCATCCAGCGGGCCATGATGATCTGGGAAAGATAAGTGATGCCGGCGTTGGCGATACGGATGAAGAAAGCCGAGCTCGCAGCGAGCTTGACGCTCCGGTCATAGCCGGTGCCGAGAAGTCGACGCAGCAGATCGGCCGGCCCGCGACCGCCGGCTTTCGCACGCGCGTGTTCGTTCGTCTCGATCCCGCCCATCAATGACCACCCCACCCGCTACCCGGAACGGTGCCTGCCATACTGCAAGTGAGGCCCCCACCTCAAGGGATCCCCGTCCATCGGGAACCCGAACCAAGCACAATATCTCTCTCCCTCCTCTAGCGCGAGGCAAGCGGGAAGAAAACCCGGTGGAACACCTTATGCGGAACACAGCGCGGGCAGCTTGATTCATCGGACGCCGTCTGCAACTCTCAATGAAACGGGTTTCACAGAGAGAGCGGACGTCCGCGCGAAGTTCATGCCGCATTTTGTCATCGAGTACAGCCGGAATATCGAGAGCGATTACGACGTCAACGAGATCATCGACACGGCCTTCCAGGCCGGGGTCGATTGCGGCTTCATGAATCCGGACAGCATCCAGGTCCGGGCAATCGGCTACGACAATTTCCGGCTGAAGGATGGGCTCACGTCGTTCCTGCACCTGACCGTTGCGCTGTTTGCCGGCCGGACGCTCGAACAGAAGCAGAGCTTCACGACACTCGCCTGCGAGAGGCTCGCCGAACGCTTTCCAAAGATCGGCAGCATCAGCGTCGACATGCGGGATATGGACCAGCAGGTCTACCGGAAACGGCTTGCTGGAAGCTGAGGCGAATTTCCGTCAAATCAGAGCCGGGAACGGACAAGAAGAGACAAGCGGGAATACGGATCAGGCAATTCTTTGAACCGCTCGCCATGTCCACCCCTTCAAGCGCCGGTAGACTGACACAGGCAGAAGCAGCAGCCGCTCGATCAAGCGGTCCAGCCGGCGCAAATATCTGGTAAGCTTCCACGTAATGATCACGGAGCGGTGATTGAACAGACGGTCGATGGGAATCCGCCGCGCCCTTATCTTGCCGAAGATCTTCTCGATGATCTCGTCGCGCACCCACGACGAACCGAAGTACTTCTCGGGAACGTCGAAGATCTCACGCAGCGCCGTGAGCTTGTCATAGCCTTCCAGCGATTCGACCTTGGAGATCCAGCCCACCGCGTGCATGACCGTATAGGCCTGAAGATGCGGCCGCAGCCTCTCGAACTCGCCTTTCCCGCGGTGAAACTCCAGCATGTCGATGAGCGATGGAACGATGTCCAGGATGCGGCGGTCGCTTTGCTTCATGGTCTGCGTCGGCCGCGTCATGTCGTAATGGTGGACTTCCCGATCGACATAGTAGATGCGCTTCGCCGCCAGATAGGCCTTGGGCGCAAAGTTGGCGTCCGCGAAGATGATACCTTCGCGGAAGCGCACCTCCGGATCCTCAAAGATGGTCTTGCGATAGAGACGCCCGCACGGGGTCGCCCAATTGCGATAAAGCAGCGCCCTGTCTTCTTCCGACAGCATCGCCTCCTCCTTCAGGGCGACAGCCTTGAAGGGCTGCTTATAGCCGCCCGGAAAACGGTACATTAGATTGGCCATAAGGAGATCGCATCGTGTTTCGACGGCCTTGCGATACATGAACTCGATGGAATCCGGGTCGAAATAGTCATCACCATCGAGGAAGGTGACATATTCGCCCTTCGCCCGGTCGATGCCGAGATTGCAGGCTGATCCGTGCCCGCCGTTGTTCTTGATGAACACACGAAAGAGATGGGGATGCCGCCTGACGAACTCGTCGATCACGATCTGGCTGTCGTCAGTGCTGCCGTCGTTCACGACGATCACTTCGATGTCCTTCAGCGTCTGCCGTACAAGGGAGTCAAGGCAACGCTCGAGGTAAAATTCGAGGTTGTAGACAGGGACGATCACGCTCACCACCGGCGAAGGCATCACTCCAGTCCTCCAAATCGCCGGTCGAACGTCTCCAGCGAATGAAGAATGATGTTGTTCATGTCGTAATACCGGTATTCAGCCAGACGCCCCAGGATGACCAACTTGTCGAACCCGCGCGCAAGCGCGGCATAGCGCTCGTAAAGCTCGGCGTTCGCATCCTTCGGGATCGGATAGTACGGAACGTCCTTGCCGGGCTGGAAGCGGTCGTATTCCTGCGGGTATTCCTTCATGATCGTGGTCTTGCGCGGCTTCTCCCGCATCATGTGCTTGAATTCGGTGATCCGCGTGAAGCGTTCGGTGTTGGGATAGTTCACCGTCCCCGTCGGCTGGAAATACTCCATCTCGTGGGTTTCGAGCTTGAACCTCAGGGAACGGTACGGCAGTTCCCCGAAGCAATAGCCGAACAGCTCGTCGAGCGGACCGGTATAGATCACATCGCCGGTGAAAGGCTCTCCGTGAAACAGAACCTGCCGGCGCTCGAGATCGAGCGAGAGAAGGTCGCACGCATCCTCATTCAGCTGAACAGTGATCAGCGGATGTGCGAGCATCCGCTCGAACATCGCCGTGTAACCCTCGCTCGGAAGGGCCTGATGGGGTTCCTGGAAATAGCGGTCGTCGTGGGAGACGTGGACGGGCACGCGAGCGGTGATCGTGTCAAAATCCAGGTTCTCGGGCCGGTCGCCCCACTGCTTCACGGTGTAGTTGAAGTAGATGTGGTGGAAGATGAACTCGCCCAACTCGCGCAGCCGTTCGTCCTCATGCCGGCGCAGGACGGAGACCGGCACCTTCACGTCCATTCCGAAGGTGTCAACGAGAAGCCTGCCCAGTTCCTCATGGCGGTCGGGCAGCAATCGCTCTAGTGAGGTGAGGTTGAAAGGCACCGGAACGAGCTTTTCATCCACCCAGGCCAACACGCGATGCTCGTAGGGGTGCCAGCCGGTGAACCGGTCGAGATAGCGCAGGACCCGCTCGCTCGCCGTGCGGAAAATGTGCGGCCCGTACCTGTGGACGAGAATGCCGTTCTCATCGCGGTAATCGTACATGTTGCCGGCGATGTGGGGCCGCTTCTCGATGACGAGGACGCGCTTGCCGAGCCGGGAGGCAAGGCGCTCCGCCATGATGGAACCAGCAAAGCCGGAGCCGACCACGATAGCGTCGAATGCGGCCATCATGCAGCCCTCGCCTCAAGGACGGACGCGAAGGCTTCGTCCATCATGCGACCGATCCTGTCCGCCGTATACTGCTGATAGATGCCGAAGTCGGGGCTGACCTTGCGGTCAATATACCGCTTCAACACGAAGGCGATGCGATCGATCCGATCGTCGGCCAGCATGTTGCCGCTCGCCCGCAAGATGTCGGCGCTCGGCCCCTTGTCCATCGTGATGCCCAGGACCGGCTTGCGGGCGCCCATGTAGTCCATCAGCTTGCCCGCAAGGAAGGGATTGCAGTCGATGCCATCCTCCTCGGGGCTAAAGATCCCGTCGATGAGAATCAGGGCATCCGCACCGCACATGATCTCCAGGCTCTTGAGATAGGAGACAGGCTCCTCGAACCGAACATGGTTGCGGTTGACCATGTTGGTGTGAACCTTGATGTCGCGGGATGTCGGCGTGTTGCCGAAGAAGACGACCTCGAACCTGTTCCTGTAGGCGGGGTAGATCTCGATCAGGCGGTCGACCGCCCGCAGCAGCGGCTCGGCCGTCCTTTTCACGTGATAGAGCGTGCCGGTGTGAACAAGGGTGAAGTGAGGGTTTTCTCGCTCCTCCCCGTCCGCCGGGTACATGCGCGGATCGAAACAGTGCGGGATGACAACGCATTTCGAGGCGTAGCGCCGCATGGGTCCGCAGAACATCAGCGACTTCTGGTACTCGTTGTTGAGGATCACCAGATCCGCCATGCGGAGCGTCTGGCGCTCGATGTCGATGTTCTCCTGCACAAGGGGATAATTCGGGATGTACTTGACGTAGGGATTCCGCTCGAAGAGATCTCCGAAATAGGCGATCCAGGGCAGCGCGGGGTGGCGCCGCTTGATCTCGGCCGCGACGTCGTGGCTCACCATCTCATTCGAGTGGGAAACGATGAAGTCGTAGCTGGCCCGGCGCGCCTCGAACAGCGCGAGCGACTCGCGCATGAAGTCTTCTCGCGCCCGAAGGGTACGAGGATTGTTGTGATCGGTCTGGATCTCGAACCGCTCTATCGGCGCGGTGGCATAGCGAAGAATGCGGTCATCCCGGCTGTCGCGCGCAACCTGGACCACGTCCCAGGCAAAGGCCGTGTCCTTGATACGTTTGAAGAAGTCTATATCGGCCGAGCCGACATATGGCGCAAAGAGCCAGGAAACTGCGAATCCCTTTCCACGCATCAAACCCCTGCATCAGCTCTGGTAGCCTCTGGTCAGATCAGCCGCGGGTACGCGTTGCACTTCCGCCGGAACGGAAGCGCCGTGCGATCGGAAGGATCTCAACAGTCATTGTGATAGGCAAAAAACCTCTGCCGTATGCCAAGCGACGAGGTACGGAGCAGACACGCCCGTTCCACCCGCTTCATCATCGCAGAACGATCAGCACCGGAAGACGCGCGAAACGAGCCGGCAATCGATCCAGTCCGGACAGAAAAACGACGGGCAGACCAGCGCCTCATTGAGGGGCCGAAAGATGCGTCCCTTCAGGTCACCACCGTGACGAGCAGCCGGAACAGGCGAAGGCGCGTTTGGAAGACGAACCGACGGTCCGGCACACTGCGCAGGGGCAGGCAGCAGCGCGAAAAACGTCGCCCAAATGAAATGCTGGGAAAATGTAAGTGATTGATTTTGGTGGGTGATACAGGATTCGAACCTGTGACCCGCTGATTAAGAGTCAGCTGCTCTACCAACTGAGCTAATCACCCAAACACCGCGTCCGGCTGGCGAAGCACCGCGTCCGTCGCTAATGTGGCGCTCAATTAGCGTGTAACTTTTCCCGATGCAAGAGGCTCCTGAAAGAAAATCTATTCTTTCTCATAAGCTGCTGATTTTTAATAACAATAATCAATCAACAGGCCAGCCGCGGTCATACGGTCAAACGAAAATCCGGCCTTCGGCCACTTTCACAGCCCCTCCACCGATTCTTGCGCTGCGAATCTGGCCGCCCTCGACCTCGATCTCCAACCGGATTCGCGACGGCCTACCCATCTCCATGCCCTGCTCGATCCAGTACCGGTGGATGCCGTCGAGCGGCATGTCGTTGTCGACAATGGCGCCGGCGAAGGCCGCCGCCGCCGAGCCCGTGGCGGGGTCCTCGGCAATGCCCAGGTCGGGCGCAAACATGCGGGCATGGAACGAACTCTGATGATGAACCGCCTCGCGGCAGTAGATATAGGCATTCGGGCGGCGTCCACCCACCTCCGGCATGAGGTCCTCCCACAAATAGGGGTCCAGCTTGATCTTCGCGGCGGCTCCGAGATTCGCCACGGGGATGAAGACGAACGGAACGCCGGCCGACCAGACGCCAATCGTGTGATTCTCGAATCCGATCTCGTGCGGGAAAGCCCGATTGCGGCCGCGACGGTTTCCGGCATCAGGTCGAGGCCCACACGCAACGGCAGCTGCGGCAGATCAAACTCGCCGAAAGACCTGCCTTCCTTGGACGACACGGCGCAACGAACGGGCCCGATCGGTTCCTCAAGCACGATCAGCGCCGAATGGCCATCCTCGCCGCTTGTCGATTCGGCCAGGGCCACGGCGGTGCCGACCGTCGGGTGGCCAGCGAAAGGCAGTTCATGGTGGGGCGTGAAGATTCTCACCCGCCTCGTGTGCAGCGGATTGTTCGGCGGAAACAAAAAGACCGTCTCAAACAGGTTGAACTCGCCTGCGATGCGCTGCATCTGCCGGTCGTCGAGATCCTCACCATCAAGCACGATCGCCAGCGGATTTCCGGACAGTGGCTCATCCGTGAAAACATCATAGATCAGATAGGGGCGCGACTTCATGGACATCCATCCCTCGAACGGCAGCCTGCACATCGGCGATCCAATTTCTAAACCAGATCACCCGGCGCCGTCACCATCCCGCAACCCGGTCGCCACGGCCACTGGCGGCACCGGATACAGTCCGTTCACGCGCAAGCGCGGACACCGGCGGGACAGAAGAACAGCCGTCCGGCCCGCCGTTCATGCAACATTCATGCTGAACGAGATAATTATGTGCTTGAGGATGGATAATCGTAACGTGGAGAGACCGATGCGCAACTGTCTATCCCGTCTTCTGATCGGTGGCGTTCTTGCCGCCGGCTTCGGCCTTGCCGCGCTGCCGGCCCAGGCGGGCCGGCTGTTCACGCCGGCCTCGCTCCAGCGGCCATCAGCAGCGGATCCATCGAGATCACCCTTGTGCGCGACCATCATCCGCGCTGGCACAGGCATCACCCGCACCGGCGTCACTGGCGCCATCACCGCAGGCCGCGTTCCGGGTTCTTCTTCGAGTTCCACACCCGGCCGCTTTACCGGCCCGCGCCAGCCCCGCGGTATGCGCTGCCTCCCGCGCATGTGCAATGGTGCTATTCGCGGTACCGGTCCTACCGGGCCTATGACAACACGTTCCAGCCCTACAACGGCCCGCGACGGCAGTGCCGGTCGCCCTACTGGGGTTGATGGCTCAGACCTGATCCAAGACAAAAGACGGCGTCCACGGGCGCCGTTTTTACCGCATTCATGACCAAGTCGTCACGCTGACGAAGCGCGTTGTCAGAAGCGAAGCTGATAACCGACGCTGATCCCGGCCTCGCCACGGCCGCCCAGACGGGATTGGCCCGCCCTGACATCGATGAACATCGTGCTATCCACGCTGAGGTCATGACGGTAGCCTGCCGTTGCGAATCCGCGCGTGCGGTGGGTGCGAATACCCGATTCAAGGAAGAATTCCTCGAAACCCGGAATGTCGGAACTGCCGGAGATTCCGGTGCGATCGGCCCGGACGTCATGCTCCACGCCAACTCCGAACGACAGGCGGCCGAACTCCGTCACTTTCGTCTCAGCCTCGACCTTCGCGGTCAGAGTGGTGCGGTTGAGACGGAACTTTTCGTAGGAGGCAAGCGTGTCCGAACCGGTCTCGGAATAGGCGGAGCGTTCAGTGCGGACATGGCTCACTCCGACCGAAGGCGTCACAAGCCAACTGCCGGTCTGGAAGCCGTAGCCGAGGGCGGCGTGCAGCACGCCCGTGTCGAGATCGGCCTTGCCTGATGCGAGCATGATGTTCTCAAAGCCCAGGCCGCGCGTGACGTCCGCGCCCTGACGGCCCCAGCCGGCTGCGAAGGAGGCTTGCCAGCCGCGGCGGTCCATGCCGGTTTCGCTCAGCTCGCCCCACAAAGCGGCGCCATGGCCGGTACGGGTGCTGAAGGCATCCGTACCCACGCGGGCGCCAAAGACGGCAACGCTCGCGCCAAGCGTGACCTGGTCGCTCAGGCCGTAACCGAAACTCAGCACGCCGCTGCGGCCGTCCCCGGAGCCGATGCCTTGGCCCTCATCGGATCCTGACCAGAACAGATCGCCCGCAAGACGCATGCCGCCCCTGCCCTGCTCCACCAGGAAGCCGTTACGTGCAAGGGTGGCGACGGCGTGCTGGCTCGCGTCCGCCGCGATGGCATTGGCGTCGGCCATCGCGTGGACCGACTGCAAGACCTTGCCCCAATCCTGCATCTCCGTGCGCCAGATGAAGGGGCGGTCACCTTCAAGCTCGGAAAAATAGCCGACGATCGTACTGCCGTCGTCGGAAATACCGGTAGCAAAGGAAGCTATCGCGGACTCGATCGTGTGGATGTCTTCGATGCCGTCCTCCGTCCAGCGAACGGCATGAACCGTGAAGTCTTCCGTATCCGCAAAGCCGACGATGACGCTTCCGTCCTGGGAAACGGCCCTCGCACCGGAGAGGGTGCTGTCCTCAATCAGCGTTTCAAGACGATGAACGCTTTCGTCTTCCCGTTTGACGGCGAAATTGCCTATGACCTGAATGTCACCGACGACCACTCTCCCATCGGCGGAGATGCCCCAGACGTTGGGCATTTCGTCGTCCGAGATTGCAGTGGGCAAGGCTGTCATGCCGTTGGCCTCACCCCAGATGAAGGCACGTATCCGGCCCTGGTCGTTCTCCGACAGGCCAGCCACTACAGAGCCATCCGCCGAAATTGCCTTTGCCCAGGACTGCCCGCTGTTGTCGGCCTTGAGCGTGCCGAGATCCCTCGCCTCCGCGCCGTCCCACCGGATAGCGCGGTTGGAACCGGCAACCGTCAGCATGCCTGCGATATACCGCCCGTCGGCGGACAGATCATGGGCTGCTCCGGGGCCGAGATCGATGAATTCTCCCCCTTCCCAACGGAATGCGTGGGAAAAGGGGGCCCAAAACGCTCCAACGATGACGCTTCCGCTCCGAGAGGCGGCATACGCCTCGGAGAACACGCCAGGCAAACCCAGCGGATCCCAGCCCGCTTCAGGGCTCCAGCGGGCAGCGTGCATCCGCATCGTGTCCTGGAGATTACCGACGGCCACCTTTCCGTCACCGGAAACTCCCCAGAAGACACCTCCGACACGGTCCGACGGAAGACCCGGAAAGCACATCGTGTCCAGGAGGTCGAGGCATTCAGCCGTCTGTGCAAGGGATGCGGAAGGACTGACGAGCGCGGTCAGGGAGGCAGCGACTCCAGGCGCAATGCTCGCAACTCCGCGCGACGTTCTGACGTGGCGTCCGGCACGGACGCGCCGCATGCGTGAAATGCTCAAGCCAACCCCTCCCTGCATTGGACGTGATGAGCAATCAACAACTGCTCTGTCCTAATAAAAGTTATAAACAGGTCGGGTCAACCGGGGAAAGATGCTACAGGGCGGAAACCGGGAATTTCCCCGGAGCACCGGAGCGACTTCCCGCACAGCCGGCCACGGCTAATCAGAAGCGAAGGCGGGCGAGCCCCGGAAACGGCCTTTCCGGGTGTCAGTCACGAAAAGGCGGCGTCCGGGGACGCCGCCTGTGGAGGACAGTGCCGTTCGGCCGCGCTTAGTTGCGCTCGCGGTCGACCAGCTTGTTCTTGGAAATCCAGGGCATCATGGCGCGCAGCTTGGCGCCGACTTCCTCGATCGGATGCGAGTCGTTCAGGCGGCGGGTGGCCTTGAAGCGGGCGGCACCCGAATGCCACTCCTGCATCCAGTCGGAGGTGAACTTGCCGGTCTGGATGTCCTTGAGCACGCGCTTCATCTCGGCCTTGGTCTCGGCGGTGATGATGCGCGGGCCGGTGACGTACTCACCCCACTCGGCGGTGTTGGAGATCGAGTAGTTCATGTTGGCGATGCCGCCCTCGTAGATGAGGTCGACGATGAGCTTCACTTCGTGCAGGCACTCGAAATAGGCCATCTCCGGCGCGTAACCGGCCTCGACCAGCGTCTCGAAACCGGCGCGGATGAGCTCCACCAGACCGCCGCAGAGCACGACCTGCTCACCGAAGAGGTCGGTCTCGCACTCTTCCTTGAAGGTGGTCTCGATGATGCCGGAGCGGCCGCCGCCGACGCCGCATGCGTAGGAGAGCGCGATGTCGAGGGCGTTGCCGGAGGCGTCGTGATGGACGGCCACCAGGCAGGGCACGCCGCCGCCCTTCTCGTACTCTCCGCGGACGGTGTGGCCCGGACCCTTCGGGGCGATCATGATTACGTCGACGGTCTTCTTCGGCTCGATCAGGCCGAAGTGGACGTTGAGGCCGTGGGCGAAGGCGATCGCGGTGCCGTCACGGATGTTCGGGGCGATCTCCTTGTTGTAGATGCCGGCCTGCAGCTCGTCCGGCGTCGCCATCATAATGACGTCAGCCCAGGCTGCAGCATCAGCAACCGTCATGACCTTGAAGCCGTCAGCTTCGGCCTTCTTGACGGTGCCGGAACCGGCGCGGAGAGCGATGACGATCTCCTTCACGCCGGAGTCCTTGAGGTTCAGCGCATGGGCGCGGCCCTGGCTGCCGTAGCCGACGATGGCAACCTTCTTGCCCTTGATGAGGTTCACATCCGCATCGCGATCATAATAGACACGCATTTCGTTTCCTTCCTTGCTGTATTCCTTGTGACAGGTCCGGCCTGGCGCACATCCGGGGCTTCCACCCCGCATCCGCGCTAGAGCCGGCCCGCCGTCTCCTTCTCCCGCACTTCATAAAGCGCGAAAAACTGCCGAATGGCGTGGGCCGCCTGCGCCTCGAGTGAACGGCCGCCGAACACGCCCTTCTCGCCCAGTAGCATCCGCACGTGCATGTCGCGCACAATCAGCCCGTAGAGCGTGCGGTACGTATCGTCGAGATCGTCGTAATGGATGTGCCCGCTGCGCTTTCCCGCTTCCAGAAGGCGTGTTGCCGCCTGGTCGATGCGACGGCGTCCCTGCTCAACGAGAAGAGCACCCAGACGGTTGCCCTCGCGGCTGGCCTGACCGATGGCAAGGCGGTTCAGCGCCAGTGACACCTCACCCGACAGGACGCGCAGCAGATCCTCGGCGA
This sequence comes from Chelativorans composti, assembly GCF_039541695.1. Taxonomy (NCBI): domain Bacteria; kingdom Pseudomonadati; phylum Pseudomonadota; class Alphaproteobacteria; order Hyphomicrobiales; family Phyllobacteriaceae; genus Chelativorans; species Chelativorans composti. The sequence continues at coordinate 50,559 of NZ_BAABGS010000012.1, read as the reverse complement.
AGCCCCTGAGATGGGTCTCGAACACGTCGCGGCGCATGGTGCCGCCGGTGTCGGTGAAGCCCCGCACCTTGCTCGCCTGATGAGCGATCATGGCGGCGAGCAGGCCATCGCGGTCACCGAACCACTTGTAGAGGCTTTCCTTGGAGCAGTTGGCGGCGCGGGCAAGGCCGGAGGTCGTCAGCGCCTTCTCACCGCCGGCCACGAGCAGCTCAAGGGCGCGTTCCAGCACATCGCGCTGGCGCGGCGTAAGCTCTTCCCTGGATTGGCGCTCGGGCAATGTCATTCTCCGTACCGTACGGTACGGTTCTCTCACAAGATGCCGGGCAAGGCAAGGTGATATTTCAACTCCCCGCGCTGGAACCTGTCGAAGCGCGGGGGCACGCAACCAGGGGATCATGCAGCCGGGGACAATTGAAGAGGGTCGGCCCGGTGACGCCGGCCCATGGTTCGACAAGCTCACCGTAAGGCCGGGCTAGCTGCTTCTCCCATATAGAACGCGTCTGTCCCTCCTCTACCAGCCCAAGGCGGCGCGGTAGCGGCGGACGGTTTCGGAAATGCCGTGAATAAGCGCATCGGCGGTGAGCGCGTGGCCGATGGAGACCTCCGCCAGCATCGGAACGTGGCGGACCAGCGCCGGAAGGTTGTCCACGGTGAGGTCGTGGCCGGCGTTGACGGCAAGGCCGAGTGACCGGGCCCGCTCGGCCGTGGCCTGAAGCTTCTTCAGTTCGGCCACGGCGCGGGCCTGGTCGTCATGGCAGGCGCCGTAGGGGCCGGTGCAAAGTTCGACGCGGTCGGCGCCCAATTCCCTGGCGAGCGACAGTTCCTCGTGGCTTGCGTCCGGATCGACGAAGCAGGAGACGCGGAAGCCGCCCTTCTTCAGGCGCTCGATAACGCGGGCGAGCAGCTCGCGGTTGTCGCGGAAACACCAGCCGTGGTCGGAAGTGTTCTGCTCCGGGCTGTCAGGCACGAGCGTCACCTGCTCCGGCTGGGTCTCCTCCACCAGGCGTAGGAACTCCTCGCTCGGGTAGCCCTCGATGTTGAACTCACGATCCGGAAACTCATCATCGAGTAGCGCGCGGATCTCCGGCAGATCGGAGAAACGGATGTGGCGCTGGTCGGGCCGCGGATGGACCGTCAGGCCATCGGCGCCGGCCGCAAGCGCCAGACGGCCGATGCCGGTGACGCTCGGCCAAGGCAGGTTGCGGCGGTTGCGAAGCATGGCAACGGCGTTGAGATTGACCGACAGTTTGGCGGGCATCACGAAACCTCCGGCTCGAGTATAGGGAGGTGCTATAGCCCAAAACATGGGAACTGACAGGGGCAAAAACCGTTCTCAATCGACAGTGAAGGGCCGGGAACGGATGCTGATCAACGAAACACCACCAAATGTACGCCGCATTGCTACCGACCGCGACGATGTCCTGGCTTTCGAGGTGAGCGGGCAGATCGCCTCCTCAGACATCGAAAACCTCTATGGGCTTCTGGACGGGGCGGTATCGCTGCACGATTCCGTCGATGTCATCGTGATCGTTCATGACTACGAAGGGGTCGACTGGAGCGGCATGTCGCTTGCAGAGACCTTCACGGGGAAATCCTCGGCCTTCCGGCACGTGCGCAGGATCGCCCTGGTCGGAGCCGAGGGATGGATCAGCGCCGGCATGCGGCTCGCAACGCTCTTCACATCCATCGAGGTCCGCCAGTTCAGCCAGGACGAGGCCACGGCAGCCTGGGAATGGATCGGGGCAAAGCCCCTCGCCCACCCGTAGTCCCCAGAGCCTGGAGGGGCCCGTGGTTCGGCGGGCCATCTTTCAGATTCACGGAGGATGCGAGTAAACCGTCAGCGGACGATTGTGAGACGCTCGGCGGCGCGGGTGATGGCCGTGTAGAGCCAGCGGGCGCGGGTGTCGCGGAAGGCGAAGCTCTCATCGAAAAGCACCACGTCATCCCACTGCGAGCCCTGCGCCTTGTGAACCGTCAGCGCGTAGCCGTAATCGAAATCGTCGTAGCGCTTCTTCGTCTGCCAGGGGATGTCGGCATCCGGGTCCTCAAAAGCAGCCTTGAGCAGCTTGATCTTGGCCACGCCGCGGTCGGGGTCGTCGTCCTCCGGCGTTACGAGCAGGTTGATGCCTGGTTTGACCGTTTCCTTGGAAGAAGTCATGACCTTCCAGAGCGAGCCGTTGAGCAGGCCCTTGGCCGGATCGTTGCGCAGGCAGACGAGCTTGTCGCCCGCCTGGGGATAGAGCGCGTCAAAGCCGCGCAACTCGCGCAGGCGCTGGTTGTAGCGGCGGCGGGTACGGTTGGTGCCGACGAGCACCTGATCGGCCACAGTGACGATCTCGCTGTTGACCTCGGCGCGGGAGATCACGCGCGCCTCGCCATAATCGCCATAGCCGATCTCGCGTCCCTCGCGCGCGTCGAGGGCGAGGCGGATGATGGCATTGTCCCGCGCCTGGCGGTGTATCTCGGTGAGCAGGAAGTCCGGCTCGTGCTCGGTGAAGAAGCCCCCGCCGGAAATCGGCGGAAGCTGCCCCGGGTCGCCCAGCACCAGGATCGGCGTGCCGAAGGACAAGAGGTCGCGGCCGAGCTGCTCGTCCACCATCGAGCATTCGTCGATGATGACGAGCTTGGCCTTGGCGATGGGGCTCTGGCGGTTGAGCGAGAAGGTCGGCGCGATCATGGTCTTGCCGGTGGTCTCGTCCTCCACCTCCTCCTCGCCGCGTGGACGGTAGATCAACGAATGGATGGTGCGCGCGTTGGAGGCACCCTTGGAGCGCAGGACCTGCGCCGCCTTGCCGGTAAAGGCGGCAAACTGGACATCGCCATCCACATGCTCGGCGAAATAGCGCGCAAGCGTCGTCTTGCCCGTTCCGGCATAGCCGAAAAGGCGGAAGATCTGGCTGCGTCCTTCCGACAGCCATTTCGAGACGGCGCGCAGGGCCTGATCCTGTTGCGGCGAAAATCTCATGGTGCCCCCTGAAACCAGATTCTGGCGTCCGTGAACAGGTTTTTTCAGCCGGACGCGACGTGCTGTCCCGCCCCGCCGGATCAAAAACTCACAAACTCATGATCCATGTCATTGTCATGGCGGGTACGCTTGCACGTTGCGAAGCAAATCATACTACAATAGATAAGCGGGGATATTCGGACACAGGAGCTCCGGGCCTTGAACCCGGAATTGAAAGGACAGAGCGATGACCGCTATCCATGATTTCATCGACAACGAGGTCAAGTCCAACGACGTCGTGCTCTTCATGAAGGGCACCCCCAACCAGCCGCTGTGCGGCTTCTCGGGTCAGGTCGTGCAGATCCTCGACTACCTCGGCGTCGACTACAAGGGCATCAATGTCCTCGCTTCCGACGAGCTGCGCCAGGGAATCAAGGAATACACCAACTGGCCGACGATTCCGCAGCTGTACGTGAAGGGAGAGTTCGTCGGCGGCTGCGATATCGTCCGCGAGATGTTCCAGTCCGGCGAGCTGCAGAGTTTCTTTGCCGACAAGGGCATCGCCGTCCGCGCGGCCTGATTTCAGCACTCGTCCGCCGGCTTGCCGGCATTGCATTCAGGACCTTCCAGCGCGCCGGCGGATTCGCCGGCGCATCTGATTTTTCCTATGGCCGCGCGGCGCGGCCCCATTGTTTTCAACGCAGGCGTTGCGTTTTGCCAGGAGCCAGTTCATGGACAAGCCAGTTTCAGGCGCACACGTTACATCCGCGCAGCCAGCCGCTGGCGGAACGCCACCCTCGGACAATCCGTCGCCCGGCATCGGCAAGAAGGAATTCGTGGCACTGGCCGCGGCCATCATGTCGATCAACGCGCTCGGCATCGACGTGGTGCTTCCCGCGCTCATGCAGATGGGCGCGGCCCTCAACGTCGAGGACGAGAATACCCGGCAGCTGGTCATTTCCGCCTATGTTCTCGGCCTTGCCATCGGCCAGATCCTCTACGGGCCGCTGGCCGACCGGTTCGGGCGCCGCAAGCCGCTGTTCTTCGGACTCGGCATTTTCGTGACCGGCGCGGTGCTCGCGGCGTTCTCGCCCACCTTCACCGTCATGCTGCTGCTGCGCGCCCTGCAAGGATTTGGAGCGGCCTCGACCCGCGTCATCGCCGTCTCGACGGTGCGCGACCTCTACGGCGGCCGGAGGATGGCCGAGGTCATGTCGATCATCATGATGATCTTCATGATCGTGCCGATTTTCGCGCCGAGCCTCGGCAAGCTCTTCATGCTGCTCGGCGGCTGGCCGATGATCTACCTGCTGACCGCTGCGGTTACGCTCGCCGTCACCGCCTGGGCATGGTTCCGCCTGCCGGAGACGCTGAAACCCGAAAACAAGCGCTCGCTGGCATTCGACTCGATCCTGCAGGGCTTCCGCATCGTCGTCTCGAACCGCGTCGCCGCCTGCTACATGCTGGCAAGCACGACGATCATGGGCGCCCTGTTCGGCTTCATCAACTCCGCCCAGCAGATCTACGTGGACATCTATGACATGGAAGACGTGTTCACGCTTATGTTCGCGCTCGGCGGAACGCTGATGGCCATTTCCTCCTACAGCAACTCGAGGCTGGTGGGCGGCATCGGCATGCGGCGCCTTTCGCACGGCGCCCTGCTCGGCTTCATCACGATCACCGGCATCTGGCTCATCATCACGCTGCTCGGCCCCGTTCCGTTCTGGCTCTTCTTCCTGCTGTTTTCGCTCGCGATGTTCCAGTTCGGCTGGGTGGGCGGCAATTTCAACGCGATCGCCATGGAGCCCCTTGGTCATGTGGCCGGCACGGCCGCTTCGGTGCAGGGCTTCGTGAGCACTTTGGGCTCGGGCATGTTCGGCGCGCTGATCGGCCAGGCCTTCGACGGGACGCTGACACCCATCGCAGCCGGCTACTTCATACTCGGTGTGCTGTCGCTGATCCTCGTGCTGATCGCCGAGCGCGGCAAGCTGTTCCAACAGGTGAGCCCCTCGGCAGGCAAGCCCGTCTGAAGCACCTGAATTCCGGAAATGAAGAAGGGGCTCCCGCCAGATGCGGCCGGAGCCCCTTCTTCTTGAATCAGTTCGCGAACTTCCTGAATCTCTTTCTCAGGTCCCTGACTCTGTCCGTGAGATCCCTCGCCCAAGCGATTCAGAAGATTGAGGAATCCACCGCGTCGGGATGATGGTCACCACCCGGCACGATGCCGGCAAAATCGAACAGCCTGCGGTCGAGCAGATGGGACGGGCGGACATTGCCCAGGGCACGGATCATGGTGTCCTTGCGGCCCGGCATGCGCTTTCCGATGTCGGCGAGCATCGCCTTCATGGCATTGCGCTGGAGGCCGTCCTGGCTGCCGCAGAGGTTGCACGGAATGATCGGAAACTTCATCGCGTCGGCAAACTTCTGCAGGTCTGCCTCCGCACAATAGGCGAGCGGTCGCAGGACCAGGAGGTCGCCCTCGTCGTTGACGAGCTTGGGCGGCATGGCGGCCAGGCGGCCGCCGTGGAATAGGTTCATGAAGAAGGTCTCGAGGATGTCCTCGCGGTGGTGTCCCAGCACCAGCGCCTGGCAGCCCTCCTCGCGGGCGACGCGGTAAAGATGACCGCGGCGCAGGCGCGAGCAGAGCGAGCAGTAGGTACGGTTCTCGGGGATCTTCTCGGTGACCACCGAATAGGTGTCCTGGTACTCGATGCGGTAGCGGACCCCTACCCGCTCCAGGAACTCAGGCAGGACATGCTTCGGGAAGCCCGGCTGGCCCTGGTCGAGGTTGCAGGCGATCAGCTCCACTGGCAGGAGGCCACGCCATTGCAGGTCGAGCAGAATGGCGAGAAGGCCGTACGAATCCTTGCCGCCCGAGAGCGCCACAAGCCAGCGGTCGCCCGGCCGGACCATACCGAACGCTTCGATGGCCTCGCGGGTCTGGCGCAGAAGGCGCTTCCTCAGCTTGTTGAACTCGACGGACGACGGGGCATCGCGATAGATCGGCAGGCTTTCGATGAAGCTTTCCTGTCCGGATCCTTTCGCGAAATCCTGCCTGGCCTCCGCCATCTCCGGAGACGTTTGGGGGTGCTGCACGCCGAGATCAAGTTCCATGTGCGTCCATCCTTTGCGTGACGCTCTCTGTAATTATTTTCACGGCGGCTGAAAACAGCACAATTCCGCAAATCTGCCCGCGCGACGGCTAATATCAGCTTGCAGGGGGTTCAGGCGACAGTTCGGCATTTCGCCCCCTTGCGGCAAAGCGCCTGACGAACTAGGCCTGTTACCAACCTGAACACCAGAAGCGACGCGCCGTGAGTACAGAAACCAAGCAACTCGACGTCATCGTTCCGTTCCTGAATGAGGCGGAGTCGGCCATCGACTTCAGCAGGATGGCCGTTGAGCTCACCGAGGCCGTGAAGTCGCGGTTCGGACTGTCGACCTGCTTCATTCTCGTTGACGACGGCAGCACCGACAACAGCGTGGAGCTGTTCGAGAAGCACATGCAGGGCAAGTGGAAGCTGCTATCGCTATCGCGCAATTTCGGCAAGGAAACCGCCATCCTGGCTGGGCTCGACCACTCGGACGGCGACTACGTGCTGCTGATGGACGCCGACCTGCAGCACACCACCGAGGTGGCGCTGGAGATGATCTCCCGGCTTCTCGCCAATCCCGAGCTCGACATGGTCTATGCCGTGCGGGCGCACCGCGAGGACGACCGCCTGCTCACCCGCTGGTTCGCCGGCCTGTTCTACAAGATCATGAACATGGGCCAGCGTTACGAGATTCCCGAGAACGCCGGCGACTTCCGCGTGATGACCAGGCGCTTCGCCGCGGCGATGCGCCAGCTCAGGGACCGCAAGCGCTTCAACAAGGGGCTCTATGCCTGGACCGGCTTCAGGCAGGAGCGGATCGAATACCTGCCCGCCGCCCGCCGCGCGGGCAAGACCAAGTACTCCCGGCGCAAGCTGCTCGCCTTCTCGCTGGAAGGCTTCACCTCATTCTCGGTGGTGCCGCTGCGGATCCTGTCGGTATTCGGCGCCTTCGTGGCGGTGCTCGGCTTCCTCTACGGCATCAAGGTCATCCTAGAGGTCATGATCAGCGGCGTCGCGGTTCCCGGCTATCCGAGCCTCATGGTCGCGGTGCTCGTGATGGGCGGCCTCAACCTGGCTCTAATGGGACTGGTGGGCGAATATGTCTGGGCCGCGCTCAGCGAGGCCAAGCACCGGCCGATCTACATCCTCAAGTCGATTTCCGGACCGGCGATGCGCAAGCAGACAGCCGCCAGCGCATCGGACGTCGCGGAGCAGACGGAAGACTCATGACGGGACGTCGCTTCCGCCTCGTGGCCGATGACTACGGACTGTCACCGGGCGTCTCGGAAGGCATCCGACAGCTTCTCGACCGAGGACGGCTCTCGGGAACGGGCTGCATGACGCTGTTCCCAGAGTGGGCGGAAAGCGCCCGCGCAATGCGCGACCTCTCACCGAACGCGGAGATCGGGCTGCACCTGACGCTGACCGATTTCGGCGGCCTGTCGGGCTGGGGGCACCTCCCCCACCTAAAGGAGCTGATCACGGGAGTGTCGCGCGGAGCGATCACGGCGGACAAGGTCTTTCCGGAACTCGATGCGCAGCTCGACCGGTTCACGGCGGAATTCGGGCGCTTGCCGGCGTATCTGGACGGGCACCAGCACGTCCATTTCCTCGCGCCGGTCAGGCAGTGGATCATCGCGCGGTTCGCCCACCTGCCGGACGCGGAAAAGCCGTGGGTGCGCGGGGGGCCGACGCGGAAGGGCGCTCCGGCAGGACTTTGGCCCAAGATCCTGTTCATCCGGGGGCTCGCGACCGGCTTCGACCGGCAGATGCGGGCCGCAGGGCTGCCCGTCAAGGGCCCTCTCGCCGGGTTCTACGCCTGGCAGAAACCGGGTCTGTTCGCCGAGGCAATGACGACACTCGTCCGGTGCCTGCCGGACGGGGCGGTGGTCATGTGCCATCCGGGCCTGGTGGACGATGCGCTGCGCGCGCGTGACGTGCTCACCGACTCCCGCGCGGAAGAACTCGAATTCCTTGCAGGCGACCGGTTCGCGGCACTGCTCGACCGGGCGGGCGCGACGCTCGCGGGGAGAGCCGCGTGACGAAGCCCGGTTCCTCCCGTCCGCTCGGCGTCAAGGCGCTGCGCTTCGGCGCGGTGGGCATCGCCAATTCGGCGGTCGACTTCCTCATCTTCACGGCGCTGGCCTGGGTCGGGCTTCCGGCGCTCGTGGCCAATGTAATCGCCTGGGCGGTCGCGGTGACCTTCTCCTATGCCGTCAACTCGCGCTGGACCTTCGAGGCCGATCAAGCGCTGGGCAAGAAGAAGTCCTTCGCCCGGTTCGCCGTTTCGGGGGCCGCCATCTCGCTCGGATCGTCGAGCCTGGCGCTCATCCTGCTCACCGATCTGGCGGGGCTACTTCCGGCCAAGATCATCGGTATCGTGGTGGGCGCCGTGATCAATTTCTTCGCCGCGCGCTGGTCGATCGAAGACAGGATCGTCTGAGGCCGCCGCGGAACCCTCTTTCCGGCGGGCGCGGTGCCCTCTCACCCCTGCTCCGGCAGCGCGAGGTGGATCACGACGTTCCACGGCTTGCCGGTAATGTCCTGCACCGAGAGCGTTTCAGTCTTGCTGAACTCCACCGGGTAGATCGCCAGCGCTGCCTCGCAGTCCTTCTGGTTCGCGAAACAGGCGACAACGATTCCCGAGCGCCGGAGGTCATCCGGCGTGATCCAGGGCGTGTTGTCGAGCGAGTTCTCGATCACCGCATAGGGCCGCGCGGGCGCATAGAAACTCGTGCCGCTGGAGAGGATCTTGTCGCCGCCGACATAGACCAGGGGAGCCGCTGTCTCATGCTTCCAGGCTTCCTCGACGGCCTGGGCGATGCCTGCGACGGGTACGTGACTGTAATGCTTTTCCCGCCCCTCATCGAAGTAGCGGACGAAGGGAGCCGCCACCAGCAGAGCGACCACGTAGACGGCGATGATGGTGGGGATCACCTCGCGCCGCACCTCCAGCGCACCGGGACGGACCGGAGCCAGCACGAATACCGGAACCGCAAAATACATAGGCAGTCCCCAGACGGAGCTGAGGCGCGTTCCAAGAAGCACAGCAATGGCCAGCGTCACGGCGACGGACCCGAAGGTTGTCCACGCGAGCGCCCTGCCTTCCACCGTGTGGAAGAGCGAACGGAAACCGCTGGCGTCGAGCAACGCCGCCGTCTTGCCCTCCCCGCGATTGCGCAGCAGCGTCAGATACAGGATGAGCACGGCCGGGATGAGATAAAGGACAAGGGCAACCACGAAACGCAGGCCCGAGGTCACGCCATCCAGCGCGCGTCCGTCACCCTGCGAGGCGGCATAGGAGATCGTCTGGAAGTCCACATTCCAGAGCCAGATCAGATGGGGGACGAGAGCGAGCAGGAAGACTGCGGCGGCGAGCCAGGTGGAGGCGCTGCGCAGGAGGCTCCGCGCATCGCGGTCGAACAGGATGTGCAGCACGATCGAGGCGAGCAACACCGCCGTGAAGTATTTGGTCAGGATGCCGATGGCCGCCACCAGACCCAGGACCAGCGCATCGACCAGCCTCCGCCGCTCCAGAAAGCGCAGATAGAACAGAACGATCAGTGGCCAGATCGGCAGGAGCGCCGAATTGGCGTTGAACTTGGTCGCCAGAAACGTGACTGGCGGCAGAAAGAAGAACAGGCAGGAGGCAAGAAGCGACCGCCACGGATCCAGGAAGCGGAGGGCTATGCGCCAGCTCACAAAGACCGCAAGCGCCGCATTGACCGCTGAAAGGAGATAATAGGCCCAGTCGGCACGCGGAAAGAGCTCGAACCAGGCCGCGGCAGTCCAGGCGAAGAACGGAGGGTGCTTGAAATATCCCCACTGCCAGCCGATGCCCCAGGCATAGTTCTCCAGCATGTCGCCATAGGGATCGAGGTTGATGCGGGTCAGCGCGGGGTAGATCGTCCAGGTCAGGACAAAAGCGGCGAGAAGCCAGAAAACAGACAGCCGACCGCAGCTATCCGTGGCTGACTTGGCGCGGATTCTCACTCCCTCAGCTGACAACGGCCGCTCCTCTGTTCATGCCTAGAGCGGTTCCGGGAAATGGGAACCGGTTTCCGTCCGGAACCGCGAAACAAATCAACAGAGCAGCCGGCGATTTCCTGAAACCCAAACCGCTGCTCCAGATGGAGAATGCGCCCGGGCAGCATGAGCCGCCGGGCGCAACACAGCAAGGCTAAATAGTGTTTGCCGATTAGCGCGAGTAGAACTCGACCACCAGGTTCGGTTCCATCTGAACCGGGTACGGCACGTCACTCAGAGCCGGAATGCGAACATACTTCGCGACCATCTTGTTGTGATCGACCTCGATGTAGTCCGGCACGTCACGCTCGGCCGACTGAGTCGCCTCGATGACGAGAGCAAGCTGCTTGGACTTCTCGCGGACCTCGATCACGTCGCCCGGACGGCAGCGGTAGGACGGGATGTTCACCCGGCGGCCGTTCACGAGCACATGGCCGTGGTTCACGAACTGGCGGGCAGCGAAGGGAGTCGGCACGAACTTCGAGCGGTAGACGATGGCGTCCAGACGCGACTCAAGCAGGCCGATCAGGTTTTCGCTGGTGTCGCCCTTGCGGCGGTTGGCTTCCTCGTAGATCTTGCGGAACTGCTTCTCCGACAGATCACCGTAGTAGCCCTTGAGCTTCTGCTTGGCGCGGAGCTGCATGCCGTAGTCGGTCATCTTGCCCTTGCGGCGCTGGCCGTGCTGGCCCGGGCCGTATTCGCGGCGGTTGACCGGCGACTTCGGACGGCCCCAGATGTTCTCGCCAAGGCGGCGGTCAATCTTGTACTTGGTGGTATGGCGTTTAGTCACCGCATTCCCTTTCAAACAAATACACCCGAAACACCACGTTCCGGGTCAAGGAACGCGCCCTCCTCTGGCCCCGTTTCCGGAGGCCTGACAGGAACCCTGCGCACGCTACGCCGGGTTTCCGCGGGACACGTCAGATCGCACAGGGCTCCTGCGAACCGCTGCGCGGGGTTGCACTAGTTCACTCGGGGCCGGATGTCAACGCCGGAGCTGCATTTTGTGCAGGCTGTGCGGCGGCAACGGCCGGGCCGCCCTCGGCCGGAAGAGCCAGTTCGTCGCCGCCCAGCACGAAACCGAAACCGCGCATCAGGCGCCGCATGGCCGCCGGCGGATTGCCCGATGTGAAATAGGCGTAATCCGTGTGGTTGCCCATTTCCCCCTCCAGCCGCGGCAGGAGCGACATGGCACGGCGGGCGATCGCCTCGGAAGGGTCGATCCAGTCGACCGGCCAGGGGGCCACCTTGCGCATGCGGTTGACCAGGAACGGATAATGCGTGCAGGCGAGCACAACAATGTCGGTACGCCGGCCATCCTTCTCCATGAAGCAGGGGGCGATCTCCGCCCTCACCTGCGCCTCGTCAACGAAGCCTTCGCGCATGTACTGCTCGGCGAGCGCCGCGAGATTCTGGCTGCCCACCAGACGGACATGGCAGCGGCTGCCATAGGTGGCGATCAGGTCCCGCGTGTACTGGCGCTTGACCGTTCCGGGCGTGGCCAGCACCGAGACGATGCCTGAACGCGTGCGCTCGGCCGCAGGCTTGATGGCGGGGACGGTTCCGACGAATTGCTGATCGGGATAGGCCGCGCGCAGGTCCGCGATGGCAAGGGTGGAGGCGGTGTTGCAGGCAATCACGATCAGGGACGGCTCGAACCTGTCGATCAGGCGGCCGAAGAGCTTGATCAGGCGGGCGCGGAGCGCCTCTTCTTCCCAGGCGCCGTAGGGAAAGGCGGCGTCGTCCGCAACGTAGACATAGGGATGTTCAGGAAGCAGAATGCGCGCTTCCTTCACGACCGAAAGGCCGCCGATTCCAGAGTCGAAGAACAGGACCGGCCTGCGCTCCATGGATCACTCCCCGTCCGGACTGCCCGCCCCGCGCGGCCGCTTCGGCGTGAACTTCTCCAGGGAGACGAACACGCCGCGCAGCGCCGTCAGTTCTTCGGCGGTGAAGCCGGGACGGGTGAAAAGAGCCCGCAGGTTGTCGAGCATTTTCGGCTTTTTGTCGGCTGTACGGAAATAGCCGCGCTCGTCGAGGATCCGTTCCAGATAGCCGATGAAGCTGTTGAGATTCTCCTTGGTTGCGGGGATGCGCTCCACCTCGGGCGGGCGCACCGCCCGGTCAGGCTGGGTCTTCATCCATTCATAGGACATCAGCAGGACAGCCTGGGCGATGTTGAGCGAGGCGAAGGCCGGGTTGACCGGAAAGGTCACGATCTCGTCAGCCAGGGCCACCTCCTCGTTGGTCAGGCCCCAGCGCTCGCGGCCGAAGAAGATGCCAGTCCGCTCCCCGCGGGCATGGCGCGCGCGCAGGTCCACGGCCGCCTCGACCGGGCCCCGCACCGGCTTGAAGTTGTCGCGCGGACGGGCAGTGGTCGCAAGAATGAAGTTCAAGTCGGCGATGGCGTCCTCCAGCCGGTCGAACACGCGCGCGCCGTCGATGACATGATCGGCCTTGCTGGCCGCTGCGCGCGCCTTCTCGTTGGGCCAGCCATCGCGCGGATTGACAATCCGGAGCTCGGCCAGGCCGAAATTGGCCATGGCCCGCGCCACCATGCCGATGTTTTCGCCGAGCTGCGGCTCCACGAGAATGATCACCGGTCCTTCGGCGATCGGTTCCTGCCGGTTTTCTGTTTCAGCCATTGCCTGCCTGTCAGGGCATCTACCGCGCGGAAGCAACCGCAGGCGCGCGCATCTGCCACAATATTCCGTCTTCAGAGAAAAAATTGCGAACAGCCGTTCAGTTCATGCCGATCTAGCCCCTTCCGCGAAAAGCGTAAAGCGATGTTCATAGATTTTCGCACCGTGAACGGCTTTGCGTTGCAGCATAGCAGTGCTATAGGGGCGGCGCTCAATAGCGATCCCCCACGGGGCGGAAGATCCGCTTTTGTCGAGAAGAGGTTCAGAATGGCGAAAATCAAGGTAGCAAATCCCGTCGTAGAGCTCGACGGCGATGAAATGACCCGCATCATTTGGAAGCTGATCAAAGAAAAGCTGATCTACCCCTATCTCGACATTGACCTTGAATACTACGACCTGTCGATCCAGAACCGCGACGCGACGGACGACCAGGTCACCATCGACGCCGCCTATGCCATCAAGAAGCACGGCGTCGGCGTGAAGTGCGCCACCATTACGCCGGACGAAGCCCGCGTGAAGGAGTTCGGCCTCAAGAAGATGTGGAAGTCGCCGAACGGCACCATTCGCAACATCCTGGGCGGCGTCATCTTCCGTGCCCCGATCATCTGCAAGAACGTTCCGCGCCTGGTTCCGGGCTGGACCAAGCCCGTCATCGTCGGCCGCCACGCCTTTGGCGACCAGTACCGCGCGACCGACTTCCGCTTCCCCGGCAAGGGCAAGCTGACGATCAAGTTCGTTGGTGAAGATGGCACCGTCATCGAGCACGAGGTGTTTGATGCACCGGGCTCCGGCGTCGCCATGGCCATGTACAACCTGGACGAGTCGATCCGCGATTTCGCCCGCGCCTCGTTCAACTACGGCCTGCAGGTCGGCTACCCGGTCTATCTCTCCACGAAGAACACGATCCTCAAAGCCTATGACGGCCGCTTCAAGGACATCTTCCAGGAGATCTACGAGACCGAGTTCAAGGACAAGTTCGAGGCTGCCGGCCTGTTCTACGAGCATCGCCTGATCGACGACATGGTGGCTTCCAGCCTCAAGTGGTCCGGCGGCTATGTCTGGGCCTGCAAGAACTACGACGGTGACGTGCAGTCCGACACGGTCGCACAGGGCTACGGCTCGCTCGGTCTCATGACCTCCGTGCTGATGACGCCGGACGGCCAGACCGTCGAGGCCGAGGCCGCCCACGGCACCGTCACCCGCCACTACCGCCAGTATCAGCGCGGCGAGGAAACCTCGACCAACTCGATCGCCTCGATCTTCGCCTGGACCCGCGGTCTCGCCCACCGCGCCAAGCTCGACAACAACGAGGAGCTCAAGAAGTTCGCCGAGACCCTCGAGGATGTTTGCGTCAAGACCGTCGAGGCCGGCTTCATGACCAAGGACCTCGCCCTGCTCATCGGTCCGGACCAGCCGTGGCTCTCAACCACCGGCTTCCTCGACAAGGTGGACGAGAACCTGCAGAAGGCCATGGCCTCGCTGTAAGACCCGTATCAAACAGAGCGGATACGCTGGAACCCGCCGGACCCGGTCCGGCGGGTTTCTTGTTGCCCGGAGCGCAAACAGTCCAACCGGCCGTGGCGACCGCACCGACAGGCCGAAAAAGTCGCCCGCCCTGACACGGTTCCAGTGCCCTCAGAGGCGAATGAATACACGCAAGCATTGCTGTGGGACGGTCGTCGCCTGGTCCGGAAGGCGGCGGTTACGTAATGATATACGCAGAGACTACTTAATTTCCCGACGCCATGGAGGATAACTCCCTGTTCCTAGGGGAGGCCGGATTACTGATCTCTTGTACTTTTAAGGATTTGCCATGAAGAAACTTGTCGCGGAACTCGTTGGTACGTTCTGGCTCGTCTTTTGTGTTTGCGGGGCAGCGCTCCTTGCCGCCGGCTTTCCCGAGGTGGGCATCGGACATCTCGGGGTCGCCCTCGCGGTTGGCCTGGCCGTCATGACGATGGCCTATGCCGTGGGTCCGGTCTCGGGCGGACATTTCAATCCTGCCGTCTCCGTGGGCATGGTCATCGGGGGGGAGACTGCCGGTCTCGGAGCTTCCCGGCTACATTCTGGCCCAGGTGTGCGGCGCTGTGCTGGCTGCCGGTGTGATCTACTTCATCGCCTCCGTGGCTCCGGCGTTTCAGGCCGGTAATTTCGCATCGAACGGATACGGGCCGCTCTCTCCGGGCGGATATTCGCTTGCGGCTGCGGTCACGATCGAAATCGTAATGACCGCCTTCTTCGTCTTCATCATCCTGGCGACGACCTCGGACAAGTCCACCTCAGCGTTTGCCCCGATCGCCATCGGACTGGCGCTTACGCTCGTCCACCTCGTCGCCATTCCCGTTACGAATGCGTCGGTAAACCCCGCCCGCTCGACCGGAACGGCACTCTTTTCGGACAGCGGAGCGCTTGAACAATTGTGGGTCTTCTGGACGGCTCCGTTGATCGGCGGAACTCTCGGGGCGGCCCTGCATCGGATCGTGCAGGGCAAGGCGGCGTCTGAACCGCAAACCGCCGACGCAAAGGCCGCGGCAGGCCGCAAGTACAGCGGCCGCGGCGCAAACGGCGGTGACCGCAGGAAGTGATACGCGGTAGGAAGTATGCTCCGCCAGGCATGGCAAAGGGCCACTGCCGCTGCCGGCGGTGGCCCTTTCTGCACAAATCAAGGATGGCTGCGAGCGGACCGGAGGGCAGGTCCCTGCCCTGCCCTCGGCTGGCCGAGATCAGGCGTCGTAATCGACGTCCTTCGTTTCAGGGCCCAGCAACAGCGCTATCAGCGTCAGCACGGCCGAAATGGCAAGGTAGACGCCGACCCAGAAGGGGCCGCCGCCGCCGTAGCGCCAAAGGGCCACGGCGATGAACGGAGCCACGGCAGCGCCGATGATTGACGACACGTTGTAGGAGATGCCGGAGCCCGTGTAACGAACGTTGGCCGGGAACAGCTCGGGCAGCAGCGCCCCCATCGGCCCGAAGGTGACGCCCATGAGGCCGAAGCCGATCACCAGCCACGCGATGACGCCGGGCTCGCCGAGCGACAGGAGCGGAACCCAGGTGAGGCCGTAGACGAAGATCAGCGCCGTGATGAGGATCAGAAACCGGCGGCGACCCCAGCGGTCGGCCCACGGGCCGGAGAACAGCGTGAAGATGCCGAAGAAGACCGCGCCGAACACCATCATCCACACGAAGGTGGTGTAGTCATAGCCGAGCCCGGGCACGGCGGCCGTCGTGGGCGCGGTTCCGTAGCTGAGAGAGAAGGCCGTGATCAGATAGAACAGCACGTAGGTGGCGAGCATGTAGAAGGTGCCGAGCACCAGCTCCCAGCCATACTGTTTGATCACGTTGCCAAGCGGCAGGCGCACGACCTTCTTCTGGTTGATGACATTGTTGAAGGCCCGGCTTTCCACCAGGTTCAGGCGAACCCAAAGGCCGATGATCACCATGACGGCGGAGAAGATGAACGGAATGCGCCAGCCCCAGGTCAGGAACTCTTCCGACGGACGGCCGGGGTTGTCCGAAGGCAGCCAGGCCGCGATCAGCAAAAACAGCGAATTGGCAAGAATGAAGCCGAGGGGCGCGCCGAGCTGCGGGAACGTGCCGAACACTGCACGCTTGCCCGCGGGGGCGTTCTCGGTCGCGACGAGCGCGGCACCGCTCCACTCACCGCCAAGCGCAAAACCCTGGGCAAGGCGCATGACGACCAGAAGCAGCGGCGCCAGCCAGCCGACCATGGCATAGGTGGGCAGAAGGCCGATCAGGAAGGTGGCGACACCCATGGTCAGCAGCGCGCCCA
The DNA here is from genome assembly GCF_039541695.1 of Chelativorans composti. Lineage (NCBI taxonomy): Bacteria > Pseudomonadati > Pseudomonadota > Alphaproteobacteria > Hyphomicrobiales > Phyllobacteriaceae > Chelativorans > Chelativorans composti. The sequence goes on along the minus strand of NZ_BAABGS010000012.1, from coordinate 34,062 downwards.
CGAGCGTGAACTTGCGCCCCTTCTTGTCGCCGAGATGACCGAAATAGATGGCACCGAGCGGGCGGGCAATCATGGCCGCGCCAAACACGGCAAAGGACGCTAACAGCGCCGTCGTCGGATCGCCGGAAGGAAAGAACAGATGCGGGAACACAAGTACAGCGGCGGTCGCATAGACATAGAAGTCATAAAACTCCACCGTGGTCCCGATAAGACTGGCAACAAGAACGCGCAGCGTAGAATTTGCCGGAGCCGTCTGCGAACTAAACGGCTCAGACGCGGAATACATGTCTTGAGAACTCATTCAAATTCACCTGGTGACGCGGGGGGAAGCGCAGCTGAGGGCGCCTGTCACCCGCCATATATTAAGCATCAACATTACTTGCCAACAAAATTAAATCACCAAGCCACACACACCGCCGGGAAACCGGCGGCATTGCAGCCTGGCAGGCGGGATTCAGTTTCCCAAACACCGCCTGACGGGAAAACAAAAATTCTTCATATGCTTTCAAAGAAACACACTATTATCGTAACGCTCCCTGTTTGGAATTTTATTGCGCGATCACGTCACTGCAATAAGAAGCGCAGTCCTTCCTTTCCGCAATTCTCCCTTGCAAATACGCCGTTTCTTGGCATCGCCCCCCACATCACGGCAGGGCTTGCCACAACCTCCGTCGGACAACCGCACCTGCAGGTCGCGCCCGGACCAACGATCGGGCGGCAGCCGCCGAAAACACAGGGCCGGCTTGCGCCGGCCCCCCAAAATCCATTTCGATGCTCTCAAGGCAAGTTCTGAACCGTCCTCTCCTCAGCACACGCCAATCGGCGGAGATCCCGGCTTTCCGTACAAGCCGGAAAGCCGTCCGTTCACCTCTTCCCGTCAAGCGGAGAGAGCCGCCTTGACCGCCTCGATGGCCGCGGAGGCATTGGCGCCATCCGGGCCGCCCGCCTGGGCCATGTCCGGCCGGCCGCCGCCGCCCTTGCCGCCGATGGCGGCGGAGGCGGCGCGGACCAGATCCACGGCGTTGAAACGGCCTGTAAGATCATCCGTCACGCCGACGACGACGCTCGCCTTGCGGTCCTCGGAGACGCCAACGAAGGCGACCACACCCGAGCCGACGGTGCGCTTGCCCTCATCGGCGAGCGGCTTCAGGTCCTTCGGCGCGATGCCTTCGACCACGCGGCCAATGAAGGAGACACCATTCACTGTTTCCTTACCGTCAGTGGATCCGCCGGAAGCGCCGCCGCCGAGGGCGAGCTTGCGCTTGGCCTCGCTCAGTTCGCGCTCAAGCTTCTTGCGTTCCTCGACCAGCGCCTCGAGGCGGGACACGACTTCCGCCGGGGTGACCTTGAGGATGGCAGCCGCCTGCTTCAGGCGGGCTTCCTGCTCCTCCAGATACTGGCGGGCAGCGTCGCCCGTCAGCGCCTCGATGCGGCGGACGCCGGCGGCGACCGCGCCTTCCGACACGATATGGACGAGGCCGATGTCGCCGGTGGAGCGGACATGGGTGCCGCCGCAGAGCTCCATCGAGAAGGTCTTGCCGGCCTTTTCGCCCTGAGTAGCCACGCCCATGGAGACCACGCGAACCTCGTCGCCGTATTTCTCGCCAAACAGCGCCATGGCGCCCTCGGCAATCGCGTCGTCCACCGACATCAGACGGGTGGTGACCGGAGCGTTCTGCAGCACCACCTCGTTGGCAATCGCCTCGATCCGGGCCAGCTCCTCGTCGGAAATCGGCTTCGGATGCGAGAAGTCGAAGCGCAGGCGGTCGGGCGCGACGAGCGAACCCTTCTGGGCCACATGGGTGCCGAGCACCTCACGCAGGGACTCATGCAGAAGATGGGTGGCCGAATGGTTGGCGCGAATCTTGGTGCGACGCGCGCTGTCGACCCTCAGCGCAACCGGCTGGCCGACGCGAACCTTGCCCTTCGCGACCTGGCCGAAATGAACGAACAGGCCCTCGCCGCGCTTCTGCGTGTTCTCGACTTCAATCGCGAAGCCTTCGCCCTCGATCACGCCGGTGTCACCGACCTGACCGCCGGACTCGCCATAGAACGGGGTCTGGTTCGTGATGACGGCGACAGCCTCGCCCTCGCCCGCCTCGTCAACCATAGCGCCATCGCGCACGAGCGCGGCGATGACACCTTCAGCCTCCTCGGTCTCATACCCGAGGAACTCGGTCGCGCCGACCTTGTCCTTGACGGCGAACCAGATCGCCTCGGTGGCCGCCTCGCCGGATCCGGCCCAGCTCGCGCGGGCCTCGGCCTTCTGGCGCTCCATGGCGGCGTTGAAGCCGTCGAGGTCGACGGAAATCTGGCGCTGGCGCAGGGCATCCTGCGTCAGGTCGAGCGGGAAGCCGTAGGTGTCGTAAAGCTTGAAGGCCGTCTCGCCGTCGAGCTGGTCGCCCGCCTTGAGGGAAGCCGTCGCTTCGGCCAGCAGGGTCAGGCCGCGCGACAGCGTCTTGCGGAACCGTGTCTCCTCGAGCTTGAGCGTCTCGGTGATCAGGGCCTCGCCGCGCACGAGCTCCGGATAGGCCTGCCCCATCTCGCGCACGAGCGCCGGGACCAGGCGCCACATCAGCGGCTCCTCGGCGCCCAGCAGCTGGGCATGGCGCATGGCGCGGCGCATGATGCGGCGGAGCACGTAGCCGCGGCCCTCGTTCGACGGCAGAACGCCATCGACGATCAGAAAGCTCGCCGAACGCAGGTGGTCGGCGATGACCTTGTGGCTGGCAGCACGCTCGCCCTTGGCCTCGACGCCGGTCGCCTCGACCGAGGCGCGGATCAGGTTGCGGAAGAGATCGATGTCGTAGTTGTCATGCACGCCCTGCAGGACCGCGGCAATGCGCTCGAGGCCCATGCCTGTGTCGATGGACGGGCGCGGCAGCGGAATGCGCTCCTCGGGCGAGATCTGCTCGAACTGCATGAACACGAGGTTCCAGATCTCGATGAAGCGGTCGCCGTCCTCATCGGGGCTTCCGGGCGGGCCGCCGGGGATGTGCTCGCCGTGGTCGTAGAAGATCTCCGAGCACGGGCCGCAGGGGCCAGTGTCGCCCATCGCCCAGAAGTTGTCGCTTGTCGGGATGCGGATGATGCGGTCGTCGCTCAGGCCGGCAATCTTCTTCCAGTAGGAGGCAGCGTCGTCATCCGTGTGATAAACGGTGACGAGCAGGCGCTTGGGATCGAGGCCGAATTCCTTCGTGACGAGGTTCCAGGCAAGCTCGATCGCCGTCTCCTTGAAATAGTCGCCGAAGGAGAAGTTGCCGAGCATCTCGAAAAAGGTGTGATGGCGGGCGGTGTAGCCGACATTGTCGAGGTCGTTGTGCTTGCCGCCCGCGCGCACGCACTTCTGCGCCGTCGTGGCCCGGGTGTAGGGACGGGTCTCAAGGCCGGTGAAGACGTTCTTGAACTGAACCATACCGGCGTTGGTGAACATCAGCGTCGGATCGTTCTTCGGTACCAGTGAACTGGACGGAACGACCTCGTGTCCATTCTTCCGGAAAAAGTCGAGAAATGCCGACCGGATCTCGTTGACGCTACTCATGCTTTGCCTTTGCAAGAAACCCGCCTGCCAGTGCGGAATATAAGACCGCAGCCTTGTAGCGTCAGCAAGCGGCTCTGTCCAGAAAGCTCAAATGCAGCGCGGCAATCTATTTCGGATTTCCCAAAGGGAGCTTATCTCAAGTCCTCCAGAGGAGGCGGATCAACGGCCCGGCATGGCGAGACCGCGGCCACGGCCGGGTCAATTCCGTTCAAGACGCCCTCGCCGAGGCATCCGTGCCGACAGCCCTCAATCAGGCGCCAGCGGCTCACGGCAGGCCCGCGATCAGACGCCGGAAGCCATGTGGCAGGCCCTCAAACAGACGTCGGAGACGCACCGCCCCCAGCCTCACCTTCGACAGGGCATCGCAGCCCCGCCCCCCCCAGAACAGAAGAACCGAGCCAACGCCCGACCGGCACGGCAAGCCGCCGCTCAGGCGACGTACGCTAATCCGGCGCGCTCCTTCAACAGACACACCCGCGGACATGCCGCGATGCGCGCCTCTCTGTGACTTGGAAACCCCGGAACCAGCGGCCGGAGGGCCTGGAAATCCGGAGACCAGGGACCGGGCCAGTCCGGGCAGCGGGAGGACCGAGCCGCCCGCCAACCGGCATCAGTCGGCGGCGTCGAACTCGTCGCCGCGACCGTTGTCGAGGAACTGATCGGCGATCAGGCCGGCATTCTGGCGCAGGATGGTCTCGATCTCGTTGGCAACCTCGGGATTGTCCTTCAGGAACTGCTTGGCGTTCTCCCTGCCCTGGCCGAGACGCTGGGAGTTATAGGAGAACCAGGCACCAGACTTCTCGATGACGCCGGCCTTCACGCCGAGGTCGATGAGCTCGCCGGTCTTGGAGACGCCCTCGCCATACATGATGTCGAACTCGACCTGCTTGAAGGGCGGGGCCAGCTTGTTCTTGACCACCTTGACGCGGGTCTGGTTGCCGACAGCCTCGTCCCTGTCCTTCACCGAACCAATACGGCGGATGTCGAGACGGACGGAGGCGTAGAACTTGAGAGCGTTGCCGCCCGTGGTCGTCTCGGGCGAACCGAACATCACGCCGATCTTCATGCGGATCTGGTTGATGAAGATCACCATGGTCTTGGAGCGCGAGATCGAGGCGGTGAGCTTGCGCAGCGCCTGGCTCATCAGGCGGGCCTGCATGCCCGGCAGGGCATCGCCCATGTCACCCTCGATTTCGGCGCGCGGCGTCAGGGCCGCCACGGAGTCCACCACGATCACGTCCAGCGCGCCGGAACGCACCAGCGTGTCACAGATCTCCAGCGCCTGTTCGCCGGTGTCAGGCTGCGAGATCAGCAGGTTCTCGAGATCGACGCCGAGCTTGCGGGCATAGACCGGATCGAGCGCATGTTCGGCATCGATGAAGCCGCAGATACCGCCCTTCTTCTGCGCTTCCGCAATGGTGTGCAGCGCCAGGGTGGTCTTGCCGGAACTTTCCGGACCGTAGATCTCGATGATGCGGCCGCGCGGAAGACCGCCCACGCCCAGAGCAATGTCGAGGCCCAGCGAGCCGGTCGAAATGGTCTCGATCTCAACCTTCTCGTTGCCGGCAAGGCGCATAATCGAACCTTTGCCGAAAGCCCTCTCGATCTGCGAAAGAGCCGCGTCCAATGCCTTAGTCTTGTCCACTGCGTGATCCTCTACAAGCCTCAACGTCGTCTGAGCCATGATACAACACCCTTCTCAGGTCAATGGGCGCGATGCCTAGTGCTTTCAGATTGAATTATCTGTACACCTTTTGTTCCGCTTTGGCAATGCAGTTTATCTTATTGGTTTGAAATATAAATCAAAGTTTGTTCCACATTTGTACCGAAGGCAAAAATTTTCAGGAGCTTAGCCGTTTCGGGGGTGGGAACGCGATCGCCGGCAGGAACAATGGAACGCGCCGAGAGAAGCGCGCCGCAAGCAAACATGTGCCCAAACCGAGCCGCAAAAACACGAATGCCGGCGGTGCGCCGGCATTCGCGATAACAGACAGCGAAGCGGTCCGGCGTCGGAGAAAGCCGAACCGCTCCCGAAGGATCAGCGCAGAGGCTGCAGACGAATCTCCACGCGGCGGTTCTGGGCACGGCCCTCGGCCGTCGCGTTGGAGGCGATCGGCTGATCCGGCCCCATGCCGAAAATCTGGAAGCGGCGCGGATCGGTGCCCTGGGCGACCAGGTAGTCGGCCACGGAGGCAGCGCGGCGGCGCGAAAGATCCATGTTGTGCTGGTAGCTGCCGGTGGAATCGGTGTGGCCGTAGACGTCGATCAACGTCTGGTTGAAGCGCTTCAGCACCAGCGCGACCGAGTTAAGCGTGCCGTAGAAGGCCGGCTGGATGGAGGCAGAATCGGTGGTAAACGTGATGTTGGACGGCATGTTGAGGAAGATGTAGTCGCCCTGACGCGTCACGCTCACGCCGGTTCCCTGGAGCTGGGCACGCAGTTCCGCCTCCTGGCGGTCCATGTATGCGCCGATCGCGCCGCCAGCGAGGGCGCCGACGCCTGCACCGATCAGAGCATTGCGGCGGTCATCGCCACCGGCGAGAAGACCCAGGCCCGCGCCGGCCAGCGCGCCAAGCGCGGCTCCGCCAGCGGTATTGGAAATCTTCTGGTCGCCCGTGTAGGGGTCAGTGGTACAGCCAGCCAGCAATCCGCCAACGATGGCCGCGACGACAACTTTCTTCAACATATAGAGGGTCCTCTCCTGGTCAGTGCACGATTTCCTCAAGCTGCGACTCATAGTGGATGGTCGTCCCGCGATTTCCTAGTAACAAAAATGTGGCAAACTACGGTAACTGCAGGCATCTTGCCCAGAAATTAATCCAGAGGACTCGCGGCAAGCCGTACTAGTGGACCAGGGCTCTCACATGGAAGCAGCATCAACCCCTCCCCGCAGGCGAATCGAACTTGTCGACTGCGCCCGCGGGCTCGCCCTGGTGGCGATGGCCGTTTACCATTTCACCTGGGACCTCGACTTCTTCGGCTATATCGAGCCGGGAAGCTCGGTCACCGGCGGCTGGCGCATCTTCGCCCGCTGCATCGCCATATCCTTCCTGTTCATCGTCGGCGTGAGCCTCTATCTGGGCAACGGCCACGGCATCCGGTGGAAGTCGTATTGGCGCAGGCTGGCAATGATCACGGCGGCGGCGCTTGCCGTCACCGCGGCGACGATCGTGGTTACGCCAGGCGCCTTCATCTTCTTCGGCATCCTGCATCACATCGCCGTTGCGAGCCTGCTGGGGCTCCTGTTCCTGCGGCTGCATTGGGCCGTGATCATCCTGTCCGGGATCATCGCGGTGGTGCTGCCGCATGTCGCGACGAGCGCCGCGTTCAACCATCCGGTGCTCTGGTGGATCGGCCTGTCGACGGAGGTTGCGCCATCGACGGATTTCGTGCCTCTATTTCCGATGTTCGGCGCCGTGCTGTTCGGCATCGGCGCGGCGAAGGTTTCGGAGCGGACCGGGTTGACGGAGCGCCTTTCGGCGCTCACCTGGCCGGAGCGTATTCCGCTTCTAGGCTTCTTCGGAAAGCACAGCCTGGCCTTCTACCTGCTGCACCAGCCGGTGTTGATCTCGATCGTGTGGGTGTTCGCCCAGGTGCTGCCCCCACCGCCCCCGGACCAGGGCGCGCTGTTCCTCAGCGCCTGCAACGTGGAGTGCGTCGCCTTCCGCGAGGAGCCGTTCTGCAATGCCTATTGTAGCTGCCTGCTCGACAAGGCGAAGGCCAACAAGCTTGCTGACCAGCTGTTCGGGCCGGACGAGGCAACGACCGAGCGGCTGCGCGGACTTGCCAACACGTGCCTGATCGAGAACACTCCGGGTGAAGGACTTGCGCCGGCTGAAGGATCACGTTCCGGAGAGAGCGACGACAGCCAGTAAGAACGAGCGGGAGGGGACAGCATGCCGTCACAACAGAGCAACAGGAAAAGCAAGCCGAAGCCCGCAGCGCCCGCGACCTCGACCGGCCAGACGGCCCCGTCCTCATTTCCGTGGCCGCCGCTGCTCTACATCGGGGCAATCGCGCTTGCGGTGATGCTGTCCTGGCAGATCCCCTCGCCCTGGTTCGGCAGGCCGCTGTCAGACATCCTGTTCGCGCTGGGCTGGCTGATGATTGTCGCGGTGGCCGCTCTCTACGTGGGCTCCTTCCGGGCGCTGCAGCGGGCGGGAACGACGATCCGGCCCGACCGCGCGGCGTCCCACCTCGTGACGAACGGCCCGTTCGCGATCAGCCGGCACCCGATCTATCTGGCCAACACCATGCTGATGTTTGCGCTCTGCTTTGTCTCGGGAAACCCGTGGTACATCGTGACGGGTCTGGTCGCGGCCTTCCTCACCACGAAACTCGCCATCGAGCCGGAGGAACGGCATCTCGAAGTGCAGTTCGGCAAGGCGTACCGGGATTACAAGAAAAGGGTCCGGCGGTGGATTTGAGAACGGTTCGGGCGGACGAAGCGTCTCCACCTTCATCGTGAACCTGTCCCAAGCATGAAGGGCAACACCGAAGGTTGTCGAGGCGGCCCCGTGGTTCGACGCCCCCCATGAGGCCGCCAAGAGCTCATGGTGTGAGGGGGGGGGGGAAGGAACGGGGTCAGGTCTTGACGCCGAGCTCCGCCAAACGCTCGACGCAGAGTTCCTCGGCTTCGTCGAGCTCCTGCAGAAGATCCTCGAGATCGCGGCGCCTCTGCCGCAGCTCCTGGCGGACACGCTCGATCTCGGCCAGGAGGTCGCCCAGCGCAGCGGACTGGTCCGGCAAAGGACGGTAGATGGCGAGAAGCCGGCTGATCTCCTCGACCGAGAAGCCCACCTTGCGGGCCCGCAGGATGCGGCGCACCAGCTGGCGGTCTGAATGGCTGTAGAGGCGCGTGCGCCCCCGCCGCACCGGCTTGATCAGGCCCTCGTCCTCATAGAATCGCAGCGTGCGCGTCGAAATGCCGAACTCGCGGGTCAATTCGGTAATGGTGTAATACTCATCAATCATATGCGGAGCCTCTCGGGGCCAAACTCCTGATACTTTACGCAGGTGTCAACGTAAGAATACGGAAGCACCCGGCCCGCGCCGCGACTGCGAAAGCGGAGCCATTCCGGCTTGCCACCGCGAATTCACGTCCGTTTACCGGCGGGAAAGATCCGATGCGCCACAAAAAGCACATAGACCGCGCCGATGACCACACCGCCAAACGGGTGGAACGAACACGTTTCCTGTTCAAGAAATGAACGGAACCGGAACGCGTTTTGGCTTTGCCAGACTTTTCGTGGCAACATTCCGGGTGATTCGCGAGGCAGAATTACTTTATGGACGATAGCAACGACCTTTTCACCGGGCTACCTCTGACGGGAGGGGCCAGACAGTCGGTTCTCCAGACTCCCGAGCGCCAGCCGGCGGCTCGCGCCAATGGCGCGCGCGACGCATCCGACAGCTACAGTGCGGCAGACATCGAGGTTCTCGAGGGCCTGGAGCCGGTCCGGCGCCGGCCGGGCATGTATATCGGCGGTACTGACGAAAAGGCGCTGCACCACCTCTTCGCGGAAGTCATCGACAACTCGATGGATGAGGCCGTGGCGGGCCACGCCACGTTCATCGAGGTGGAGCTCGATGCCGACGGATTTCTGACCGTGACCGACAACGGCCGCGGCATTCCGGTCGATCCGCATCCGAAGTTCAAGGACAAGTCCGCGCTCGAGGTCATCATGACCACGCTGCATGCGGGCGGCAAGTTCGACTCCAAGGCCTATGAGACCTCGGGCGGTCTGCACGGCGTGGGCGTGTCGGTGGTCAATGCCCTGTCGGAGCTTCTGGAGGTGGAGGTCGCGCGCGGCCGCAAGCTTTACCGCCAGCGTTTCTCGCGCGGCAAGCCGCTCGGCCCGGTCGAACAGCTGGGCGACGTCCACAACCGCCGCGGTACGCGCGTGCGCTTCAAGCCGGACGCGGAAATTTTCGGCGCCCATGCGAAGTTCGATCCCGCCACGATCTACCGCATGGCCCGCTCGAAGGCGTATCTGTTCGGCGGCGTGGAAGTGCGCTGGAGCTGCGATCCGTCGCTGCTCGGCGAAAAGAGCAAGGTGCCCGAAAAGGCGACCTTCCATTTCCCCGGCGGCCTCAAGGACTTCCTGGAAGCTTCCATCGAGGGCGAATTCCGCGTCACGCAGGAGATCTTCGCCGGCCGCACGGAAAAGCAGAGCGGCCACGGGGCGGTGGAATGGGCCATCACGTGGTACGGCGGCGAGCCGTTTCTCAACTCCTACTGTAACACGATCCCGACGCCTGAAGGCGGGACGCACGAGATGGGTCTGCGCGTTGCCCTGCTCAAGGGCCTGCGCAACTATGCGGAGCTGACCGGCAACAAGCGCGGGTCGGTGATCACAGCGGAAGACGTGATGATCTCCGCCGCGGGCATGCTGTCCGTATTCGTCCGCGAGCCCGAGTTCGTGGGCCAGACGAAGGACAAGCTGGCGACAGCGGCCGCCACGCGCATCGTCGAGAACGCCATCCGCGACCCGTTCGACCATTGGCTGACCAGTAATCCGGCGGAAGCCAACAAGCTGCTCGACTGGGTCATCCAGCGGGCGGACGAGCGCATGCGCCGCCGGCAGGAGAAGGAAGTCAGCCGCAAGACGGCGATCCAGAAGCTACGGCTTCCGGGCAAGCTGGCCGACTGTTCGGCCACGGCAGCGGCCGGCGCAGAAATCTTCATCGTGGAGGGTGACTCGGCTGGCGGCTCGGCCAAGCAGGCGCGCAACCGCGTCAACCAGGCGGTGCTGCCGCTGCGCGGCAAGATCCTCAACGTGGCAAGCGCCGGATCGGGCAAGCTCGCCGCCAACCAGACGATCACCGACCTCATCCAGGCGCTCGGCTGCGGCACGCGCAACAAGTACCGCGAGGAAGACCTGCGTTACGAGCGTGTGATCATCATGACCGACGCGGACGTGGACGGCGCACACATCGCCTCGCTGCTCATCACCTTCTTCTATCAGGAGATGCCGCAGCTCATCCAGAACGGGCACCTCTTCCTGGCGGTCCCGCCGCTCTACCGCATCAGCCAGGGCGGCAAGACCATGTATGCCCGCGACGATGCCCACAAGGAAGAGCTTCTCAGGACCGAGTTCAATGGCCGCGGCAAGGTAGAAGTCAGCCGGTTCAAGGGTCTTGGCGAGATGATGCCCGCCCAGCTCAAGGAAACGACCATGGACCCGCGCAACCGCACGCTGCTGCGCGTGGAGGTGATCGAGTCGCCGGAAACCACGAAGGAAACCGTCGAGGCGCTGATGGGTACCAAGGCGGAGGCCCGCTTCCGCTTCATCCAGGAGAACGCCGAGTTCGCGGAAGATCTGGACATCTAGTCTTGTTTCTTTGAGGCATTGCGGACCGACCTTGTGGTTCGACGAGCTTACCCTGGGGGGCAGATGAGCGCGTCATGAGGGTTCGGCGGGCTCACCATGAAGCCGGTCCGCCATTCGCTTCATTGCCGCCTCTCTTGCTTCGCGTGTCGAAGCATGGAAGCGCCGTTGAAGCTCAACCCTCCCCGCCGCTCGCATAGGCTGCATATTGGGCCGCGAAGGCGCGCTGGTAGGCGGGACGCGTCGTCCCGCGGACCGCATAGTCCGCGAGCGTGGGGTAGTCATCGAGGATGCCCATCCCCTCGAGCCGGCGGAGAACGGTCACCATCAGCAGGTCACCGGCCGCAAAGCGATCCTCAAGCCAGTCGCCTTCGCCCAGCCACGCGGCGAGCTCATCCAGACGCTTGCGGATCGCCTTCTCCATAAGCGGGCGGCGCCCGGCATGCCAAGCGCGGTCACCTTCCAGAAGCGTGGTCTGTTCCAGTTCGACAATCGGCGGCTCGACCGTGTTGAGCGCGGCGAACATCCAGGACAACGCTCTAGCCCGATTGTCCGGATCGCTTGGAAGAAGCCCCGGAAAGCGGCTTGCGATGTGCAGGACAATGGCGCCGCTTTCAAACAGGACGAGATCGCCCTCCTGATAGACCGGGATCTGCCCGAAGGGATGCAGCGCGCGGTATTCCGGCTCGCGCATTTCGGCGAAGGTGACGAGGCGCACGCGATAGGGCTGCCCCACCTCTTCCAGGGCCCAGCGGACGCGCATATCTCGGGCCAGGCCCCTCCCCTGATCAGGCGAGTTGCGGAAGGCCGTGATGGTAATGCTCATGGTCCGTCTCCTCCCTTGTCCTCTTGAAGACGGACAAAGGGGACCCAATCCTACCGCATTGCTCAGGAAGGGAATGAGGCAGAGCGGACGGAATACCGCCCGCTCGCACGGGTCAGGCCGCGGCGAGCGCCCAGGCCTGGTTGCGGGCGTACTTGCGCATCTCTTCCAGATGGATCCGGCGCAGGAGCGACGCGAGCGCGGCCCTCTCCTGCTCGCCACCCTCGACGCTTTCTTCGAGGGCATTGAGCATGACCCGCGAGATTTCCAGAGGGCCGGCCACTTTCCGCCCGGCATCGACCTCGCGGCAGAGCAGAAGTGCGGCCAGAATGGGTTCATGCGTCACCGGACGCAACCCGGCCTGGCGGAGCAGGCCCAGCAGTGCGCGGCGGCTGCCAGCCTGGAACAGGCCCGCCAGACGGACCTCCGGGATGCCGGTCACGGCGCTCATGGCCGCGACGAAGAAGCCGGTCCGGCCGAAGGCGACCATGCGCACGAGAAGCGAGGATGTGAGCTCACCGTTCTCCCGCATGCGCGCCGCCAGCGCAGTCTGCTCGCTCTGGCGCAGGTTCTCGACCAGCGTCACGGACGCCTCGGTTCGCGCATTGGCGACGGCGGCCCTGGCTCCGTCCTCGCCGAGGACGCCCACGACGAGGGGCGAAGCGCCCAGCGCCTCGCTCGCAAGCTTCAAGAGAAGATGGCGGCAGCACGGCGAGAGCGAACCGTTCTTGAGCAGAAGGGAGCGCATCGTGCCGTCGCGCCCATGACGCTCGATGATGCGGCGCATGCTGATATCAGGGATGTGGACATCCTTGCGGCTCGCAAGCACCGCACAGGCCTTCATGCTGCCGATCTCGGCGATGGTGGCGATCACGCGCGGCGAGAGATCCATGCGGGAGGCGATCAGGACCTGGATCTCGGCGCGTCCCGACTGCGTCAGGAGCCCTACCAGATCGCTGTCCGTCAGAAGCGGCGAATGAAGGATGACGGGAGCGGCAACCTCCCGCTGGTCGGCGGCAAGCGCCACGACGATGTCGACCGGCGCCTTCCCGCTCATGCAGAGCCCGTCGCTGAGCGCCATCCGCACCTTGGGCGACGGATCGTCCAGCAGAATGGTCATGGCCGCATGGGCGGCCGCCTTCTGCTCGTCGTTCAGCTCTCGCTGGACGTAGGTCCGCGCCAGCGCCGCCGCGGCGGCGATCCGTTCAGGTACCCTTGCGGTTTCTTTCCACTGAAGAAAGTTCGCGATTACACTCACGCTCGTCCAAGCCCCAGCTTACCCATGGGCCAATATAGAGCGAAATCGTATACGAAGAGTTTACCTTAATGCCCGGTTACTCCGGTCGCTGCGCAGGCACGACAGCGGGGGCGCCGAGCCCGGAAGGCAGATGCGCCTGCCCTTTCCGGACAGGCGCTTGCTCGGCCGGCCGGCTGGTTCCGGCAGCAAGGGAACGGCGCGGCAACGGCCGTCACGTGGCCTGTTCGGCCTTCCACGGGCCCGCGTATTCGGATACCAGCGCGCGAATGTCCGGACGCGGACGGTCCGGCGTGTTGCGAGGATGGCTGCCGATGTGGACGAAGCCGATCACCCGCTCATGCGGGGCAAGGCCCAGGATCCGTCGGCCTTCCTCGAGGTCCGAGTACCAGTTGGTGATGAGATTCGTGCCGTAGCCGAGGGCATTGGCCGCGTGGATGAGATTGAGGGCCACCATGCCGCCGGACAGGAACATCTCCCACTCGGGGACCTTGATGCTTTCCTTCGGGCTCGAGATCACGCCAACGACCAGCGACGCGCGGGAGAAGCGTGTGAACTCCTGTTCGCGGCGGGCGTCGGACAACGGCCCTTCCCTCCGCTCGGCAAGCTCTGCGAGCATCCGGCCAACCTCGACGCGACTGTCGCCGCGGTAGATGATGAAGCGCCAGGGCGCCAGCTGGCCATGGTCAGGAACGCGCGTGGCCACACGAAGAATTGTCTCCAGCTCCGCGTCGCTCGGCGCCGGATCCTTCAGCTCGTGAATCGGTGCAGAACGACGGGCGAGCAGGAACTCGATTACTGAATGATACACCGTATACCTTTCGCATCTGTGGGGGAAATGGAGCCTTGAAATTGCCACCACCTTGCGGTTCAAAGCAAGCATGACGACTTCAGCACGCACTTTCATCGCGGCAGTCATGGCCGCCTGTCTCTGGCTCGCGCCAATGATGGCAGCGGCACAGGAAGATACCGACACGGTTCCACCGATAGAGATGATACCGGGCGCGCCGGCGGCGACCGGCTATGCGCCGCTCGATCTCGGTCCGCTGTCGCAGGAGGCGCTGCGCGGGAATCTCACGCTTTCCGCGAAGCTCAGCGAGGACGGCGACGTGATCCCCACGGGTCTGATCTGGCGCGTCTTCTCCACGGAACCCGATGACTCGGGAAAACTCGTGCTGCTGGCGTCGGCCGAAGGCGGGACGAGCACGTTCGATCTCAAGCCAGGCGTCTATCTCGTCCATGCAGCCTACGGGCGCGCGGGCGCCACCAAGCGCATCCGCCTGGGCAACGAACCCAAGCAAGAGCAATTCATCCTCGACGCGGGCGGACTGAAGCTCAATGCGGTGATCGCCGGAGGCGGACGGATCCCCCCGGATCAGCTGCGCTTTTCCATCTATGAGGGAAGCGCCGAAAACGGCAGCGACCGCCCGTTGATCGTGCCGGACGTGGAGCCCAACAAGATCGTGCGGCTCAATGCGGGCACCTATCACGTGGTTTCCACCTATGGAAACGTGAACGCCGTGGTGCGCTCCGACATTCGCGTGGACGCAAACGAGCTGATCGAGGCGACGGTCGAGCACCGCGCGGCGCAGCTGACGCTCAAGCTCGTCCGCGAGCCCGGCGGCGAAGCGCTCGCGGATACGGCCTGGTCGGTGCTCAACGAAAGCGGTGAGACTGTGCGCGAGTCTGTCGGCGCTTTCGCGTCCATGGTGCTCGCGGAAGGGCAATACACGGTGATCGCCAAGAACCGCAACCGTCTCTACCAGAAGGACCTGACTGTCATCCCGGGCGACAACCAGGACGTGGAACTCCTGCCGCAGGACCTGATCTCCGCGCCTGACGAGGACGATGACCTCGAGGATTTCGACTGAAGGCGGCGCCGCCGCAACATCGCAACCATGAAAAAGGGCCGGCGTGGACCGGCCCTTCGTGCATTTGATCCCTGCTTCGTTGCGCCTACGCTGCATCTGCCTGCGCGGCGCGGGCGCGGCGAATGTCAGGCGGGGTCGCCTCATCCTGCAGCATGGCGATCGCCTCGGCGAGCGACATGGAGGTCTGGTCGCGGCTGCCCAGGCGGCGGATGTTGACCGTGCTCTCCTCGGCCTCGCGCTTGCCGCAGACGAGAATGACCGGAACCTTGGCGAGGCTGTGCTCGCGGACCTTGTAGTTGATCTTCTCGTTGCGCAGGTCGGTTTCAACCGCCAGGCCCGCAGCCTTCAGCTTCGCGGCAACAGACTTCGCATAGTCGTCGGCGTCGGAGGTGATGGTCGCCACCACAACCTGAACCGGCGCCATCCAGAGCGGGAAGTGGCCGGCGAAGTTCTCGATCAGAATGCCGAGGAAACGCTCCATCGAGCCGCAGATGGCGCGGTGGATCATTACCGGCTGCTTCTTCTCGGAGTTGGCGTCGATGTAGAAGGCTCCGAAGCGCTCCGGCAGGTTGAAGTCAACCTGCGTTGTGCCGCACTGCCACTCACGGCCGATGGCATCCTTCAGCGTGTACTCGAACTTCGGACCATAGAAGGCGCCCTCGCCCGGCAGGATGCCGGTTTTGATGCGGCCGCCCGACTGTTCCTCGATCTGCTTGAGAACGCCCATCATGATCTCTTCGGCGTGATCCCAGCTCTCGTCCGAGCCGACGCGCTTCTCCGGGCGGGAGGAGAGCTTGACGACGATCTCCTCGAAGCCGAAGTCCTGATAGACCGAGAGGATCAGGTCGTTGATCTTAAGGCACTCCTCGGCCAGCTGCTCTTCCGTGCAGAAGATGTGCGCATCGTCCTGGGTAAAGCCACGCACGCGCATCAGGCCATGCAGGGCGCCGGACGGTTCGTAACGATGCACGACGCCAAATTCGGCAAGGCGAATGGGCAGTTCGCGGTAGGACTTCAGGCCATGCTTGAAGATCTGGACGTGGCCGGGGCAGTTCATCGGCTTCAGCGCGAAGATGCGCTTGTCCTCGGCTTCGTCACCGGCCGACTGCACGGCGAACATGTTCTCCTTGTACCAGCCCCAGTGGCCGGAGGTCTCCCAGAGGCTGTGATCGAGCACCTGCGGGGCATTGACCTCCTGGTAGTCCTCCGCAAGGCGGCGACGCATGTAGGAGACGAGGTTCTGGAACATCTTCCAGCCCTTGGCGTGCCAGAAGACGACGCCCGGACCCTCTTCCTGGAAATGGAAGAGGTCCATCTCGCGGCCGAGGCGGCGGTGGTCACGCTTCTCGGCTTCCTCAAGCTGGTGCAGGTAGGCGTCGAGCTGCTCCTGCGTCGCCCAGGCGGTGCCGTAGATGCGCGTCAGCATCGGGTTGTTGGCATCGCCGCGCCAGTAGGCGCCGGCCACCTTCATCAGCTTGAAGGCCTTGCCGATCTGGCCGGTGGAGACCATGTGCGGGCCGCGGCAGAGATCGAACCAGTCGCCCTGGAAGTAGATCTTGACGTCCTGGTCCTCGGGAATGGCGTCGACCAGCTCCACCTTGTAGCTCTCGCCCTTCTCGCGGAAAACCTCCTTGGCCTTCTCACGCGACCAGACTTCCTTGCGGAACGGCTTGTTGCGGTCGATGATCTCCCGCATCTTCTTCTCGATGACCGGGAGATCGTCGGGCGTAAAGGGCTCGTTGCGGGCGAAGTCGTAGTAGAAACCGTTGGCGATGACGGGACCGATGGTCACCTGCGTGCCGGGCCACAGCTCCTGTACGGCTTCGGCCAGCACATGGGCGCAGTCGTGGCGGATGAGTTCCAGCGCGCGCGGATCGTCTCGCGTGATGATCTCGATCCTGCCGTCGTGACCGACGGGATCGGCAAGATCGCGCAGCTCGCCATCGAGCGCATAGGCGACCGCCTTCTTGGCCAGCGACTTGGAAATGGATTCAGCGATGGCGGCACCGGTGATCGCGGCGTCGTAGCTGCGAACGGAACCATCGGGAAATGTCAGGGAAACGGCTCCAGCCATGATTGGTAAGCTCCTCTACCCAGTCCCGCCAACGAGCGCGGGTGGTCAAGTGTCAGACGAAGCCAGCCATTTAGCCCCTGGCGGCTAATTCGTAAAGGTCCGACCGCGCGTTTTTGGCGCATCGCCGGTTTCAGGGCGCCAGTAGCGCCAGGGCATCCACCACCGATGGCGGGGCGAAAGCGTCTCGGGCACCGGATCGAGACCGCAGGTTCCCCCGGGGCCGCAGCGCATGACGCGGAAGAGCCCCATCCAGCCGCCAGCCCAGAGGCCATGGCGGGCGATAGCCTCGTAGGCATATTCAGAGCAGGTCGGCATGTGCCGGCAGTGGTTGCCGACGAAACCGGAGAGCGTCAGCTGATAGAGGCGGACGAGCGCCGTGCCGAGAAGCCTCCCCGGCGTCTTCGGCCAGGGTCCCTGCCAGTTGCGGGATCGGCGCGTCGAGGTCATTGGCTCACCCGATGGGGCTCAGGCGGAAGGGCTCAGGCAGAGATTTTCGCCTTCTTCTTCTCGATCTGGTCGATGCAGTCCACCACCGCGTCGAAGGTCAGCATGGTGGAGGCGTGACGGGCCTTGTAGTCGCGCACCGGTTCCAGGTACTTCAGGTCCTCAAATCGCCCCCTGGGCGGCTCGCCGCCCTCCTTCAGCATGCGGAGCATGGTTTCGCGCACCTCGCGCAGCTCCTCAGCCGTGGCGCCAATGATGTTGCGTGCCATGATGGAGGATGATGCCTGACCCAGCGCGCAGGCGCGGACCTCATGGGCGAAATCGGTGACAACGCCGTTTTCCATCTTTAGATCGACCGTCACGGTCGAGCCGCACAGCTTGGAGTGCGCCGTGGCCGTGGCGTCGGGGTTCTCCAGGCGACCGCACCGGGGAATGTTGCCCGCGAAGGCAAGAATTTTCACGTTATAGACGTCGTCGATCATGATATTTTGATCCGGTACGGATTATGGCTACGGCAATCTTTCATTTTATGGTCCAGCATCATATATAGGTTCAGTATCAGACCGGGGGCAAGAAGAGGCTTCCGGTTTCACCGCACGCCACTTCGGGGGTGGACCAAGGTCTCGAGAAGGGTCGTGTACCGTTCAACTCGTCCCAGCTTCGACTGGGACTACGGGAGCGCCTGATTATGGATGCAATCATAAAGAACTTCCCTCCCCGTCCCGACAATCCGACCAGCCAGGAACAGCCTGCCGCGCCCGGCACGCCAGAAGACAACCGCCCAAGCCGCGAGGAAGTCGAGGCTGCAGTCCGCACGCTGCTGCGCTGGATCGGCGACGATCCGGACCGCGAGGGGCTCAGGGACACGCCGATGCGCGTGGCCAAGGCCTATGAGGAAATCTTCGGCGGCTACCGGCTCGATCCGGTGGAAGAACTCGGCCGCACCTTCGAGGAAGTGGCGGGGTATGACGATCTCGTCCTGATCAAGGACATCCCGTTCCATTCGCACTGCGAACACCACATGGTGCCGATCATCGGCAAGGCGCATGTCGCCTACCTGCCGGACGGCAAGGTGGTGGGCCTGTCGAAGATTGCCCGCGTTGTGGACATCTTCGCGCGCCGCCTGCAGACGCAGGAAGCGCTGACCGCGCAGATCGCCCAGACGATCCAGAATACGCTGCAGCCGCTCGGGGTGGCCGTGATGATCGAGGCCGAGCACATGTGCATGTCCATGCGCGGAATCCGCAAGCAGGGCTCGACGACCATCACGACGGCCTTTACCAAGGCGTTCAAGATGAATACGGAGGAGCAGGCACGCTTCCTCAACCTCATCCAGAACGGTCGCCAAACTACGAAATGACTGACAGCGAAAAGCCATTTCCGGCCCCTCCCGCCGACAAGCAGGCGCTTGAAGAGGGGCCGGTCTTCACGCCCAAATTCGATTCCAACGGTCTGCTGACTGCCGTCGTGACGGATGCGGACGACCGCACCCTGCTCATGGTAGCGCACATGAACGCTGAGGCGCTCGCGCTCACCCTCGAGACGGGCATCGCGCACTACTGGTCACGCTCGCGCAAGACGCTGTGGAAGAAGGGCGAGACCTCCGGCAACGTGCAGCACGTCGTGCGCATCAGCACGGATTGCGATCAGGACGCGATCGAGCTCGCCGTGCGGGTGGCCGGCGACAATGCCACATGCCATACCGGCAGGCGCTCCTGCTTCTATCGCGACGTGATCATGCAGGACGGCAAGCCGGTCCTCGTGTTCCGGGACTAAGGCGGCAAGGTTCCTCCCTGCCCGTTCCAGATCGCGGTTACACGCCCTCCTCCCCTTCTCTTGAAGCCTGCACCACATTTTCGACACGTCCCTGTTGCGAAGTGCAAGAGGCGCGGGCGAGGAGGTTGCACATGCGAAGCTGGAGCGCGACGCTGGGTCTCGACCGGAACGCCGGCAAGGAAGGCGAACCGGATGCATCTCTTCCCGCGGCCCCCGAAAGGAAGCAGCCGGAACAGGGCATTGCACTCGCGCTCGGCGGCGGAGCCGCGCGAGGCTGGGCGCATATCGGCATTCTGAAGGCCTTCGACGAGGCCGGCATTCCCATCGACATGATCGCGGGAACCTCGATCGGGGCGCTGGTCGGCGGATGCTATCTCGCCGGCAAGCTGCCGGAGCTCGAGGAATTTGCTCTCTCGCTTACCAGGCGGCGGATCTTCGGTCTGCTTGACTTCCGCTTCGGCGGCAGCGGGCTGCTTGCGGGCATGCGGCTCACCAACCGAATGCGAGAGCACCTCGAGGGCCTCAATATAGAGGACCTGCCAAAGCCGTTCGTCTGTGTGGCCTCAGAGCTTCGGACCGGGCACGAGGTGTGGCTCACCCGCGGGTCGCTGATCACCGCCATCCGCGCCTCCTATGCGCTGCCGGGTGTGTTCGCGCCCGTCATTTGCAACGGGCGGATGCTGGTGGACGGGGCGCTGGTCAATCCCGTGCCCGTCTCGGTGTGCCGGGCCTACGAGCAGCCGATCGTTGTCGGCATCAACCTCAACAACCACATCTTCGGGCGCGCCGCAGTGATCCGGCACTCTGCCGAAGCCGCCGAGTCCCTTGACCCGCCTGACAGGGACTCGGAACTCCTGCTGCCCACGCCCGAGGCAATCGCACATGTGCCGGACCGTTCGCCAAAGCCGATGGGCCTGCTCGGCGTGATGATCGAGTCCTTCAACATCATCCAGGACCGCATCACGCGCGCAAGGCTGGCGGGGGATCCACCGGATCTGACGCTGCAACTCAAGCTGGGAGACCTGGGGCTCGCCGAATTCCACCGCGCGGCGGAGGCGATCGAAATCGGCTACACGACCGGCAAGGCCCACGCGCCGGAAATCATGCACATGCTGGAGATGGTCAGCTGAAGCTTGCCCTCGCCTGCCCGCTGGCAGAAGGGGCTTGGGGATGATGGCTTGGCCGGTCAGCCTTGAGGTTCGACAAGTTCATGGTTCGACAAGCTCACCATGAGGGTTGAAGCTCCTCTGATCTGTTCATGCGGTTCCGGACGGAAAACCGGTTCCCACTTTTCCTGGAACCGGCTCTCTTGCCTGACGCGGTTCCGGACGGAAAACCGGTTCCCACTTTTCCTGGAACCGCTTTAGCGGCTCCTGGCAGCGTCGGCGATGCGGAACTGGATCGAGCGCGTGCCATTCCAGAGATTGGAGGACAGGCTGCCGGCCACATGGATTTCGGCGCCGCGGCTCGACAGCAGGAACTGGCCGAGATCCGAGTCGGCGGCGCGGAAGGCCATCGCCTGCAGGCGCGCTCCCGTAATGCTGCGAAGTTCCGCACGGATGTGGCCATTACCCACCACCCGCACGTCGGCAAGCCGGTGGCGCGGCAGCGCGAGGACGGGAGCCGCGTGACCCGGACCATAGGGCCCGGCGGATTCCAGCGCATCGAGCAGCGAGAATGTCGCCCCGTCCGCCGAAAGCGCCGCGTCGATCTTGAGCGTCTCGCCGTTGCGCAGGCCGGTGACCTCGGCGCTCGCCTTTTCCTCGAAGAAGGCCCGCAAGTCGCCGAGTTTGGAACGGTGAACGGTGATGCCCGCGGCCATCGAGTGGCCGCCGCCCTTGATCAAGAGTCCCTCCTCGACGGCAGCGCGGACGAGCCTGCCGAGGTCGAAGCCGGGAATGGAGCGGCCGGAGCCGGTGCCGATGTCGTTCACATCGAAGGAGATGGCGAAGGCCGGACGGCGGGCATGTTCCTTGAGCCGAGCGGCGATCAGGCCGACGATGCCCGGATGCCAGCGGTCGCTGGCCGTCACGATGATGCCCGGGCCGTCGCCCACGGCGAGCTCGGCATCGGCTTCAGCGCGGGCCTCGGCCAGCATCTCGTTTTCGATTGCCTGGCGCTCCTGATTGAGGCGGTCCAGCGTCTCGGCAATACTGTTGGCCTCCTCCGGACTGGTCGCGGCCAGCAGCGTGCTGCCGAGCGCAGCGTTGCCGATGCGGCCGCCCGCGTTGATGCGGGGACCTAGCAGGAAGCCGAGGTGATAGCTGTTCAAGGGCTCGCCTATGCGGGAGACGCGCGCGAGTGCGGCGAGACCCGGACGCCGCAGCTGGCGGGCAGCGAGCAGGCCCTTCACCACGAAAGCACGGTTGACGCCCACGAGCGGAACGACGTCGCACACGGTGGCGAGCGCCACGAGGTCCAGCATCTGCAGTAGATCCGGTGGCTGCGCGCCGGCGACGCGGCTGCGCAGGACACGGGCGACCTGGACCAGTGTCAGGAAGACAACGCCCGCGGCGCAGAGATGACCCTGCCCCGAGAGATCATCGTCGCGGTTGGGGTTCACGACCGGCACGTCCGGCAGGGGGCCGCCCACCTGATGGTGGTCGAGGACGACGACATCCGCGCCCGCCTCGCGGGCGGCGGCGATGGCCGCGGCGCTGTTGGTGCCGCAATCGGCGGTGATAATGAGCCTGGCGCCGCGCTGGGCGAGCTCGCGCATGGCGGCCGGATTGGGGCCATAGCCCTCGAAGATGCGGTCGGGGATGTAGACTTCCACCGGAACGCCGAAATGGCCGAGGAAGATCTTGAGCAGCGCGGAGGACACAGCGCCGTCGACATCGTAGTCGCCGAACACGGCGACGCGCTCGCGGTTCATGATCGCGCGAACGATGCGATCGGCCGCAGCTTCCATATCGGTGAGCGTCAGGGGATCGGGAAGAAGATCCCGGATGGTGGGGTCGAGAAAACGCCGCGCCTCATCCAGTCCGACGCCTCGGCCGGCCAGCACGCGTGCGACAATATCGGGAATGCCATGCGTCTGAGCGATGGCAAGCGCAGTGTTCTCCTCACGCAGGCCGAGGCGATGCTCCCATGCCATTCCCCGCGCGGAGCTGCGCACGTCGAGGAAATAACGCCGTTCACCCGGCAAAATGCGACTCGCTTCCATCATCCAGCCCTTTCAAGGGCTGAATGATAGAAGCTTGCAAGTTCTGGCGGAAAGAAAATCAGAACTTTTCCAGATCCTGATGACGTGCCTTGATCTCGCGGATGGTGCGAGAAGCAGAGCGCATCACGATGGTGTGGGTCTCGATGTAGTCGCGGGCGAACTTGACGCCCTGGAGCATGTTGCCGTCGGTCACGCCGGTCGCGGCGAAGAGCACGTCGCCCTTGGCCATCTCTTCCATCGTGTAGACCTTGTTCGGATCCTCAATGCCCATCTTGGCTGCGCGGGCGATCTTCTCCTCGGTGTTGAGCTGGAGACGGCCCTGCATCTGGCCACCGATGCAGCGCAGCGCAGCCGCAGCCAGCACGCCCTCGGGAGCGCCACCGATGCCCATGTAGATGTCGATGCCGGTGTTGTCAGGATCGGTGGTGTGGATCACGCCAGCCACGTCGCCGTCGCCGATCAGGCGGATGGCGGCACCCGTGGCGCGCACTTCCTCGATCAGGCGGGCATGGCGCGGACGGTCGAGAATGCAGGCGGTGATCTCGGACACCGGCACACCCTTGGCCCTGGCGAGGTTATGGATGTTCTCGGCGGGCGGAGCGTCCAGGCTCACGATCCTTGCCGGATAGCCCGGGCCGATCGCGATCTTTTCCATGTAGACGTCCGGCGCGTAGAGCAGGCTGCCGCGCTCGGCGATGGCGATCACGGCCAGCGAGTTCGGCAGGTTCTTGGCGCAGATGGTGGTGCCTTCGAGCGGATCGAGCGCGATGTCCACTTCCGGACCTTCGCCGAGGCCGACCTCCTCGCCGATGTAGAGCATCGGGGCCTCGTCGCGCTCGCCCTCGCCGATCACGACGGTGCCGCGGATCGGCAGGCAGTTGAGCTCGGAGCGCATCGCGTCGACCGCCGCCTGGTCGGCGGCGTTCTCGTCGCCGCGGCCGCGCAGCCGGGCGGCAGCCACGGCTGCCCGCTCCGTCACACGGGCGAGTTCCAGCGTCAGGATTCGATCAAGTCCCGCCTGGGAGCTTTTCGACATGATGAGGTAATCCTTTTCTTGCAACTGATGCAGACGGCCAATGCCGCGCAATTGCCCCCTTGTGGCAAAGACCAGTAACGACGGCAAGACCCCAGCAGGGGACTGCAACAACCTGAATCGATTGAATAAGTTGGGGACGCAAATTATTGTTTTCAAAAGCGGGGCACGCCCGGGCGGATACTCCCCCGCATCGTCCGTTGTTCCTCACCGAGACCGCCCGAAACTCGTGGCGAAACCGGGCGGCCGATTTCCACGGGCCACGGTCTGCCCATGACCGAACTGAAAATGATGGGTGTGCCAATGGCGGGAACGGTGAGCCTGGCGCCTGAAGGTCAGGCGGCCACCCGGATCAGCCTGGCCGTCTCACCTGACGCCGGTTTCGGTGTCCTTCGGGCGTCGAGCCATTCAAGATGACCGCAGACGGACGCCGGCAAAAAGCCCTCGAGCTTCGCGTGCATGACCGACCGGAACAGCCTGCGACGGTCGGCGGAAAACCGCTCGAGGCTCTGGGCACAGCCGTACAGCGTCCCTTCCCGCCGCAGCACGTTCAGCCTCTCCTCACCCGAATTGCTGGGCTTCAGATAGGCGCTGCTGTCCAGGGGCCTCAGCTCGACCGTACCGGCAGCCAGCCCCGCATGGTGAGAAAGGCCAACCGGCAGAAACTGCTCGATGGTGCGGAACCTGGGGGCGATTTGACGATGCACCGCATCCGGGTGGCTGCGGAAGAACGCCTCGAAAACGGACCGCCGCAGAACGTGAGGCGTATGCCCCACCTGGATGTAGCGGGAAAGCCGGCACAGCCGCGCCGAGAGAACCTGCGCCGTCTTGAAATGCGCTCCGTAGCTCTTCTTCGTCAGACGGTAGCGGGTGCGGATGCGGCGAAGAAGCCCCTTCAAAAGAAGCGGATAGACGGAGCGGAGCTCGCCATGGATGACCAGCTTTCCCTCGTCCGTCACAAGATCGGCTGGAGAAAGCGGCGCGTTCAGAAAGACGTCGTCGTTCAGGTAGAGGAAGGTTTCCGACAGACCGGGGATGCGCCAGATCATCGTTTCGATCGTTAATGAGTTATATGTCGGCAGATATTCCTCGTAACCTGCAAAGATCGTCCGATGGTCGACGACCTGGATTCGGCCCGGGTCGCAGATTCCCAGCGCCGTGAAATCCTCGAGATGTGGCGGAACCTGATTGTCGGTAACGATGAAGATGCGCCGGACAAAGGGCGCATACTTCAGAATGGACGCGATCGAATAATAGATTTCACCACTGTTGGCGAAGCGCGTCTCTTCCGTGCCGTTCAGCCGTCGGGCCTGCGGCAGATCGGCCGCTGCCAGCGCTTCAGCGCGCCCGAACCTGTGAACCGGATCATCACCATCGACCCAGGTGATAACCACGTCGATCGCCCCGCCCATCACATCTTTCAACTTGTTACGTTTCGCGGGAACCCGTTCGGAGTCCTGGAGCTCCGAATTGGTTCATCTGATAACTATCATATGATGAATACTTTTTCTATTGGCAAGGCAATACACTCGGGAAACATCCGCCACCAAGACTTCATCACATTTTTCTAACGGGAGACATATTGCGGCTGGCCCGAAGGCCGGCTCGGTGCCGGTGACTGAGGTCCAAACGCCCTTTTCACGTTTCAGCGAAACGAAGGGGGCGGCGGGCTCACGGTGCGACGGTTCATGACCAACACCACCAGCATGGAGCGCAGTCAGGCAGAGCCAGTCGCGACCAGGCGGGAGACAGGGCAGACCCTCAGCGGTGTCGTTCGCCAGGCCGCATCCGTCGGAGAGGAGCTGCGGCGCCGGGCGAGAAGCGGCCTCCACCGTCAGAACCGCACGTTGATTGCACCGGAGATTGTGTGGCTCATTTCGTCGCCCTGGTTGCGGCCGGTGTAGGAAACATCCAGGTTCAGCCCGTCGAACTCTGCGGTCACCCCCGCCTCCACGGATACCGTATTCACCGGAACCTGGGCTCCATACACCGTAAAGGCCGAGTTCGTGTCCAGAAATTTCAGCCGGCGCGACGTCTGCTCCCCCACCAGCGCGGCCTCATAGGCGAGACCGGCGTGCAGGTTCAGGGACATGTGATCATCGATCCTCACGCGAGACTCGCCACGGACCCCCACCCTGCTCTCCGCGGTAAGGTGGGCTCCAGACACGGCCATGAGGCCGGAGATCCCCCTGGTTTCAGGCATCTCCGCCAGATATGTCCGGGCGATCCTCAGCCCCATATGCGGGAAGATACTGACCACTTCGTCACCCATCTCGAAGCTGGCATCCACGAAGGCCTGGAGCGTGGAACCGGCGGCGGCGGCGTTAAGTCTCTCGTCGAAGAACTTTCCCGTGACGCGGCGACCCATGGCGAGGCTGTGAAGACTGGCTGACAGACCGCCCCCAAATCGCGCGGGACCATCCGTCGACATCGCGTACACCATTCCATGGAAGCTGCGGCCGGATCCACCCGCCTCCCGCCGGTTGGCGAACTCCAGCGAGGAGTAACCTGCGGCGGCGCCGACCATCCAGAGGCCGTGATCCGTTACCTCCACACCCGCCAGGAAAGTCCCTGAACTCGCATCCACGCCGGTTCCGCCCGCCTCGCCTGCCGCAAAGGACTCGTCAGTGAGCTGACTGGCCGTCCAGATCCGGCGCTTCGGCTGGACACAGCGCAGATCCAGCCGCCCGGGATCGTCCCGGCTCCAGCAGGAGCCCAGACCCTCCGGGCTTTCCGCAGTGGCAAGCCGGAAGCGGTCTCGCGCTGCATCCGGCAGGGCCCCGGTGCTGCCTGTCAGAACCGCAAAGGTGCTGGCATGGATTTCGCCCGGCAGACGCTCGAAGAGGTGCTGCAGCTCATCCCAGGAGGAGCTCAGCATGACCTGCCGCAGCGGATGCCCTTCAGGCAGACGGTCAACCGCGGCGGCTGCCGCCTTCTGGTTCCGCTTCTCGAAAACGGCCGGTGCGGAAACCTCGTTGCGGAAGAACGAAACCACCACCGCGCCGGTCTCGTACTGCAACTGGGGTATCAGGAAAACCAGATTGGTGGTGAAGCTGTCGAAGGTTCCACTCACCCCGCCCGCGGCCGTGATCGCCTCATAGCGCCGGCCCTCAAGGATGACCTCGTCGCCGGCAGTAAGCTGGAGAACACCACCCAGGATATGGACGGCTCCGCCGGCAACCAGACGGTCCGCCGCGCCCGTGCTGTCGATCTGAAAGTCGTAGAGTGACCCCGACATGAAGGTGACGTCGCCGGAGACCGAGAGCGTACCCGGCAGACCGGGTGTGCCGGGCGAATGCGTGCCGGCAACCGTGAGCGACCCGAGCACGCCGTTGCCGGCGATCGTGGCGCCATGGCCTACATCGACACGAGCGTGGGCGAAGCCGGAATCCACCACAAGCGTGCCCGCCTGCACATCGGCGGAGCCGGTAAAGTTCTCACCGGGACCTGAAAGGCTGAATGTTCCTGCACCCGTCTTGACCAGCGTGCCGGTCCCCTGGATCGGTCCAGAGTAGGCACCGTCCTGCGCCATATCGACAATCAGACGGGAGGTATCCTCCAGGCTAAGCGTTCCGGTCCCTTCAAGCCGGCTCACCTTTTGCGTGCTGCCGTTCCGGGTGATCACCAGACCCTCGTTGAAGAGCTCGTTCATGTCGAGGGCGTTGTCGACCACGGTCCACAGCTCACCCTTGGGATCCACCTTCACCAGACCCGTTCCAAGGGAGCCCGCAGCCGCCGCCTGGAGCAGCAGGTTGTCGAAGACATGGGTCTCGAAATCCGTTACCGGCGCATCACGGTAATCGTAGAGCAGGACATCGGGAAAGATCGAACGGATCCATTGCCAGTGATCGCTCATGCTGGCGCCTGACGATGCCACCCCGTTCTGACCATGCATTTCGGCGATGATCGACCACACGCCGCCCTGATTTTGCCACCAGGCCGATCCGCTGTCGCCGCTGCCCGAGCGGGCCCACTTCCCGCTCGCTCCTCCATTGGCTGCATCGTAACCCGCGCGAAGTGCACCCCCGCCAAAGATCTCCGTGATGATTGACTCTCCCATCGACCGTCTGGGTTCCGGCGCATCCGGACTTGGCGCAACCAGCGGACCGACGCCTGCGACACCCCATGTGCCATATCCAAGCAATGTCACAGGCTTGCCAACCACATTCGTGCCGATGTAGAGCCGCGGACGCGCCACCGGCGTACCGTCAGGCAGCGTGAGATCCGCAACCTTGGGAACGGTAAGAATGGCGATGTCCCTGGCGGGCGGAAATGAATCATCCAGATCCGCCACGTCCGCCGGCCGATAACTGGTTCCTCCCCCGCTCGCCACCACCCCGGCCGACCAGTTGCCGTCAGACAGCCGATGCAGGACGACCTGGCCATCATAGGTCCCAACCTCGCCTCGCTCCACGCAATGGGCCGCAGTCAGGATGTAGCAAACACTCCCGTCGGCACTGTCACCCAGCCAGGTACCGGTGCAGCCCGGAATGCGCACGACGGACATGAACTGCGGGGCCATGCTGGCCTCGCGCAGGCTCCGCATGACCTGCAGGATGTCCGCCACGTAGCCGGCCTGATCGGTCCCTTGCCCTCCCAACAGTCGGTAGTAATCCTCGCTGATGAAAATCGCGAGCGCGGGCCGCGAAACGCTCCAAAGCAGCGCGCCGATGAGAATGACCCGCCATGCGGCCTTCGCCGGCTTCCGAAACGCCGCGGAAGTGGTTCTCCGTCGCAACCTGATCCGCCGGCGACGACGCCAATCGCCAGTCCAGTGCTTTGTGCCCGACAAGCGCAATACGGCCCAAGTCTCCACCTACGATACGGTCGAGACGTTCTACCTGCATCGGGTTGGGCTGCGAGGCTACGCTACGCGAACGCATACGGATCGCCCGTTGGGGTCCGCATGCTGTAACACTGTAAGTCCGACAGGCCATGTCAGGAATTCCGAAGGCCCCAGGCCATGCAGGTCGCGGAAGACAGGTACTGCTGACAAGCGCAGGCTCCGCGCCCCAATCCCCTATTTTTCCGCAGCTTCGGCCGAGAATCGGATTCTGCACTTCCGGCACCGCATGGGCCATGACGCAGATCCGGCTGAAACACCGCGTCAAGCAACAAACCAATGAATATCGTGGAGGAAGGTGGTACGCCCAAGGGGAATCGAACCCCTGTTTCCGCCGTGAAAGGGCCAATCCACAATTGTTGGGCGCCCATCCGACATTGATTTCATTGGCTTTTTTGGCGATGTCGTATGGAAAATCACGACAAATTCAACCGTTCACTGATCAGTAACCGGCCAATTGTACAAGTAGCAGAATCACGACAAAAGCAGCCGCCGCGAGGGAGCCGATCCCTCGCAGAATCGGCGAAAGGAAGGCGATCACGAACAGGGCCGCAATGGCCAACAGGATTCCGCCAGCTACCTCAAGCATTCTCATTCCTCCTCTAAAATGTCACCAAGATGATCTGCCGAGTGGTGCCCGTAGACCCGCTCGACGGTTGCAAGTGTGTCTCCGAGGAGACGTGCCACCGAGTAGATGGGCTTCCCCTCCTGTAGGAGATGGGTCGCTCTCGTGTGGCGCATGATGTGGGGGTGGGCCTTGAAGTCGGGGATACCCGCCCGCCTCATCAATTCGCGGTACGGCCGGTAGAAGTCCGAGCACCGGAACAGTCGCCCCTCCCTGCCCGTGGCCAGGAGGAATTTCAGCGCCGGCTCCATCGGCTTCAGAATCGGAACGATCGGCTGGCGCTTCTTCGTGTCCACCTTCCCCGGCTGCTTCAGGAGGATGCGCTTCTGATCCATCCGGATTTGGCTTCGGGTCAGGTTCTCGATCGAGCGCCGACGCGCGCCGGTGTAGTACAGGAGCGTGATGAAGGGTTCGATCTCGCCGGCGTTCGGGTCGTCGGGGGACTTCTCGCGCTCCTCCTCGGCCCATATCGCGGCCTCCTCGAAGATCCGGAACAGCTCCTCCCGGTCATAGAAAGGGGCTTCGTCGTCCTCGCCAAGGCGCTTCTCTTGCGGGTAGTCCACCTGGACATCGTAGTCGGTGCGCTTCATCCACTTGGCATGGTTGACCGCGGCCACGAGCACATTCAGCTCGCGCCAAACGGTCGAGGGGGAAGCCTCTTTCTTTTTCCGGCGCTTGCCTCCGCCTATCCGGCCCGTCACCCTGGCCTCCGTGTACGCCTGGCTGGTCGGCACGTCTATCGAGGTCACGGGCGCGTCCTTGAAGAACGCCTTCAGGTGCGCGATGGCGTCCTTCTGGCGCTGCGCGTCGGCGCAGTTTTTCACTACGTGCTCCTCGAAGTAGTCGTCCAACGCCCGCTCGACGGTAAGCTGGCCGGTCTGCCCGCGCCGGATTTCGTGGCCCTTGATCAGGAACTCCGCGAAACGAGCCTGCGCTTCAGCACTATCTCTCGTACGTAGGCTGATGCGCTTTGTTTCCCCTGTGCGTTCATCGTACCAGCAAGCATAATGGATGCCGTTTTCCCTCGTATCGAGCCACGGGCCTGGCCTTTTAGGTCTAGCCATTCTTGAATCTTCTCCCTTCCGAATCTCATATGCCCGCCTCTTGTCCTGTAGGATGGTGTGAACTTCCCTTCGCTGACACAGCAGGCCACGGTTCTGACGGAAACTCCTACCGCGGCGGCGAACTCACTAATGCGCACGGCTTTCTTCTTCGAGCATTTGTAGGATTTTGATGGCAGTAGGCCAGGACACTTCCTGGTTGACGCGAAACCACACCCGACCGCCGCCCAGGTCTTTGACCTCGCGCGTCGGAACCGCGGCTTTCGGCGCAGGGCGGATGGAGTTCGGAAGCAGGTCCGTAGGCTCCACGCCAAGGGCCTTGGCCATGGCCTCCAGTCGTTCGCGCCCCGGCAGCGCGCGCATGTTCACGTACACGGAGACGTTATCCCGGTGCACCGCCTTGCCCTGCGGCATGAATTTGGACGCCTCCCTCGCCAGATCGCTCTGGTTCCACCCCTTAGCCACCATGGCCGCTTGCAGGCGGCGAGCAAACTCCAAGGCAACGACGTCCTTGGGCGCGTTCTCTGGGACACCCCCACTCGGTTCCGCATGAATTATGTTTCTACGTGCCATGTGTCGTATCCCTCCGTGATCGATGTTTGTCAATTTTTTACGACAAAAAGCGACAAATTTATGCTAACGTAAGCCCCCTGCGATTCGTGGATGTAAAAAACTTTTAATTTTCCGGCACAAAAGGCCGGGAAGCCATCGTAAAAGTCGTATCGGCACCTATCCTACACGGGCAGGTAAAGCCACCCAATCTGTTCTCTCCTCGACCTTCGGCTCCTCAACAAGGACGCTCCAGCGAGACGTAATCCCGCGCTTAGGGTGGATGAAGAAAAGCACTTGGCTTGGCCGTG
Organism: Chelativorans composti; assembly: GCF_039541695.1. NCBI lineage: Bacteria > Pseudomonadati > Pseudomonadota > Alphaproteobacteria > Hyphomicrobiales > Phyllobacteriaceae > Chelativorans > Chelativorans composti. The sequence continues at coordinate 3,359 of NZ_BAABGS010000012.1, read as the reverse complement.
ACGGAACCGCTCTCAGGCTGTTCTTCGCGTATTCGTCGAACCCTTTCAGTGCGTTATTGATGATGGCTCGCGGCAACCACAGCTCTTGGTGCCAATGCGCGCCCAGAAGGAGGTCATACGGCCGGCCCAAGGACGTGGACTGGCCTCTGGTCTTGATCTCGCCTTTGTCATCGCGTCCAGCTATGCCGCTGTTGGCATAGCCACAATGTAGAATTTTAGGGAGGAGACCGAAATGGAAAATTACACACCGAAACACCTAAAGCGCTGGACCCGTCCGGAATGCTACATTGGCGCATCGTGGCCAGGCTACTGTTCCGCGGGCGTTGGCCAGCATCGTGACAGCGACGCGCTGGCGCGCTCAAACTTTTCCTGCATGATCACCGCATTGGGCGGGGAGTCGGAGACCGTCAAGGTGGTGCGCGAGTCACATTGGGCCGTCGGCTGGATCGAATGGATCGCGATCCATGAGGGCGACAGCAAAGCGCTTGCAATCGCCGACGACATCGCCGCCAAGCTCGAATCCTATCCAGTCATAGACGAGGACCATTGGTCCGAGCTGGAAACGGAGGAGGCGGACAAATTCTGGAAAGAATGCTTCTCGCCACTGATCGGCCCCCACGGACGGGTCCAGCTAGAGCAAGATCTTATAGCCACGTGCTCGGAATATTTCGGTCGCATGGGCAAGGTTTTCTCCTATGAGGAACTCGTCCACTGCACCAGCATCGACATCCAGATGTTCGTGCGGGAGATCTTTTATTACGGCGCGATCGTGGTCCCGGAGTTGCCCTCAACCGACAGCGAACTCACCACGGCTTCGTCCGCTTCGATGCCGATCGAAATAGGCATACACTCGTAGTAGACCTTCAGAACCCGGCGGTTCGTGGCTCGATCTACCACAGGCTGTTTCGACAGGCGCTTCCCGGCTTGCCACTCCTGACATTGTTCCGAGGTCATGATTTGATGATGGACGACACGGGCATCGTCCTGCGTCGCGTAGTCATTCGCCAAAATCGTAACGACGGTTGCAATGACGGTCTTGAGCATGGGAGGGGCTTCCTGTTGAAACAGAACTGTGGCGATCGGATCGACATCGCCGGCGGCGGAACGCCGGAGCAGTTCAGTTGGTGGTCATGGGCCTTTCTGCCCTTCCTGCTGTAGGAACCACGGCCCTTCCTTCGGCCGGACAATCTTCTGGCGCAATGACTGCTGGGCAAGAGCCCGGGCGACCGGATTTCGGCGGTTCATGAGCTTCTCCTTTCGTTGAACCAAGGTGTAGGTAGCTATCCGGCTATCTAGCTAGATAGCTATCTTGTTATAGCATTTATCGCATTGGAGCGCGCGTGGTGCTATGCGGCGCGTTCACCGCTGCCCCAGGCGCGCTTGAGCGCCTCGACGCCCCGCATCGCTTCTTCCTTGTCGAAGTTCGGGTGCCGGGACCAGAAGGCGAGCTTCTTCTCCGCAATCGTCATTTCGAGGCGCGCCTGTCGCTTCTCGAGTTCAGTGGCGCGCGGGTTCTTCGGGAGCAGAGGGATAGAAAAAGTGCATATGCGCCTCCGTTGTTGCTGACGCTCAATCGTCGCACATGCAAGCGCATGTGTCGGTTGGATCAGGCCGGGACTTCGTGGGACGCGCCGACAAAAAAAGGTGGGGCGCGAGGCCCCACCCTCGCACACCGGTCGCAAGGCGGATCAACGACCGGCAGGCACTTCGACGAACGGCACGGCGCCGTTCGGAACCATTGTCGCCGGCAGGATGCCGTTCCAGGTCTTTGCCGCGGTGAGCTTCACGAGGTCCGGGAACTGGCGCAGCTTCGAGGCCGTGGAATACGCAACCCTCGAATGANTGCTCGAGCCGATCGGGAACATCCCGCCCGCCGAAGCCGAGGCAAACTTCTACGCGGCTCTGGAAACTGAAGCCATGGCCGCGTAACTAAACCAAATCAGCCTCCGGCAAACCCGGCGCGGTTCACCGCGATCTCCTTGTCGAGCTTCTCTATCTTACTCTGATAGAATTCGCGTGAGCCTTTTGGGGCGTTTCGACCGAGAGCGCGGTCGACAAGGGAAGGATCGCCGCCTTCTCGCGCCAGCTCCATCTTGATGACCAGTTCGGATCGTTCCTGCCTACCCTTGTCGAGCGCCTTGTCGAGCTCAAAGAGGCGCTTGCGTGTTTCCTGATAGATACCTGGCGCGATGGAGGAGAAGGCGTAGTCCAGGGCCTTGTTGAGGTCCTTCTGGTACTTGTCCTTGTCGAAGTAGGTCAGCAGCCCGCCTTCAGGAGCCTCGTCATACTTTCGCACCGTATTCCGGATGTCTGGTAACTGGTCGGCAAACAACTCAATGATTGGAGCGACGTCGAAGTCTTGCTGTTGCGCGCTGGCGGTAGTGAGTGATGCCGCCAAGATTGCTGCTACCAGAATTTTCCGCATGAATGCCTCCCGTCATTAGTCTCACATAGCCTGCCAAGCATCCCTTTGCCAAGGTTGAAGCATTCGGTTCCCACTGTGCTTGTGGTTTTCTGTTCTAAACAGAATGATCAGTGGAACGAGCACAGTGCATGGCTACCCGGCCAAGGATGTAGTCGAAGCGGATCAATGCGGATGCGGAAAAGGTCGAGCATCACAGGTAAACAGCAAGAGAGCGGAATAAAACCTGCGGGACGAGATTTCTGCCGTTGAAATTTTAGCAAAGGAGTACGAAATGTATATCGAAGAAGAACTTCTAATAGATCATGACTTTAGCGAATATGTTGAAAAACAGTTTGCAAATCTTCCAGATCAGAATACTACCTTATCAGGCGAAGCTTTATCTGAAATGTTGCACCAATGGGCATCCAAGTTTGTGAGCTCAAAACCTGATCCGATTAAGGTGCTGCTGGCTAACCAAGATTTGGTGAACAGCTCGAAGTGGCCTGACCCCATAGGGTGGTCCGGTTTCAATCTTAGTTCATGATCGGCCTTGGGGCTATTGCCTGGGCAGATGACGGTGCTGCTCCGCTTGCTGGCGCAGGCCAGATGATGGCCTCGGGTGCCGGTGGCTTGTATCCAAGCGACGAGTGTGGCCTCTCGGTGTTGTAGTATCGCCGCCAGGCTTCGATGATGATCTTGGCCTCGGCGAGGCTGTAGAAGATCTCACCGTCAAGCAGTTCGTCGCGGAGCTTCGAGTTGAAGCTCTCGCAGTAGCCGTTCTCCCAAGGGCTTCCAGGTTCGATGAACGCTGTCTTTGCGCCGACGGCTACGATCCACTCCCGTACAGCCTTGGCGATGAACTCCGGGCCGTTGTCGGAACGGATGTGCTCAGGCACGCCGCGCAGGATGAACAGGTCGGACAGGACGTCGATGACGTCGGTGGAGTTGAGCTTGC